>DMPQ01000423.1 GCA_003455945.1 Planctomycetaceae bacterium
CGGCCCCTGCGGCCCAAAGCCGCCACCGGGTCCGAAGCCGCCCGGGCCCTGCTGCCCGCCGCTCGGCGGACCGTTCGGCTCCACCGGCGTTTCCCCTTCGCCCATCGGCCGCCGCGGACGCTCCTGAGCGACCGATCGAGTCGCGGTCGAGAGGCCGGTCGTCGACCAGACCGCTCCGGCAATCAACCCTGCACCGGCCAAGCCGGCAAACCACTTCCGCATGACGTTCTCCTTCAGGACGAGTCGTCGATGCGGCCAGCCGCTCGACGCGACGAACAAGACGAACTCACGAACGAGACGATGCTGCCGGCCAGGCGTTTCGCCGCCGTGACCAGCTCGGCCGAGTCGCAAGAAGACGAAGGCCAGCCCGGCAAACGAACGGACGAACGGTCGGCCGACGAAATCGCGCCGCACCCGAAACCGTTCGGGCGGAACGCACCACCACCAGAAGCGATCCGGCACCGCTCGGCGCGGATCAATCGACCTCGGGTGCCAGCCCCAACAGCCGGCAACCGTGCACGTACTTGGAACACTTCGACGAGCGCGAGGCGAACGGCGCGATTAGCTCGCGCAACTCCGCTTCGCGACCGACCGGCGTCTTTCCTTCGAGCACCGTCAGACCGTCCAGTCGCACACCGAATCCGAGCTTCGGCGTGCGCTTCCCCGACTGGTCATAGAAACGCAAGTCGTAGTCGAGCGTCATCCGAATCGAGCCGTCGGGAACGACGAAATGTTCGCGACGATACTCGACGATCAGCACCGGATCGGGACTCCCGCGAAACTCCGTCTCGATCTTCTCGGGCATCGCTCGCTCGAGCTCGNNCTCGCGGCGAATCGTCCGGTAGTCGAGTCCCCCGATATCGACGCTCGACTCCAGACGCATCCGGTGCTTGCCGGTCAGGCGATTGCGACGCCACTTCACCTCGAGAAACGCCGTCCGCTCGGGAAGCGGCGAATCGTACCAGCGAAGACGCAGCTTGCGGCGATTGCCGAGTCCGTCGAGGTTCGCATTGAGCGCCGTGTACGTCGCATCGTCGAAGTAGATGCTCCGGACGATCGACACCGAATTGTTGTGGACCTGACGCCGAAACAGACTCCGCATCAGCATCCGCAGGTAACCGACGTCGACGCCGTCGAACGTGTACTTGATCTCCTGCCGAGCCGTCAGGTCCGAGCGCGACTTTCCTTCGTCGATCAACCGAAACAGCGGCGCTCCTCGCGCGGGAAGGCAACGGGCCGGACGAGGCTCGACGAGCGGCGGAACATCCAGGGCTCGCTCGTCGCACGCCCGGTCCCGTTCGATCATCTTCTGGTCCGGGCTCCCCTTGATGATCATTCGCCCCTCCGTCGTTCCGTCGTTTCACGCGAGGCGTTCCGCGCCGTGTCGCCCGCCGAGGGCTCTACCGCGGCCGAACTCTCGCGTCGATCGATCACTCGCCGCAAACGTGCGGACTCACTTGGCGACGTTGACGACCGACAGATCGCATCCCGGCAGGTTCTGCTGCAGTCGCGTGATCCAGTCGGTCGCCTGCTTGCTGGTCGCATCGGGGAGGACCAGACGAATCTGCGCCCGCCCCTCTTCGACATCCAATCGCTGCAGCGTGTAGCTGCCGGTCACCTCTTCGACCCGCTTCAGCACCCCTTGCGTTCCGTCGGCGAACGCCTGCCGCGCATCGGCCGTGATGGTCAGCATCAGGTTCTGACGCCGCTTGTTCTTTCCCGTCAGACTCATGCCGACGATGAACAGCGTCGACACCGCCAGCAGCGCGATGGCCAACAGCGGCTGTCCCGCTCCGAGCGCCAATCCGACCGCGATGCACAGGAACAGATAGACCAGCTCCTCCGGCTCCTTGATGGCCGATCGGAAGCGGACGATCGACAGCGCCCCGACCAGACCGAGCGACAGCGCGAGCGAACTCTTCACGACCGCAATCACGCCGGTCGTCACCAAGGTCAGGATCGGAAAGACGCGGCCGATCGAATCGGCGTCGGACGGGGACGTACCGAACCGGCGAAAGAGCCAGCGGACATAGAGCGACAGGAAACCGCCGATCAGCAGATTGACCGCCAGCAGCAGCACATCCGGGTTCCCTTCGAGCGAAACCCCCTTCTGAAGCTGCTCCCACGCTTCCTGAATCTGCGACATCGAATGGCCTTGGCGAGATGAGTGGGTCGGCGGACGCCGGAACGAACGTGGTCGAACGGGCTTCGACGCGGCACGACGATCGAGCGACCTGAGCCCCGCCGGACGAGAGTCGCTCGGGGTCCGGGCGACCGATGGGGGGCAAGCCTCGTTAACGCACGAATCTTCATCCTATCCACACGCAGGGCCGAGGACGGACCGCTCGGCCGATTCTCGACCTTTCCCGGGCCGATCCCGGGAACGAGCTCCGCCGCTCGTGCCGCTTCGCCCGAACGGAACGGGCCGAGCGCCCCTGTCGCAAACCGCTGTCGCACCTCTCCGTTCCCTGTCGGTCCTCACGGCGCCTCGGTCTAATGCCGGTATCCCACGACTTCTTTCGGCCGGAGACCACGACCATGCGCTCCTTCGCACCGCCGGCGTCGCTGCTGCTGGCTCTCGTCCCTCTGTTCGCCGCGCGACTCGCCGCTCAGGAGCCGACCGCTCCAGCCCCCTCGTCCCCCTCCCCTGTCCCGCGTCTCGTCACCCGTTTCGCCGCCGACGTCGATCCCGCGGCCGTCCTCCCGGAATACCCGCGCCCGACCCTGGTCCGCTCCCGTTGGCTGAACCTGAACGGCCCCTGGGACTATGCGATCCGCCCGGCGGACGAGACGACTCCCGAGACGTTCGACGGGTCGATCCTGGTCCCGTTTCCGGTCGAGTCGCATCTGTCGGGAGTCGCACGGACGATCGCCCCGACCGAAGCGCTCTGGTATCGCCGGACGATCACGATTCCGAGCGAATGGAGCGGCGAGCGGATCCGTCTGAACTTCGGCGCGGTCGATTGGAGTTGCGACGTGCTGGTCGACGGCACCTCGGTCGGCTCGCACCAGGGTGGCTACGATCCGTTCTCGCTGGACATCACCGACAAGCTGCGCGAACCGATCGCCGGCGAGCACGAACTGATCGTCAAGGTGCTCGATCCGACCGACGCCGGCCCTCAACCGCGCGGCAAGCAGGTCGCGAAGCCGGGAGGGATCTGGTACACGCCGGTCTCAGGCATCTGGCAGACGGTCTGGATCGAACCGGTCGCCGATGCGGCGATCGACCGCCTGGTGATCGAACCTGATCCGACGACCGGCACCGTTCGGATCGCCGCGGACCTGACCGATCCGGCGCTGGCAGCCTCGACCGAGCTGGTCGCCTCGATCGACGGTACCGACCTCAGCGGCACCGCGACCGCCGACGGATCGGTCGAACTCCGACTCCCTTCGATCCGCTGGTGGTCCCCCGAGGATCCGCATCTGTACGAGACGACGATCGAGTTGCGTCGCGACGGGCAGGTCGTCGATTCGGTCCGCAGCTACTTCGGCATGCGGACGATCGAGGTCCGCCCCGACGCGAACGGCATTCCTCGTCTGTGGCTGAACGGCGAGGTCCGCTTCCTGTTCGGTCCGCTCGATCAGGGTTGGTGGCCCGACGGTCTCTACACCGCGCCGACCGACGAAGCGCTGCGTTACGACCTGGAGGTGACTCGTCGAGCCGGGTTCAACTTGGTCCGCAAGCACGTGAAGGTCGAACCGGAGCTCTGGTACGCGCACTGCGATCGGATGGGCTTGATAGTCTGGCAGGACATGCCGAGCGGCGAGGAGAACGCGCGGTGGCCGCTCGACGGAACCGAGCTGACGGACGACCGACCGGGAGCGGCGATCTTCGAGCGCGAACTGACGGCGATGATCCGCGCCCGTCGACACCACCCATGCATCGTCGCCTGGGTTCCGTTCAACGAGGCGTGGGGACAGTTCCGCACCGCTCACTGGACCGAGGTCGTCAAGCGGCTCGATCCGACTCGTCTGGTCATCTCGGCGAGCGGCGGGAACGATTTCGGCACCGGTGACATCCACGACATCCACAACTATCCGGGCCCGGAAGCGCCGCCGGCCGAACGCCGTCGAGCCGCGGTGCTCGGCGAGTACGGCGGTCTCGGCCTGCCCCTGGCCGGCCATACCTGGCAGGACGAGGCGAACTGGGGCTACCGGAGCTACGAATCGCCCGAAGCGCTGCAGGAGGCGTATCTGAAGTACATCGCCGAGCTGCGCCCGATGATCGAGTCGCGATTGGCGGCGGCGGTCTACACGCAGACGACCGACGTCGAAGTCGAAACGAACGGGCTGATGACGTACGACCGAGCGGTGGTGAAGTTCGACCTGGAGCGACTGGCCGAGGCGCACGCGACGCTGTACGAGCCGATCCGAACGCTCGATCGGCGCGAACGCTCGTTCGCCTCGACCGTCGCCTACTGGCGTTTCGAGGAAGGAACCCCCGGCGAATTGGTGCCGCACGATCGGAATCGCAAGGAAGCGATCGCGGCGCGCGACGTCAGCGGCCACGACAACCATCTTTATGCCTACTCCGAAGCGAACGCGCCGCGAAGCACCGACGACGTGCCGGCGGCGATCGTCCCGCTGACCGGCGAACCGAACCGCGGCGCTCTCGACGATCGCGAAATTGCCGACGGTGCGACCCGAGATCTCTACACGAACCCGGGGCGATCCGAAACGCATATGGACGTCATCGAGACGTTCGCGTTCGACGAGTTCACCATCGAATTGTCGGTCAACGTGAACGAAGCGAGTCGCATTGGCGTGCTGCTGGGCGAAGACGGCCGTCCGAATCCGAATCGCCCGGAAGCGCCGCTGAGAGTCGGCATCGACGACGCCGGCTGCCTGGTGGTGCAGGTCGTCGACCGGCAGCGCGAAGTGCGCACGATCCGTTCGATCGAGCCGCTGGCGACCGACCTCTGGCACCATCTGGCGATCCGCTGCGACGGCAAGCGGATGACGGTCGATCGCCTGGTCGATGGCCGCTGCGTCCCGATCGGCGCCAGCGACTGTGTCGGAGGAATGGTGCTGAACGTCGGCGTCTGGACCATCGGGCGAGGATTTGCTCAGGACCGAGTCGGCCTCGACGGCCGAGCCTTGCTCGACGAGATCCGCATCAGCGCCATCGCCCTGGACGATGATCTGCTCCTGTGGAGCGAAGAGTGACCGGTGTCAGCGCGTCGCAGCCCGCGTCGTCGAGCGCGTCGTAGTGCGCGTCGTAGTGCGACCGCCCCCGGTCGCAGCATTTCCNNTTCGAGACGTTTCGTAACGTGACCGGCGTCGTCGTCTGACCGTCGAACCACCCGCCAGCGTCGCGACGAGTCCAGTTTGGGACGAAAGACCGCGCCTTGCGAACCGAGTGGCCGGCCGATTCGAGCCGCGGTTCTGTCGTCCCTGTCGGGACTGCAGATAGCGAGT
>DMPQ01000005.1 GCA_003455945.1 Planctomycetaceae bacterium
CGATCGCGACGTGGCGCGCGGCCGCCTTGCGCGGCCTGCAGCGGGATCGATCGCCCCGCTGTGCTCGCGCGATACGGCGCCGCGAACGATCGTCACGGCGATCCGGTTCGCGCGACGATCGCGCATTCATCGTTTCTTCACCCGCGACTCATCGGTCACTCGAGCGGCACTCGGATAATCGCCGCCGAGGGAGCGAACGAATCGCTTCCGCCACGAGGATCGACGACGACGGGGAATCGTCCGGGGTCGGTCTCGCACCGATCCGCAACGATCGATCCGAACATCGAAGGAACGTTCTTCCATGAATCGAAACGGCTTTCCGCGTCAGGCCTTCACGCTCATCGAGATGCTGGTCGTCATCTCGATCATCGGCATCCTGGTCGGCCTCGTGACTCCCGCGGTCTTCCTGGCTCGCGAAGCGGCTCGCAAGTCGACCTGCCAGAACAACCTGCGACAGATCGGGATGGGGCTGACGGCCAAGGCGAGCGAAGGAGGTCGGTTCGCGAGCGGCAACTTCGACTGGGCCGGCGACGGCGCGGTGACGGAGTACGGCTGGGTCGCGGACCTGGTGAACCGAGGCGTGCCGGTCGGCGAGATGCTCTGTCCGTCGAATCCGAACAAGGTGGCGGAGGCGTATGTCGACCTGCTGACTCGCGATCCGTCGACGCTCGGCGCGTGTGCCGAAACGGCGGGAAGCCCGCCGCGGTTGGCTCCGGACGGTTCGTCGCTGATGAACCCCTGCCGGCAGATGATCTTCGGCATGGCCTCGATCAGCGATCGTCGGCTGTTCGTCGAGGAGCGGTTCTTCCTGAAGCACTACAACTCGAACTACACCGCCAGCTGGTACCTGGTCCGCGGCGGTCTGAATCTCGATTCGAACGGCAATCCGATTCCGGCGTATGCCGGCTGCGGAACGAACGTCTGGCAGCGCAATGTGACTCAAGGGGGACTGAAGCTCGGCGATCTCGATCGGACGGCGATCTCCGCCTCGTTCATTCCCTTCATGGGCGATGGTGGCGTCTCGTCGGCGACTNNCATCAGGCTGGGGCGGGAATGGTGGTCTCGATGACGTCGGGTCCCGCGCTCGTGACGAATCTGAATCAGCCGAGCTTTCCGAGTTCGACTCCCAAGTCGACCTGGTGGCCGGTCTGGGCGCGCGAGACGCGTCAGGACTACCGCAACTTCTCGATTCCGCACCGTGGCGGCTGCACCGTCCTGTATGCGGACGGGAGCGTGAAGATGGTCGAAGACGGCAACGGCGACGGCGTGCTCAACAGCGGCTTCGCGGCGATCGGCGGATTCGCCGACAACACGCTCGAGCTGCATCCTCAGAGCTTCGCCTCGGTCTACTCGCTCTTCGATCGTGACGCGCTGCAGTGATCGAAGGGGGATCGGGCGAGTGATCGTCCGATCGTCGCGAAACGGCGGTCGCCGCACGAGCGATCGACGGGGAGAGTCGGCGAGAGGATCCGCCGCAACGAACGGAGCGAGTCGCCTGACGGGGAAGGGGACTCGCGAGACGAGAGCGAGGCGAAGCGAGTCGTCTCGGTCACGAAGGTACGAGGTTCATCGGACAAGAAATGCGAAAGTCGTCCGCATCCGTCTCGACTGCCAATGCGGCTGCAACCGCGGCAGGAGAGTTCGGGTGCCCGAGATGGTCTCGGTTCGCGGACGACCTTCGGCAAGCAGTTCTCTCTTTTAGGTGAGTGGAGAATGTCGGTCAATTCTGTTTCTCGGAAGGGTTTCACCCTGATCGAGCTGCTGGTGGTCATTTCGATCATCGGCGTCTTGGTCGCGCTGCTGGTCCCGGCGGTGCTGATCGCCCGCGAGTCGGCTCGCCGAGCCGCTTGCCAGAACAATCTGCGTCAGGTCGGCATCGCGCTGCACACCTTCTCGGACAACGATCCGTCGGAGCGTTTCTGCACCGGTGCGAGCGACTGGCGTCGCGACGGATGCATGGACACCTGGGGCTGGGTGGCCGACATCGTCAACATCAATGCTGCCGAGCGCGGCATGCTCCTCTGCCCGACCAACCCGGCTCGCGGTTCGGAGAAGCTGAACGACTTGTACGCGAACTCGTCGTACTCGTCGGGGTCGGACACCGTCAGCGACGTGTCGAAGCTCGTCGCGGGCGAGTGCGGCGCCAACGGTTTCGGTCCGGGTGCGACGTGGGGTGGAGCCGCAGCGACCAACGCTGCGTTCGACGGCACGGCCGGTCTGTCGGCTGCTCGCGGTCAGTTCCTCGACACCATGTTCATCAAGCGGGGCTACAACACCAATTACGCCGCCGGCTGGCACCTGGTCCGCTCGGGTGTCGTCGTCGGAACCGATGCGTCGAACCTGCCGCTCGCGGGCAACACGACGATCAACAGCTTCAAGGGACAGGTCAACACCTTCGGTCCGCTGACTCGCCGCGTGGCGGAAGGTGGCAAGGTGAACATGGCCAACATCGGCATCCTCGGTGACGGTGGTCCTGGTGACATCAACGAAGCGGTCGCTCGGGGCGATATGGGCTCGACCGTTCCGGCCGGCATGCTGCTGACCGAGGCGTTCAACGACGGCCCGGCGGCGATGTCGAGCGACGGCGACAACATCACCCTGCTCCAGCTCAATGCTCCGCTGAACGCCCAGGTGCAGGTCGAGCGCCAGAACCTGATCATCCCGGCTCCGACCAACGGTTCCGGCTACTACCTGCAGGACACCCGTGACTGGGCCGCCATTCACGGTGCCGGCAAGAAGAAGACCGGCAACATCCTGTACATGGACGGCAGCGTCCGGATCGTCACCGACACGAGCGGCGACGGCTACTTCAACCCGGGCTTCCCGGTCGCGACCGGTCTGCCGGCTTACGACCAGGTCGGCTACACCGACGGCACGGTCGAGCTCGGCCCCGAGACCTTCTTCTCGGGCATCTGGATCCAGAAGGTCAACAAGCTCAGCCGTTACGAGAACTGATCGGCTCGCGGAACTTCCGCGAATCGTGAATCTCGCGGAGGGGACGGACTCTGGTTCGTCCCCTCCGTTTCCCTTGCGAGCCGCCGCAGGCTCTTCGACCGCGAGTCGGTTCCGACGAACCTCGACCGCTGGTCCTCTAACGAACAACGGATCGTCTAACGATGGGCTCTCTCCGTCTGGTGCTCGGCCTCGGCTTTCCCGCCGCCATGGTCGGACTGCTCTACCTGGGCGAACTGAACTACTCCCCGCTCAAGCAACGTCAGTATCCCGCCTCGTACGGTCTGAACGAGAAGATCGAGCGGGTGCGCGAAGAGCTGAAGCGCGAGTGTGAAGGACGCGAGGAGATCTACGCGAACGGCAAGCTCCCGAAGGTGGTCGTTTCCGACAGCGTTCGCGACTTCGGGATCGTCGCGCCGCACGGGACCGAAACGACCGAGTTCTCGGTCACGAACGCCGGCGAAGGGGTGCTGAAGATCCGCGGCGGCGACATCAGCTGCAAGTGCGTTGACTTCAGCATCTCGAATCGCGAACTGATGCCCGGCGAGACGGCGACCGTGTCGCTGACCTGGAACACCGGTCGACGAAGCGAATCGATCGTCCAGACGCTCTCGTTCACGACGAACGATCCCGATCTGAAGGAACTACGCTTCGAGGTGCACGCCAAGGTCGCGGTCGATCTGGCGAGCCTTCCCGAGTCGCTGAATTTGGGACGAATTCTTCCCGGCAAGATCGGTGCACGAGCCGAAACGACGCTCTTCAGCGAAGAATTCGTCTTCGACGAGCTGCCGTCGATCGAATCGAGCGACTCGCGTCTGTCGGTGACCTGGGGCGACGTGGCCGATCTCGGAACGGTCGGCGTCGGAACCGTCTGGGCCCGGAAGCTGATCGTGGAATCGCGCGAGCCGTTGCCGGCCGGTCCGCTGAACGCGTCGGTCCGGATCCGTGGTCGCGCGAGCGACGGTTCGCAGATCGAGACGACGGTTCCGGTCATCGCCACCGTCCCGGATGCACTGACGGTCGCCGGCGCGAAGCTGGCCGATCGCAGTCTGTTGGAACTCGGCACGCTGCGACGAGGGCAGGGGATCGAGCATCCGCTGATCCTGCGGATCAACGATGACGATCCGCGTCTGTCGCTCGTCTCGGCCGTCTCGAACCCGGAAGGAATCGAAGCCCGTCTGGAACCGATCGACGCCTCGAAGGGAGTCTACCGGCTGATCGTCACGGTACCCAAGCAGATGCGACCGGGGAGCTACTCCGGGGATCGGTCCGCGCGACTCCAACTGGAGTTCGATCATCCGGCGGTCAGGCCTTGGGACCTGAACGTCTCGTTCGTCGTCCTGTCGGACCACGAGGGTTGAGTCGGCCGCTCGCCGCGAGCCGCTTCGTCCCTTCGGAGTTAACGTCTCATGAACGAACGTACCGCCGCCGCGGGAATCGTCTGTCCCCGCTGCGACAACGAGAACCCGATCGGCAAGGAGTTCTGTCGGAACTGCGGCATTGCTCTGATGGAGCAGTGTCCCGACTGTCTGCGGCCGACGACGATCGCCGAACGATTCTGCGGTCATTGCGGCACGAATCTTGAGGAGGTGCGACAGAAGGAAGTTCGCGCGATCAGGACTCGCCTCGAGATGCTCGACACGCTCGAGGCCGAGCGAAAGTACTCCGATGCGATCCTGATCGCCAAGTCGCTCGTCCGGACCGACGGCGACCGCTTTCCGGACGAACTGCAGCGAGCCAAGCAACGACTTCAGGAACTGACCGCCGCCCGGGAGCGAGCCGACGCCGAAGCGGCGGCGCTCGCCGAAACGGGCAAGGCGTATCTGGCGGCCGCCGACTATCTGAAGGCGGCAGCACGATTCGGCGAGATCCACCCGAATCTCCGGACCCCCGAGGTGGTCGAACAACTCGCCGAGGCGGTCGAAAAAGCGAAGCGAGTCCAATCGCTTCGCGACGAGATTCAGGCCGGTATCGCGTCGAACGCGCCGCTGAGCGTCTTCGGCAAGATTGCGCAGCTGCTGACCTTGGTCCGCTCGGATGCGAAGCTCGAACAACTCGGTCGTCAGATCCGCGAGCGGGTCGTGGCGGCCGCCAAGGCCAAGGAACAGGCGGGAGCGCTCGCGGAAGCTTCGCGCCTGTTGGCCCAGGTCCCCGATCGATTTCGCGACGAGACGGTTCGCGCGTCGGAAGCCGAACTGGATGAGGTGCTCTGGATCGAACGCGATCTGAAGGAGACGCCGTTCGTCGATCCGCCGCTCGTCGGTCTGGCGGAGCGTCTGGTCAAGCTTGCGCCGAAACTCCCGCGGGCCGCTCAGTGGCTGCAGGAGGCCAAGAAGCGCTGGAAGGAAGGGGAGGCGAAGGGGATCGAGATGCCGTGGGTCGCCAATGCCTCGCCGCGATTCGGCGGCTCGCTCGGCTGGATCGACCCGCGGATCGCCGACTCTCCCGCCATCGCCGACGTTCCCGGTGGGCGATTGGCGCTGCAGCGATTCTCGATCGCGATCGGTCTCGGCCTGCAGGCGATCGGAGCGGCCGAAGTCGTCGAGACGTTGGCGCCGCCGAAGGCCTCGAAGGGACTCCTTTCGAAGCTTTCGCTCTTCGGCAAGAAAAAGGAAGCGAAGGTCGGCTGGGGGCTCGATCTCGGCTCGTCCGCGCTCAAGGCGGCCAAGTTCGTCGAGCAGGATGGCGTCGTTCGGATCGAATCGCTCCGGATCATCGAGTTCCGGAAGGAGGCGACGGTCGCCAAGTCGGACTCCGAGCTGCGCGAAGCGATCCGAGGCGCGCTGGTCAAGCTGAAGGACGAGACCGACATCGGCGACTCGCCCTGCCTGGTGTCGATCGATCCCAAGGGGAGTCTCACTCGGTTCATCGGCCTGCCGGGCGGAAACGACGCGAAGTTCGAGCAGATGGTCGAGCTCGAGGCAAAACACCTGATTCCGTACTCGCTCGATCAGGTCCATTGGTACTGGCATCGGTTCGAGACGCAGTCGAACGGTCAGCGGACGGTGATGCTGGTCGCCTCGCGCAAGAACGAGGTGGACGATCTCGTCGAACTGCTGAAGCAGCACGAACTGAACGTGATCGGATTCCAGTGCGAACCGGTCGCGCTTCTCAATCTGGTGCGCTACCGCGCCAAGCAGGATGCGACGAGCAAGCCGATCGTGGCGGTCGAACTCGGTTCGACCCACGCTCATGTCGTCGCGACGGCCGGCAATCAGACCTGGATGCGGACGATCAGTCACGGCGGTTCCCGCATCACCGCGGCGATCGCCAAGGGGCGGATGGTGACCTTCGCGCAGGCCGAGGAACAGAAGCTGGCGCCGCATCGAGCCGACAGCCCCTGTGGCCTCTTTCGCGACGCGGCGACCTCGGTCAACGAACTCGTCTCAGAGATCGATCGCAGCCTTCGGGCGGCAAACGCAGCCGGGATCGCGACCGAGACGGCACAGGTGCTGTTGAGCGGCGGCGGTTCGCGCATGCATGGTCTGCCGAGAGCCCTCTATCACGGCGCCGAGGCGCTGCTGGCGGCCGGTGCGCGAACCTCCGACGGATCGGCGAAGTCGAGCGAATCACGGGGAATCGAATGATGCGAATCGGAACGGCAGACCGAACGCTCGGTCGGAACGCGATGCGCCAGGTGGTGATGGCGTCGATCGCGCTGCTGATCGGACTGAGCGGCTGTACGGGCGGCGTCGGCGTCGATCTGTCGAAGCGCGTCCGTCGCGGATCGCCTGACAACCCGGCCGAGGAAGTGTCTCCGGCTGGCGATCCGTCGGCGAATGCGCCGGTCAGCGGCGACGACGCCGACAGTGCGATGACCGAAACGTCGCTTCCGCCGGGAGCGGTCGAAGTCGTTCCGGGGACCGCGGATTCGGCTGAGGGAGACGAGTCGCTCGCGAACCTCGTTCCGGCCGACCAGCTCGCATCGAGCCCCGGTGATGATACGGCCGACGATCGGATCGAGCGGATGCGAGCGATCGGATCGGCGCTGGTGAAGGAGATGGAAACGGGAACGATCGTCCTGCCGACGATCGGTGATGGCGAGCTGTCGTGGCGAGTCCGAATCCTGCCGGCGCTCGGTTACCAGGCGCTGTTCGATCGCTTCAAGCTGGATGAGCCCTGGAACAGTCCGAACAATCTGAAGCTGCTCCCGCTGATGCCGAAGGTCTTCCGGACCGGAGGGACCGACAGCACGCGAACCGGCTTCGTCCTGCCGCGCGGCGAGCACACGCCCTTTTTCGGGATTCGTCTGGTGCGGACGGTCGACGTTACCGACGGTCCCGACGAGACGGCGTTGCTCTGCTGCGTCGAGGCGGATCGGGCCGTGCCGTGGACCAAGGGGGAAGACTTCGAGCTCGAGAAGAGCGACAACTCGCGCGGCCTGCTCGTGACGGAGCGGAACTCGATTCCGCTGCTGCTGTTCGACGGCCGAGTCGTCGAGATACGGCCGGCGATGCGAGCCGAGCGTTATGCCGCGATCTTCAGCTATTGCGGCAACGAACCGCTCGACCTGAAGCGTTTGGCCTTCGATGCCGATCCGGCCGACGAGGCCGAACCGGACTCGTCGGTTCCGAATCCGTTTGCGGGTGCGGCGGCCGGAGGGACGACTGCGTCGTCGACGCCGGCGCTCGATCTTCCGTCGCGGTTGACCGGCTACACGACCGATCGCATGATCGCGGCGCGTTACGACGGCGTGGTGGAGCTGATCCATCTGGCTGACCTGATCCGGTCGGCCGACAAGCGGATCGCTCGACCGACTTGGATCGATGCGATCGGAGGAGCTCGTGCCGTCCCGCGCATCGGCATCGGCACTTCGTTCAACCCTGGACGTCTGCAGGGGGCCGAATCGGCATCGATCGAACAGGGACCCGAATCGATCGAGAAGGTGACGATCGACGGGCTCGATGCCGCCGCCGGAGACTTTTCGAAGCTCGTCNNCTCGTCTGCGGAACGCTCCGCAAGGCCTGTCTGGATGGAAGGCTCGGACCGTTCCAGATGCTGACCGCCCGGCGCGAAGAGGACGGCGCACTGGCTCCGACGCGAGGCAAGGTGGACGGCCGTTATCTGTCGGTCGGCATCGAGTACGTCGGCAACGATCGGCTGTCGACGCTCCTCGACGGCTGCCGCCGCGTCGGGATCGATCTGCTGATTCATTTCGATGTCGAGCTGATGGGAACCCGCCAGGGACAGGTCTCGAACACGACTCGCATGAACATCTACGACGTCGTTTCGAAGCGGCCGATCTACGAAGGGCCGGCGGTCAACAATCTGCGATTGGCTCGCGAGGCGGACAACCGGACGGTCGAGAATCCGGTCTTCCGGTCGCTCGTCGATCTGCAGGATCTGATCGAACGGCGGATCGCTCCGACCCAAGGGCGAGCGGTGACGACCGAAGAGGCTCGGGTTCGGATCGCGGCGTTGGTCGAGGGGACGAGTGCGCCGAACTGGGGCGCGGCCTGCGAGCTCCGCGAGTACTACACCGCCGGTCTGCTGACGGCCGACGAGTACGCGGCAGCATTCCTGACCTTCACTCAGGTCGAGGCGTCGGTCTTCGAGAACGCGAGTCCCGACGAAAAATTCCGTCTGCTCCTGGCTCCGCAGGACTCGTCGATCGTCCTGACGGCGCGCGAGGCCTCGGAGTGGACACCGCCGCCGCCTCGCAACGAAGCGATCACCGATCCGATCGACTGAGTCGCGGACCGGTCGGATGCTGGGTAATCGCGAGGGGATCGTCAGGTCGTCGGAGGTGTCCGTGACAAGTCGAACGTCCGTCGCCGTCATCATCGGCGGCGGACCAGCGGGACTGACCGCGGCGAGCGAGTTGCTCGAACGGACCTCGATCCGTCCGATCGTGCTCGAAGCGAGCGACATGCTCGGCGGCATCTCGCGGACGGTCAACTACCGCGGCAACCGGATCGACATCGGCGGACATCGGTTCTTCTCGAAGTCCGATCGCGTCATGGCCTGGTGGCGCCGTCTGCTGCCGATCGAGAAGTCGGCCGATGATTCGTTCGAGATCCGTTATCAGGGGAAGTCGACCGGCGTCGATGCGTCGTGCGACGGTCCCGATCCGGCGACGACCGATCGCGTGATGCTGATTCGACCGCGGAAGAGTCGCATCTACTTCCTGCGGCGATTCTTCGACTATCCGTTGCGTCTGAGCACACGGACGCTAGCGAATCTGGGGCCGATCCGGATCGCGCGAATCGCGGTCTCCTACGCCGCGGCGAGACTGAAGCCGATCCGGCCCGAGAAGAATCTCGAACAGTTCCTGATCAACCGATTCGGCACCGAGCTCTATCGCACCTTCTTTCGCGCCTACACCGAAAAGGTCTGGGGAGTCCCTTGCGACCGGATCGACGCGGCCTGGGGAGCGCAGCGCATCAAGGGGCTGTCGATCACCGCGGCGTTGCGCGATGCGCTGTCGCGCCCCTTTCGCCGCCGCGACGTCGGACAGAAGCAGGTCGAAACGAGTCTGATCGAGCGGTTCCTGTACCCGAAGCTCGGCCCGGGGCAGATGTGGGAGGCGTGCGGGGATCGGATTCGTGCCCTCGGCGGCGAGATCCTGATGCGGCATCGAGTCGTTCGGTTCGAACGGAGCGGTGACCGGATGGTCGCCGTGTTCGCGGTCGACGAAGCGACCGGCGACGAGCATCGATTCGAATGCGACCATGTCCTGTCGTCGATGCCGGTCGTCGATCTGGTCCGCGGGCTGGACGACTTCGAATCCCCCGTGCCGCGCGAGATCCTCGCGATCGCCGAAGGGCTCGCCTATCGCGACTTCATCACCGTCGGACTGCTCGTTCGTCGCCTGAAGCCGATCGATCGTGTCCGCGGCAAGCCGGTCGCGCTGACCGACAACTGGCTCTACATCCAGGAGCCGGACGTGAAGGTCGGACGACTGCAGATCTTCGATAACTGGAGTCCCTATCTGGTCGCCGATCGCACGACGACTTGGCTCGGGCTCGAGTACTTCTGCTCCGAAGGAGATGCGTTATGGAGTTCCACCGATGAGCGCCTCAGACAACTCGGCGCCGAGGAACTCCAGCGGATCGGGCTGCTCGAACCGGGACAGGTGCTCGACGGGACGGTCCTGCGCGTGCCGAAGGCCTACCCCGCCTACTTCGGCGCCTACGACCGATTCGACGAGCTGCGCCGCTGGCTCGATCGCATCGACAATCTGTATCCGATCGGGCGCAACGGCATGCATCGCTACAACAACCAGGATCACTCGATGTTGGCAGCGATGACGGTCGTCGACGGACTGATCGCCGGAGGTGTCGATCGCGAGGCGCTCTGGAGCGTCAACGCCGACGCGGAGTATCACGAGACGCGAGCGGCATCGAGCGACCCTGCGGTAGCGAGCGACGCGGTCGCCGAGGTGCCGTCGTGAGTCACGTTCGGTTGACGGAGGCCGAGCTTGCCGCTCGCGCAGCGGCTCGCAAGGCGATGCTTCGGATCGTCGCGTCGCTGTCGCTCGTCGTGTCGGTCGTCCTGGTCCATGCCGGCTCGCTCGACACCCCCTTCGTCTACGACGATCTCGTCGAGATCATCGGCAATCCGCTGATGCACGCCGGAACCTGGTGGCAGTCGACCTTCAGCGGCAACACGCTCCCGGCGCGGCCGCTCCCCTATCTGACCTTTCGGATCAACCTGGAAGTCGGCGGTACGGACGTGCGCGGATTCCATGTCGCGAACATCGCGATCCACGCGCTCAATGCCGTCCTGCTGCAGGCGCTGATCGTCGCCGGATTTCGCCGTGCGACCGCGGAGCGTTTGGGCGAGCGGTCGCGGCTGCTGATCGCGACCTGCGTCGTGCTCGTATGGAGCGTTCACCCGCTGCAGACTCAGGCCGTTACCTACCTCTATCAGCGCATCGAACTGCTGATGGCGACGTTCCTGCTGGGAACGCTGCTCGCGTTCGATCGTTCGATCGACTCGCGACGTCCGTGGGTGTGGCAAGCGGTTGCGATAGTCAGCTGCGCTGCCGGAATGCTGACCAAAGAGGTGACGGCGGTCGTACCGATCTTGGTACTGCTTTGGGACCGGGCCTTCGTCGCAGCGAGCTGGCGCGAGGCGATGGCGCGTCGATGGGGTCAACATCTGGCGCTGTTCGGGACGCTCGGCATCCTGGTCCTGCTGCTGATCGGGCAATCGGAGACCTACGGCGAGTTTCGCGAGGGAGGGATCGCGCACTCCGGCCTGGAGCATCTGCTCAGTCAACCGCCCGTACTGCTGCACTACCTGCGTCTGTGCGTGGTGCCGATCGGGCAGAACATCGAGTACGGCTGGCCGGTGAAGCGCTCGCTCGATCTCGAGTCGGCACTGATCGGCAGTCTGATCGTCGCGGCGCTGATCGTCTCGATCGTCCTGTTGTTTCGGGCGCCGCGCCACGCCTTTCTGCCGCTCGCCTGGTTCCTGATTCTCGCTCCGACATCGAGCTTCATGCCGGCCCTGACGATCGCGGCGGAACATCGGATGTACCTACCGTCGGCGATCGTGCTGCTGGGGATCGGGCTGGCGATCGTTCGACTCTCGCCACGAACCGCCGATCGGCGCGCCACAGTGCTGGCTCTCGGCGGGACGGTGGCGGTAGCGATAACGTTCGGAACGCTGACCGTCGCTCGCAACCTGGTCTATCGCTCACGGATCGACCTCTGGAGCGACAGTGTCGCCAAGGCTCCTGCGAGTCCCTTTTCGCGAGCGGCGCTCGGTCTGGCACTGGCCGATGCCGGGAGGGATGCCGAGGCCGAAGAGCATCTTCGAGTCGCCGTCGACCTGCTCGGCACGTCGCGATCGAAGACCAATCTGGCGATGGTGCTGTTGAGAAACGGGAAACGCGACGAGGCGCGTCGGCTGCTCGAGGAGGCGCTCGCCGCGACGCCGCAGCTCCCTCAGCCGCTGGTGCATCTGGGGAATCTCGAACGGACCGAGCGACCCGAGCTGGCGATCGAGTACTACCGCCGCGCGATCGAGCTCGATCCGAACCAGCCCCAGGCGCAGAACAATCTCGGCGCGATGCTCGCGCTCACCGATCCGGCCGAAGCGGAGCAACGGATCCGCCTGGCGATCGCTCTCGATCCGACCAACGCCGAAGCATTCACGAACCTCGGCAACCTGAGCGCTCGACAGGGGAAGCTGGTCGAAGCGATCGCGTGGTACGAACAGGCACTCCGACTGGACCCTGGAAGTCGAGTCGCTCGGACGAACCTACAGGCGGTCCTGGCGGCGGTCGCGGAGCGACGGGCACCGCGTCGCGATTGAGACGGGGCGCGAATGAAACGCGTCGAGCCAAGAAACGACTCGGGCGACGCGAAGGATTCGCGTCGCCCGGATGTCTGCGGTGCGGAGAGGTCGAACTTAGCCGAGCCTCGGTCGGGTCAGAACACGTCCAGCAGGAAGTGATGACCCCAGTGGTAACGCCGCGGGTTCGGGTAGTAGTTGTGCCAGCCCTTGTTGTAGACCGGCGTCCGCATCTCCATCGGGTACCGGTAGTACATGCTCTCCGACGAGCGGTAGTACTCGTTCCCGTAGTAGTTCTGCGGATAGTAGACGTACGGGTAGTGGTAGAAGCGATCCCAGTCCCGCATCGAGTACTGGCCGCCCCACACGCGCCCGTAGGCCTGCTGCTGCTGGGCGGCAGCTTCGGTCTGCGGGATGCAGAAGAACATCACGACGGCGCAGGCGAGCGCCAGAAGCGAACGACGGATCATCGAGGTTCCCCCCTCCGGTTATCCGCAGCGTTTGGACGGCGTCGGCGACGCCTGACGGTCGCCGTCGGACCTGACGCTCTCATCGGCTCGATGAGGGGCGGAGTTTGAGGAATAACCGGCAGAACCGGGCCTCGAAGCAGTGTCTCGGCGAGCGTCGCCGCACGGAGGCGGAAGCTGGGGAAGTCACGATGAGGAACCGACGACGCGTTTCCCGCGCTGTCGCATCGGCCGAGCGTCGAGCCGGGAGGTCCGTGGCTGCCGCCGACCGAATCTCGCGGCTCACTCCGGCAGCTTGCCGTCGGCCAGTTCCTTTTCGAACTCGTCCATCAGCGGCCAGTCGACCGCACAGGTGCCGAAGTCGGACATGTGCAGGTACGTCTGCAGTCGATCGATCGTCCGCTGGATCATCGCGGCATCCTTGCGGAAGATCGGACCGTGACTCGGCAAGAGCCACTTCACGTCGGCGTCGCGGATCCGTTCGAGCGAACGGATGAAGGCGCGCAGATCGCTCCCGTGATGCGCGTCGATCGCGCCGACGCCGCCGTCGCGATAGATGTTGTCGCCGCTGAAGAGCAGCTCCCCCATGCGGAACGCGAGCTGGCTGTCGGTATGCCCGGGAGTCGACCAGACCTCGAGTTCCAGGTCGCCGACCTTGATCCGATCGCCGTCGTCGACCTGGTGGTCGATCTTGACCGGAGGCATCTCCAGGCTGACCTTCTGCGCCGGAATGTCGGCGAACGTCCAGAGCCGATCGCCGCTCTCGAGCGGAGCGACCGCCTTGGGATGACTCGTGACCGTGGTCCGCAGTACCTGCTTCGCTTTTGCCAGCGCCTGGATGTGGTCGACGTCGGCATGCGTCGCCACGAGCGTGCGGCAGTTCGACAGCGGAAAGTCGAGTTGCCGGATCATTTCGAGGACTTCGGCGATCGTGTCGTCGTAGCCGACGTCGATCAGCAGCCATTCGTCCCGATCGTAGATCAGGTAGATGTTGCAGCCGATCATCTCTCCCAGTTGGTGATTCACCTCGATCACGCCGGGGAAGACCGGTTTCCGAACTCGCATCGCACGCTCTCGCGACCAGGGAGAGAAGAGATGTCGCAACCACCTGGAGGGTGGTCCCGACGGGGCGATTCTAGACTTCCGGACGGTGATTGACGAGGGAGTCGGGCGAGGGACCGGACGATTCCCCGGCGAGCGGTCCGGGCGTCCGCTGTCGGCCCCTCCGACGAGCCGCGGACCGGGGCCGCGAATCGTCCGATCGACCGCACCCCGAGGACCTTGCGACTTGCTGCCCGAGCGATTTCGGCAAGAATGAACCATCGTCATTCCAGCCGCATCGCCGTCGGCGACGCCTTCGAGTTCCGCTCGGCCGGAACTTCCCTCCGGAGAAATCGACATGCAAGACCGCTACGACTGTGTGGTGATCGGCGGAGGCCCTGCCGGAACCACCACCGCCGCGCTCGTCGCCGAACAGGGGTTCTCGACGCTGCTGGTCGAACGGGAATCGATCCCTCGGTTTCATGTCGGCGAATCGCTGATGCCCGAAACGTACTGGACGCTCCGGCGATTGGGCGTGCTCGACAAGGTCCGGAGCGGCCGGTTCGTGCGCAAGAACGGTGTCCAGTTCGTCAACCACGAAGGGAAGGAGAGCCGACCGTTCTTCTTCACCGAAGCGGACGAACGGGATTGTGCCGAGACGCTGCACGTCCAGCGAGGCGAATTCGATCAGGTGATGTTCGAGAACGCTCGCGAGAAGGGAGCGACCTGCCTGGATCGAACCCGCGTGCTGGAGATCGACCTGCAGGAGCAAGGGGATCACCGCGTGGCGATCCGCGATGCCGAGGGGAATGATCATCAGGTTGCCGCGAAGATCGTCGTCGATGCTTCGGGACAACAGGCGATGATCGCCAATCGACTGAACCTGCGCGTCGTCGATCCGGAACTCAAGAAGACGGCGATCTGGGGCTACTATCGCAATGCCCGCCGCAATGCGCCGGGGGAGCCGGAGGTGACCTGCGTCCTCCACACCCGATCGAAGCGCTGCTGGTTCTGGTACATCCCGCTCGCCGACGGAACGGTCAGCATCGGCGTGGTCGGTGACGCCGAGTACCTGCTCAAGGGGCGAGGGACTCCGGAGCAGACGTTCCGCGAGGAGCAGGCCGAGTGTCTCGGACTGCAGGAGCGGATGGCCGACGCCGAACTGGTCAGCGGTTATCACGTCGCTCGCGAGTTCTCGTACAAGACCCGTCAGATGGCAGGGCAGGGGTGGGTGCTGGTCGGTGACGCCTGGGGCTTCATCGATCCGATCTACTCGTCCGGAGTCTTCCTGGCGCTCAAGAGCGGCGAGATGGCGGCCGACGCGATCGTCGATGCGTTGCGTCGCAACGATCTCTCGGCCGAAACGCTCGGAGCGTGGCGCGGTCCGTTCGAGGCGGGAGTCGTCTGGATCCGGAAGCTCGTCAACGCGTTCTACACCGAAGAGTTCAGCTTCGGCGAATTCATGAAGGCGTTCCCGCAGCATCGCAACAACCTGACCGACCTGCTCGTCGGCAAGGTGTTCGACGGCGACCCCGGGCGCATCTTCAAGGACATGGATCCTTGGATCGCTTCGCTTCGCCACGGTGATGCGGCCGCGATGAAGGCCTGATCCGGATCGCCTTGCCGTGCGATGCCCTGGCTGTCGACCGAGTCGGCCGATTCGTTACGGCCGACCGGTCGCCGTTCGGTTCGACCATACCTCCAGACGTCCCTCCTTCTCTTTCTCCGGATCGGACTCGGCTTCATGCTCGGCCCCTACGATGCGCTGCTGATCGTCAGCTTCGGTGGTCCCGAAGGGCAAGACGATGTCATGCCCTTTCTGGAAAACGTCCTCCGAGGCAAGCCGGTGCCGCGCGAGCGGATGCTCGAAGTGGCCGAGCACTATCGCCACTTCGGCGGCGTCAGCCCGATCAACGCGCAGAACCGCGAGCTGATCGGACTGCTTCGCGACGAGTTCGCGGCGAACGGAATCGACTTGCCGATCTACTGGGGGAATCGCAATTGGCACCCGCTGATCGGCGATACGCTCCGGCGCATGCAGCAGGACGGCGTCCGACGCTGCCTGGCGTTCATGACCAGCGCGTTCAGCAGCTACAGCGGTTGTCGACAGTACCGCGAGAATCTCGAGGCGGCGCGGACCGCGATCGGTCCCGACGCGCTGCAGTTCGACAAGATCAGGGTCTTCTATAACCACCCGGGATTCATCGAGCCGTCGATCCGCAACGTTGCCGCCGAACTCGATCCGCTGCCGGCCGAACGGCGTGCCGCGACGCGACTGGTCTTCACCGCTCACAGCATCCCGACGGCGATGGCGACCGGCAGCCGCTACGAAACGCAATTGCGCGAGGCGTGTCGGTTGGTCGGCGAAGGGGTCGGCAAGCCCGACTGGGATCTGGTCTTTCAGAGTCGAAGCGGGCCGCCGAACCAGCCGTGGCTCGAGCCCGACATCCTCGATCACCTGACGGCGCTGCATGAGCAGGGGATCGACGAGGTGGTCGTGCTGCCGATCGGCTTCGTTTCGGACCATCTGGAAGTCCTCTACGACCTGGACACCGAAGCGCGGGACCTCGCGGAACGACTCGGCATGCGACTGCACCGAGCCGCGACGGNNGGCATTCGACTGCACCGAGCCGCGACGGTCGGAAACGACCCTCGCTACATCGCGATGATCCGCGAGTTGGTGGTCGAGCGAGCGCTCGGCGGTCCCAAGGCGGCGCTCGGTTCGTGCGGAGCGAGCCATGACGTCTGTCCCGAGGGTTGTTGCCCCTCGGGGAGACCCCCGGCGGCCGTTCACGCATCGGCAGCCGCTGGAGCTGCGGCTCCGACGCGAGGCGGGGCGTGACGGGCGACCGACTGTCCGTTCCGATTCCGATCGACGCGCCGCTCGGGATCATCGTCGTCGATCACGGTTCGCGCCGTGCCGAGAGCAACCGGGCGCTCGAAGCGTTCGTCGAACGGTTCGCTGCCGAGGCGTCCTACGCCATCGTCGAGCCGGCTCATATGGAACTGGCCGAGCCGTCGATCGATACGGCTTTCGGACGATGCGTCGAGCGAGGGGCTCGACAGGTCGTTCTTTGCCCCTTCTTTCTGCTGCCGGGAAAGCACTGGACCGGCGATCTCCCTCGACTCGCCGCTCAGGCGTCGGCCGCCCGAGGCGGTACGGTGCCGGTCTTCGTTTCGGCGCCGATCGGCGGGCACCCCTGGCTGATCCCGCTGCTGACCGACCGGATCGAGCGATGTCGCGCCCGGCGGCGAGGGGAGGTCGCCGGCTGTGACGTCTGCGAAGGGAAGGGGGGGTGTCTTGTAGGCGACGACTCGGGCGGTCCCGTCGACTCCGCCGTCCCCACCGACTCGGCCGGGCCGGCGTAAGGAGTTCGCCGGGGGGAGCGTCCTTTTTCGTCGATCGCCGACCGGGTCGTTCCTAGAATGGATCGACCGTCCAAGACCGCTGACCGAGGAGTTCCGATCATGATCCGTCGCTACGTGACCGCCTTGCCGGTGTACAACGAAGTGGCCCATGTCGACCGCGTGCTCGACGAAGTGCTGCGGTACTCGGACGACGTGCTCGTGATCGACGACGGTTCGACCGACGGGACTTCGGAGCGGCTGACCGCCCGCGGGGACGTGCAGGTGATCCGGCACGAGCCGAATCGCGGCTACGGCGCGGGGCTGATCTCGGCCTTCGACTATGCGCAGCGCGAGGGGTACGACGTCCTCGTCACCATCGATTGCGACGGGCAGCACGAGCCGAAGCGGATCCCGCAGTTCGTCGCCAAGCTGGACGAGACCGGCGCGGATATCGTTTCGGGGAGCCGCTACCTGCAGGCATTCCCGGGGGACACCGCTCCGCCCGAACAGCGCCGCGCCATCAACGTCCGGATCACCGAGCAGCTCGAGGAACTGCTCGGACTGTCGCTGACCGATTCGTTCTGCGGGTTCAAGGCGTATCGGGTCGAGGCGCTGCGGGATCTCTGTCTGACCGAGCCGGGCTACGCGATGCCGCTCGAGTTCTGGGTCCAGGCGGTGGCGCACGAGCTGAAGATCGTCGAGTTGCCGGTGCCGTTGATCTATCTGGACGAGAAGCGATCGTTCGGCGGCTCGCTCGACGATGCCGACCGACGTTTCGCCTATTACCAGGAAGTGTTGCAGCGAGCGCTGCGCAAGGCACAGCGCTGCCGCGGCGGAGTTGCCGAACGGGCCGACGCATGAGTTCGGTGGCCGACGAGCTTCCGCTGTTGCGCGCTCCGCGAGCGGATCGCTCAGCGCTGATCGAGCCGCCGGTCGTCGAGATGCTTCGTCGGTTCGATCGCCGATGCGACGCGAGCCTCGCTCCGCCCCGAGTCGGTTTCGACTGGGGGCGTCTGCGGTCGGCGGCTCGCGATCAGGTCGTCGCTGCCGCTCGCCAGTGGACTTCCGCCTGGCGCGATCTCCCGGAGCTCCCGAGCGATGGCCCCTTGGTCCTCGCCGGGCATCAGCCTCAGCTCTTCCATTCCGGCGTCTGGTTCAAGAACGGCGTGCTCGATCGTTTGGCTCGCGAGGGGAGGGGGATCGGCGTCGATCTGATCGTCGACAACGACCTCTGTCAGTCGACGGCGATCCGCGTTCCCGCCGGAACGCCCGAGTCGCCGCGGATCGAGGCGATACCGATCGACGCCGTGGCCGACGGTGTGCCGTACGAGGAACGGCGCGTGATCGACGAGCGGCTCTTCGAGTCGTTCGATCGACGGGTCGCGGAGCGAATGGCGCCGTGGGTGCCGCAGCCGCTGCTCGCCGAGTTNNCCGCTGCTCGAAGAGTTGTGGTCCGAGACGCGGGACCTGCCGCCGACGCTACCGCTCGGTGCTCGAATCGCGATCGCCCGGCATCGGTTCGAGGCGAGGTTCGGTTGGCGGACCCTGGAACTGCCGCTCGGCCGGCTCTGCGATTCCCTCCCGTTCCGCGAGTTCGCTCTCTCCTTGTGGCGCGAAGCGGCTCGGCTGCGCGACGACTACAACGGAGCGCTCCTCGAGCATCGCCGCAGGTATCGGATCCGCAGCAATGCGCATCCGGTACCGGAGCTCGGTCGCGAAGGGGAGCGGATCGAGACACCGTTCTGGGTCTGGCGACGGGACGATCCGCGGCGACGACGGCTGTTCGTTCGGACGCTTTCGGGAGATCGATTGGAGCTCGACGACGGCGCCGGGTGGCGATGGAGCGGCGCGGGGAGCGACTGGATCCGCGACGAGGCGTCTCCGGCCGGGAGCGACGTCCGGATCCGTTCCCGAGCTCTCACCACCACCTGGTTCGCGAGAACGCTGGCGAGCGATGCGTTCGTCCACGGCATCGGCGGCGCCCACTACGATCGGCTGACCGACCGGATCATCGCGACTCATTGGGGCCTAACGGCGCCACCGTTCGTCACCGCGACCGCCACGCTTCGGTTGGACGTTCCGCGCCCGGGGCGAAGCGACGAAGAAGGGAACGCGATACGACGGGCGATGCGCGACCTGGAGTTTCGTCCCGAAGCGTTTCTGCAGGATGCCGAGCGGTTGGACGACGAGGCCATGGCGGCTTGGCAAGCGAAACGCGAGTGGCTCGCCGCGCCGACGCCGACCGACTANNCGAGTCTCGTGCGCCGACATGCCGACATCGAGCGGTCCAATCGACTGCTCCGCCCTTGGGTCGAGACCGCACGGCAGCGACTGATCGACGAGCGGGAGCGATGGGAGCGCGAGATGCGGCGCGAGCGACTGCTGGGGAGTCGCGAGTTCTCGTTCGCGCTCTTTCCCGCCGAGACGCTCGAGGCGTTCTTTCGCGAGTCGCTCGAGCGCGAATGAACGGCCGCGAGTGATCGAGCGCGAATGATCGGGCGCGAATGATCGAGCCGTCGGCGCGGCTTCGGCGAAACGCTACCGAGCGGCCACCGAGTCGGACGGCGCGACGGTCGCGGGGAGCGTGGCGGTCGCGGTCGCGGGGGCCTGAGGGAGCTTCAGCGTGAAGCAGGTCCCCTTGCCCGGAGCGCTCTCGACGCGGATTCGCCCGCCGTGTTGCTCGATGATCTCGCGACAGGCGGCGAGACCGAGGCCGGTCCCTCCCTTGCCTGTCTCGTCCGGTCCCTGCTTCGTGGTGAAGTACGGATCGAAGATCCGGTGGAGCGTGGCGGTATCCATGCCGGTGCCGAAGTCGCGAACGCTCAGGTCGACGGTCTGCGCCTCGCGATCCGCCTTGAGACCGACGATCAGCCGGCCGCCGTTGGGCATCGCCTGGCGGGCGTTGACCAGCAGGTTCATCAGTACCTGTTGGATCTGATTGCCGCACACCATGGCTTCGGGGACCTGATCCAGGTCCAGTTCGACCGCGACGCGGTACTTGGAGAGCTCTCGTTCCAGGAGCACCAGCGTCTCGTCGATCAGCGCCGCCAGCGAGGTCGGCTCCTTGCGACTCGATCGGTTACGAGCCATGCCGAGGACCGAGTTGGTGATCTTCGCGGCGCGCTGAGCGGCGGCGTGGATCTTGTCGAACGCCTTGGTCCGAGTCGCCTCGTCCTGATACCTCAGCCCCATCTTGGCGTAGTTGAGGATCGTCATCAGCTGGTTGTTGAACTCGTGGGTGGTGGTGCCGACGAGTTCTCCGAGCGCGGCCATCTTCCGCGCCTGCTGCAACTGCTCCTGCAGCTGCGCCAGCTCGTGCTCGAGTTCGTGGAGGGGGCGTGACATGCTCGATTCGGAGGGCGAAGAGGGTGCGGCGGGAGACGCATCTTGCCGGGTCGAGCCAGCTCCGCTGGTTCGCTCGATCTCGTCAGGGNNAGGGTGCGCAACTTGTGGGGTCGATCGGCGCAAGCCGTTACGGCGTAGCGACTTGACGAAGCGAGGTATCGACGGATCGAGCTGGGCTTCTGCAGGCCGGAAACCTATAATCGCCGCCGCGCCAGGGCCCGGGAGTCGGGCGGTCGAGGACGGCGCGGAGGCTTGCGCAAGGAGGACGATCGTGCACACGCTCGATCTGATGGAACAGGCGGTCGAGGCGGCTCGGGCAATGGGCTACGGAGTTCGTCGCGAGTGGCTCGGCGGAGCGTCGGGGGGGCGTTGCGAGTTCGGCGGACGCCGCTGGATCTTCCTCGACCTGTCGCTCAACCAACTCGAACAGCTCGATCAGCTGCGCGACGCCTTGGCGACGGCTCCCGAGCGGTTCTCGGTGGCGCTCGGGGGGACGATCGAGGCGTTTCTGGGGGAAGACCGCCGCGCCGCCGCCTGACACCGCGGGAATTGGCCCCCATGGTCAGAGGGGTCTGCTCGGGGTGGTCGGGCTGTTCTACCCCGCTCGGACCCCGACGGACGGCAGCTCTTTTCGGTCTGCCTCGAGGCATCCGCGGCGAGGCTCTAGGAACCGAGATCACGAAACGGTTAGAATGCGCTGGACGCGAGCCCTCGCGGGAATGGAGCGAATCGCTCCCTTCCCCGATGATCTTCCCGGCCGTTCGGCCGCGACGGGCTCGGAGGCGAAAGACGGATCCGTCAGGAACCGCTCGCTTCGGTGCGATTCGGCACTCGGTGAATCGAAGGTCCGATCGGCGGTTTCGGAGCCGCCCACTTTTCATGTCCCGACGCGAACGCATCCGGAATCTCGGCGTCTCTCGGCCGGTGATCCTC
>DMPQ01000322.1:0-4273 GCA_003455945.1 Planctomycetaceae bacterium
CAGAAGTTGTCGAGGATCGCGATCCGGTCCGGATCGGCGCCGACCGCGACGCAGTTGCGCACCGCTTCGTCGATCGCCGACGCGGCCATCGCGTGCGGATCGAGATCGCCCAGATGCGGGTTCATGCCGCAGGCGATGACCAGGCCGCGCCGCGAATCGAGCACCGGGCGGATCACCGCCGCGTCGCTCGGCGCGTCCTGCTTCGGGCCGACCAGCGGCTTGATCACGCTCCCGCCGAGCACCTCGTGATCGTACTGCCGGATCACCCAATGCTTGCTGGCGACGTTCGGGCTGCCGAGGATCGCGAGCATCGTGTCGGCGATCGACACCGCTCCCGACAGATCGATCGGCTGTTCGGGAACCGGCTGGTATCGCGCTTCGCGCACGATCGGCGGCCGCCCTTCGTGCAGGAAGTGCATGTCGACGTCGCCGACCACCTCGTCCCGATACTTCAGTACCAGCCGCCCCGTCGGCTCGAAGCGGCCGATGATCGTCGCTTCGACGTCTTCCGAGCGGCAGAGCGCCTCGAACTCGGCCCACGACTTGTCCGGCACCGCGAGCACCATCCGCTCCTGCGCTTCCGAGATCCAGATCTCGGTATGCGTCAGGCCGTCGTACTTGAGCGGGGCGCGATCGAGCCAGACCTCGGCGCCGATCGACTCGCCCATCTCGCCCACGGCGCTCGAGAATCCGCCGGCGCCGCAATCGGTCACCGCGTGATACAGCCCGCGATCGCGCGCGGCGAGCATCACGTCCATCAGCATCTTTTCGGTGATCGCGTTGCCGATCTGCACCGCTCCGCCCGAGAGCTTCTCGCTCTCGCTCGTCAGTTCGACCGAGCTGAAGGTGGCGCCGTGAATCCCGTCTCGTCCGGTCCGTCCGCCGAGCGCGACGATCCAGTCGCCGGGCTGCGGTTCCTTGAACGCCTTGTCGACCGGGATCAGACCGACGTTGCCGCAGAAGACGAGCGGGTTGCCGACGTAACGGCGATCGAAGAAGACGGCGCCGTTGACCGTCGGGATCCCCATCCGGTTGCCGTAGTCGCGCACTCCCGAGACGACTCCCTTCATGATCCGTCGCGGATGCAGGACTCCGGGAGGGAGCTCGTCCGGCGTCATGTCGGGGGGGGCGAAGCAGAAGACGTCGGTGTTGCAGACCGGCTTGGCTCCGAGTCCCGTGCCGAGCGTATCCCGCAGGACGCCGCCGAGACCGGTGTTCGCGCCGCCGTACGGTTCGATCGCGCTCGGCCGATTGTGCGTCTCGACCTTGAAGCAGACATGGTGCTTGTCGTCGAAACGGACGACGCCGGCGTTGTCGCGAAAGACGCTGACGCACCAGTCGTCCTGACCGAGCTCCTTCCGGATCCGGACCGTCGCCGCGAAGATCGTCTCCTTGAGCATGTTGTCGAACTGCCGCTCGATCCGCTCGTCGCGATACGCGATCCGCCCCGCGAGCGTCTTGTGGCTGCAGTGCTCGCTCCAGGTCTGAGCGATCGTTTCGAGCTCGATGTCCGACGGCTCGCGTCCGACCTGTCGATAGCGTTCGCGGATCGTCGCCATCTCGACTGCCGTCAGACTCAGCTGCCGCTCGCGACTGATCCGCACCAGCTCCTCGTCGCTCGCATCGCGAATCGGCACGTCGCGCTTCACGAACTCGGCGGGGCGTCCGAGCTCCAGTCGCTCGATCGCGACCGGCCCGAGGATCAGCTGATCGACCGATTCGTTCGCCAACAGCTTGGTTCCGAGCAGTCTCAGACGCGCCGGATCGTCGATGCCGCGGATCCAGTACTTACGGAGCGTACAGACCGCCTCGGCTCGTTCGCCGAAGACCTCGATCGCGCTCGACACGCTCTGAGCGACCGGATCGGTGACTCCCGGCTTGGGCATCACGGTCACCAGTCGGAAACCGTCGCCCGGAGAGGCGGCGAGTTCGGGGGATCCGACCGGTGCGGCGATCCATCGCTCGACGACCCGATCCGACAACACCCGCTCGGCCAGTTCACGGATGCGCGCTTCGTCGAACGCTCCCTGGATCAGGAAGCCGTGCGCGGTGCGGACCTCGAGCGGTTCGTTCCAGCCGAGATCGCGCGCATCGGCGGCGATCCGCTTCCCCGCGCGATCACCCATCTCTCCGGCCGGCAGGATGTCAACTTCCCAGAGCGTCACGTCGTCGTTTCCCTTCGATCAGGAGTTCGGTGAGACGGTTCCAGTCGCGCTCGCGGATCGATCGCCGCAGCGTCTCGAACCCGTCTCCGAAACGGTCCAGGGCGCGGTCGATCTCGTCGGCATTNNTAGGTCGGGATCGCCCGCAGCGATCCGAGTCGAATCGGCCCAGCCCGAGGCGGCCCAGGTCAGGCAGTCGGCCGGCGTCGTACCGGCGAGCACCGCGGCGATCAGATGAGGGACATGGCTGACGCCGGCGACGACCGCATCATGCTCGGCTGCCGACATCTCGCAGGTGATCGATCCGAGCGACTGCCAGAACTGACAGAGGCGATCGAGAGCGGCCGGTGGCGTCCGTTCGGTCGGCGTCAGGATCGTGCGGCGCCCGACGAACAGATCCCCGTCCGACGCCTCGACTCCGCTCCGATGTCCGCCGGCGAGCGGATGGCTGCCGACGAATCGCCGGTCGTCCGAATCGGCGGCATCCAGTCCGNNTCCGTCGACGATCGCTCGCTTGGTGCTTCCGGCGTCGGTGATCAGGGCATCGGCCCGGGCGAATCGTCGGAGTTCGCGGACCCGATCGACGATCAGCTCGACCGGCGTCGCGACGACGATCAGCTCGGCCATCGCGACTCCGGTCTCCGGATCGGTCGTGCCGCAGTCGATCGCTCCGAGTTGCCGAGCCCGTTCGAGCGCGTCGGGAGACCGACCGATGCCGATCACCTCTCCCGCCAGCCCGCGCTGCCGCAGCGCCATGCCGATCGAGCCGCCGATCAGGCCGACGCCGCAGATCGCGATCTGGTTCCAGTCAGGCATTGCTTCGAATCGGGAGGGCCGAAAGGAGCGGACCCGAACGGTCGAGCGGCAGGTTTCCGCGACGCCGCAGCGGCGGCATGGCCGATACGGTCGGCGGGAATGACCGCCGCGGCGCGATTGTAACCGACCCTCGGCGGACCGAGACAGGGTGGGCGGTGGCTCGACGCACGCCGATCCCGCAAAATCATGGCTCGATTCGCGATCGCTCGGCAGGATGATCCCTGGCCGCTCCCCCCTTTCCCAAGATGGCCGCTCGTCGCCACCCCGGAGTCGAACGCTCCGTCGCGGCGACGTTGGCCGGAGTCGATGCGATGCGTCTTTCTTCTGGAACTCGGCGGTGCCGGCTCGCCGGCGGCTTGGCGAGTCTTGCCGCGGCGATCGGGCCCCTGCCGATCGGAGCATTCCTGAGCGATCCCTCTCATGCGATCGCAGCGGTCTCACTGCCGAACGTCCGGCAGGACGGTCCGCCGCCCGTCGCCGCTCCCGACCTCGATTCGGCCGATGCGGACGAGGTGCTGATCGACGGCGTGCCGGTGATCGGCCGGCGCGAGATCGATCGTCTTGCCGTCGCGTCGGTCGATCCGTCGCGGCTGACCGAGGAAGAACGCCAGCTGCTCCGCGAACAGGCTCGTCGGCAGCTGATCGGGCGGCGACTGATCCTGATGCGTCTGGGAGACGAAGGACACCTGCCGTCAGCGGCCGAAATCGACGGCGAAATCAAATCGCAACGCGAGCGGCTGGCGGTTCTGCGGATCGACTGGCAGACGCATCTGGACGAGCTGGGGATCGACGAAACGGCGTATCGTGAGTCGATCCGCTGGAAGCTCGCCTGGACCGCGGAACTCGATCGTCGACTGACCGAATCGAACCTGCGGAAGTACTTCGAGGACCGACGCGCGGAGTTCGACGGGACCGAGGTGGAGGTGTCGCAGATCGTCCTCCCGCTGCCGGTCGACGCCGATGCGACCCAGGTCGAACGGACGCGCGAACGACTGACGGAGATCCGCCGGGAGATCGTTGCCGAGGAACGGACCTTCGAAGCGGCGGCGCGGGCGTTCTCGGCGGGAGAGTCGGCGGCCGACGGAGGGAAGCTCGGCCGAATCGCTCGACATGGCGCGATGCCCGAGGCGTTCGCCGCCGCGGCATTCGGCCTGGAGACGGGGGAGATCAGCGAGCCGATCCGCACGGGAATCGGATGGCACCTGATCCGCGCCGATGCCCGCTTCGCCGGGAATCGGACGCTGGAACAGGTGCTCCCGGAAGTGCGAACGGCCGCGATGAAGTCGCTCTTCGAC
>DMPQ01000322.1:4315-4506 GCA_003455945.1 Planctomycetaceae bacterium
GCGCCTTGTCGGCTTCGGCCGGCGTGATGCTCGGCGGGGTGTCGGCAGGAGCGGCCGGAGTCGGGTTGGCCGGCGGAGCGGCGGCGCCACTGGGCGGAGCGGCGGCACCGGACGGCGTCCCCTCGATCGTCTCGGGGGCGGCCGGAGCTGCCGGAGCGACTCGGATCGGATTGCCGTTGATGTCCAGCGGG
>DMPQ01000479.1 GCA_003455945.1 Planctomycetaceae bacterium
AGCGTGATCGGTGTCGGCACGAAACCGACCTCGGGCTCGGAGAGCCCGGGGCCAATTGATCTGACCGACCCCGGTCGCGGCGCGTTTGCGACCCGAGGCACAGGGGGCCCCTGCGCTTGGCGCTTCGGGCTGGGAGGGCGCGGAGCCCCCTTGCTGACGCGGCGGGCTGGGGGGCGACGACCGATATCGCACGGCCGCGCGTCGGGGACGACGCGATCACCACGGCGAGGCGATCCCGTTCGAAGTGCGACTGACCGTGGTCAGACTTCGGCGGTCGCGTCGTCACCCAAGCGATGACGCTCGAGGAGCGCGAGAGTCCCGAGACCGTAGAACGAGTATTCGACGTCGACTCGATCGTCCCAGTCCGCGGCTCGGAATCCTCCTTCGGCCGATTCCAGACGCTCGACGAAGGCGCGCGCGGCATCGAGGTCGAGCTCGTCGAGCGCTTCGAGATCGCGGAGGGTCACGATGCCGGTAAACGTGCTAAGCACATCCGCGATCGGAATCCGAGTGTTGGCGGTCAGCCCCCCTTCGTCGTTCTGCCGATCGAGCAGAAAGTCGATCGCCCGATCCTCGCTCTCCGAGTCATGAATGCCGAGGAGCTTCAGCGTGCCGATCGCCGCGGCGGTCGGATTGGTGCCTCCGCGTCGGGCCGCGCGAATCTCGCGGAACCCTCCGTCGTCGAGCTGCTGCGAACGGACGAACGCGGCGACCCGTTCCGGTTCCGCGATCGGTCGATCGAGCAACTGGAGCGCGATGCAGACCAGAAACGTCTGATACGTGCTGCTTGCCGCCCCTTCGTCGCTCTTGGCATAGCCGCCGTCGTCGCGGCGGAGCGAGGCGAGAAAGTCGGCGACCGCATCGCGCCAACCGTCGCCGTGCCCCTGCATCGGATCGATACCGGCCGAGACCTTCAGCAGTTCCGCCGAGTAGATCAGCGAAAAGAAATCGACCAGCCCCTCGCGCCCCGCAAGTCGTCCGCGGAGAAACTCCGCCGCGCGCTCCGCCGGCGCACCGGAAAGCTCTCCGAGGATCGCGAGCGAACGGAGCGCGAACGAGGTGTAGTAGAGATCCGAGCCCCCTTCGCGCCCGGCGAATCCGCCGTCATCGCGCTGCTCGCGCAGCAGTCTCGCTGCCGAGCGACTGCGCCGCGCCTCGTTCAGTTCCGCCGCTCCGATCGCCAGATCGATCGTCAGGCGCCGCAGGTAGGGAGTCATCCGTCCGCCTCGTTCACGTACGGCGCCAGCGCCTCGCGGAACGCCGCGGGGATCTCGAGCGAAACCGGAGGCTTACCCGTCTCGATCCGGCAGCAGACCGCCGTCACTTCCCCGCGGGCGATCGAGCGTTCGTCGAGCAGAAACTCGCCTCGATAGGTGACGCTCTTCGTGCCCAGACGAGCGACGGTCAACTCGACGTCGAACGCCTGCTCGAATCTCAGCGAACCCGAGAAACGACAATCGGCAGCGACGCGAGGCCAGCTCAAACTCCAGCCCTCCGGCTGCGGCAGGCAGACCGAAAGACCGAGCGAGCGAAGGAGTGCGTGCTCGGCGTCTTCCAGATAGGTGAAGAAGGCCGAGAAGTGCATGATCCCCGCGGCGTCGGTGTCGCTGAACCGTACGCGGGCCGGCAGCCGAAACGAACGACTCATCGTTGCCTCGCGAGACGCACGGCCGGCCGACACGACGGCTCGGCGGCGGCAGATCGAACGGACCGCGCACGAAAAAAGCCCGCGTCCCGACCTTGGTCGGGACCCAGGCTTGAAGTTCCGCTTTCGCGAAGGCTCATTCGCCGACGTACGGCAGCAGCGCCATGAACCGGGCTCGCTTGATCGCCTGGCCGACCGCATGCTGGCTCGCGGCCGAGCAACCGGTCTTGCGGCGACCGACGATCCGGCCGTGCCGATTGATGAGCTTCTTGAGCAGCTCGATATCCTTGTAGTCCACGTACATCGGACGCGGACGCGTGCCGTCGACGAACAGCGGGTCCTGCTTCTTCGTCCGAGTCTTCGCCTTGGCTCGTTTGCGTGCGCGGGTCTTCACCGAAATCTATCCGTCGCTGCAAGGGACATCAGGAACCGTTTCCCGAAGGGAACGGGTCATCACCATGATCGGAAGCCGCGGATTATGTCACACCCGAGCCGATCCCTCAAGCCCTTTCGGCACGAACCGGAGGACAGGGTAGGTCGGGGAACCGAACGCCCCCAAATCGGCTGGACATTCGGGCGGACCGTTCTCGGCACTCGTCAGCTTGTGCCCCAGGGACTCGCCCCCCTCGCGATGTCGGAGCCTCAGTCGGACTCCGGCTCCACCGCCACTTCCAGCAATTCCACCGCCGGCACGCCGTTGCAGTAGATCAGTGCGGTCCGCCCCCAGGCCAATTCCAGGTCGGGCTGCTCTACCGCCGCTCGCAACTCCGGCCCCGGCTCGATTCGCCAGAGCGACAGGAGCTTCACGTTTCGCAGGACATCGTGCCGAATCAGGATCCGCCCGAGCGGCTCCCCCTGCGACTCGATCTCGCGCAGCACCGAATCGCCGAGCAGCTGGCGATTGAGACGTACCAGCCCGAACATCACGACTCGGCCGTCATTCTGCCGCCGCAACCGAATGACGCGAGCGTAGTGGGTCGCCGTCGATTCGGTCCGATCGACCTGGACATCGACCAGACAGCCGTGATGCCGCTCGACCGTGACGGTCATGTGGGCATGGTGCGCCAGCAGCGCTCGGAACGGCTCCGGGACCTCCTCGCCACGCACCTCGCGAAAGTACCCGAGGCGTTCGGGGCGGTCGTAGAAGAGGTCGACCAGGACCTGAAGATCGGGAGTGGCCCACTGGACGGGCCGAGCGGCAGGTTCCGGCATGCGGCACTCCCTGGAGGGTCCGAGACGCGCGGAACCGATCGATGCGCCGACGCGCCGCGGACTCAGGCTCCGATGCGTTGCCCCGCAGGGGCCCGCTCGATTGTATTCCAACGGCCGGCGCGAAGCACCGGGGAGGAAGACCTGGGGGGAGCACGAGTCCGAAAGACCGCCGGCGGAAAGCGACATCCCCCCGGCGACCCGAAACGAGCGATCGCGAATCGGCAACACGGCATCGCCACGAGCACGATGCGCGTCGAGCCTTGCGGCAGGGTTCCGCGGCGACTCGAGGGGCGAAACGTCTCTCAGGTCGAGACGATCGGCAGCGGCGAGATCGAAATGGTCTGCACCTCGACCGGAGCGGACTGATCGGCGGGCCTCTCGAGCACCACCTCGATCAGATAGTCGAGCAAACGGCGCAGCTCGACCGGCTCGATCGCCTCGGCGACCGCCTGACAGCGCTGCCGATGCTTCTCGACGAGTCGCTCTGCCTTGTCGAAGACATCGGCTTGACGATACAGCTGCCGGAAACGCTGGAGCTTCTGAGCGATCGGCTTGCTTGCGTCGCCGATCAGATCGAGCAGTTCCTGCCGTTCGGACGGCCCGACCCCTTCGAGCGCCAGAGCCCAGAGAACGGTCGGTCGGCCGCCGACGATATCGCCGCCGGCCGAGAGCTTGTTGTCCGAGTCGCCGGCCCAGTCCTTCAGGTCGTTCAGGATCTGGAACGCGACTCCGAGATTGCGGGCAAAGGTCCGGATCGGTTCGGCGTAGGCACCGATCTCGCCCGCCAACCGCAGACCGCAGAAGAACGCCGCTTCGAAGGCCGGAGAGGTCTTGAGGGCGTAGATCTTGAGCGCGTCGATCGGCTTCAGCTGCTTGTCGCGGCCGTCTCGCCAGATCAGCTCCGCCCCCTGCCCTTCCGAAAGCCGCTGATGGGCATCGGCGAGCAGATCGAGCAGATCCGCGACCTTGTCCGCGCCGAGCGACCGCGTCTCGCGACTGACCAGTCGATAGCCGAGGCCGACCAGATAGTCGCCGACGTTGATCGCGGTCGGCACGCCGTAGCGAACGTGAACCGCCTCTTCGCCATAGCGGAAGCGATCGTCGTCCTCGATGTCGTCATGTACCAGCGACGCCTTGTGGAACGTCTCGATCGACATCGCGGTCCGCTTGACGCCGTCGCTCCACCCGGCCACGACCTCTTCGCCTCCGGGGAGCGTCGCCGCTCCGCCGGTCATCGCGTCGTAGACCGCCAGCGTGATGAAGGGGCGCGAGTGCTTTCCCCCCTTGGCCAGAAAGTCATAGGCGATCGCTTCGGTCGCTCCGATCGGATCGGCGGTCAGATCGGTCTTCCCTGACGTTTCGATTCGCCCGGCCGAGCGGACTCGGGGAGCGATCCGTTCCAGATGAGCCGGGTCGAAGAGCTTCGAGCTGGCTCGCATCAGGTGAACGAAGGTCCGCGTCGTTTCGGTCGCCGGCACGTGAGGCACCTTGATCATGTCCAGCACCCACTGCTCGTCCACGCTGGTGTTGCGGCAGTCGCTGCTGAGGAGCGGCACCGCCATGCAGGGAATGCCGGCGGCCAGAATCTTGTCGATCGCCTTTTCGAGCACGTTCAGACAGGCGACCCCGACGATCGCATCGACGTACCCGCTGACGATGATCTTCATCACGATGGGCGAGCCTTCGGCGACGAGGACCCGATACCCCATCTCCTCGGCCATGCCGCGAAAGTCCGCGATGCTGCACGCGCCGCAGGTCTTGCAGTCGAGACCGAACTCGTCGTAGTCTGCCGGGCACCCCTCGGCATGCTTCAGACAATGCGGCAGCAGGAAGAGTCGCCGCGACGGCGGTATCGAAGCGATCTGGTCGCGCCAGAAGGCGGACGCGAGGACGACCATGGTCCAGCCGAGATACCCTTCCGGATCCCCTTGCTCGTCGAGCAAGCGGCGGCAGATCCGCTCCATCTCGTCCTTCGACAACGGGGAGCTCTTGTCGAGGCCCGCCGCAATCTCGCGGCAGCGCTGCTGGAGACGCTGACGATGTTCGAGGGTCGGAGGGACCGACTTCAGATGAGCGGTCTTGCGTCGCCGCGTCGTCCGCTTCCCCGATCCGGACGAATCCGAGTCAGTGATCATGTCGGCGAGCACTCCGAGGCAGGAAGGTCGAGGGGGCGTGCGAGTCGAAAGACCGATGTCTAGCCGGCCGAGCCGCTACGAATCGAGCCGCTCGCTGCAGGTTCACTCGCGCTGCGTCCTCCATCCGCGCCGATCATCGACTCGACCGACCGCATCGCCGACTACCGAACGATCCCGGTCGCCCGAGCGCGTCCCAGTGCCGAGACCGCGTAGATCAGGGGATAGAGTCGCTCATGATACCACAGCTTCGCGAAGTAGAAACCGATCGGACTCGGGGTCCGAAACCGCCCTGCTTCCACCCGTGCGACCAGCCACTCCAGCCCTCCGAGGGCGGCCCGGCGAGCCTCGGTCGACTCCTGCAATCCTTCGCCCGAGAAGCGATCGGCCCAGGAAGCGAGTAACTCGGTCGCCAACGCCGTCTCTTCGATCGAGCCGTCAGAGTCTCCTTGTCGCTGGCGCACCGAAGCCCCGCCTCCCCAACTTCCGTCCGCACGCTGCCGCCCCAGGAGCCAGCGGAGGGCGCGGCCGGCCGCCGGATCTCGGCCTCGGTCCAGATCCCGAAAAGCAGCCAGCACCTTAACCGTGCCGTAGATCGGATTCTCGTCGTCCGCCTCGTCCTGATTGCCGAACCAGAGCGGCAACCAGCTCCCATCGGCTCGCTGTTGCCGCGTCAGATACCGCCAGCCCCGTTCGATCGGCCCCGCGATCCGCCCGGCTCCGAGCACGTCGCGCCAGGCGTGCAGGGCGCGCATGGCATGAGCGGTCAGGTCGCTGCCGCTCCGGTCGAACGGCAACTTTCCCCACCCGCGACAGAAGGTCGGCCATCCGCCGTCGCGGTTCTGGAGGCCGAGCAACCAGTCGGCTCCCGCCGAAGCCGCCTGCTCGGCCTGTTTGCGTCGGGATTCGTCGAGTCGCCCGAGCCGTCGCCACGCGTCGAGCGCCAACAGCGCCGCCGGAGTGTCGTCGGCATCCGGAACCGCTCCGCTGAGATCGGTCCAGCCCCATCCCCCCGGATCGGCACCGGTGAACGGATGCCGCGTCCGATGCTGACAGGCGAGAACCCAGTCGATCAGTCGTCCCTCGGCCCAGGTCGCCTCGTCGCCGCGATCGCCGATCGCCAGCGCGCCGATCGCCAGATCGGTCGTCCACGTCGCCAGGTTGGTGTCGATCGGCCAGCTGCCGTCGTCGCGAACCGACTCCTTCAGGAATCGGACGCCGGCGACGGTCACCGGATCATCGACTCCTCCGGCGGTCGCCAGCCCCATGATGACGAAGCTCGTCAGCGGTACCGCTTCGAGAACCCCGCCGCTCGCCGGCTGCATCCGAGCCAGAACGCGGCGGCTTCGTCCGATCGAAGCGGCTCGGAGCCAGCGAAGCGGCAGGAACCAGGTCGGATCCTGCGAGTGTTTCGCCTGGCCGATCGCGACGAGCGCCGGGATCGCGTAGCTGACGACCGGCAGGCTCATGAAGCGATACCAGCTCTGCGGCACGCAAGCCGCCTCGAACGGCAACGCCGACACCTCGCGCCACGGCACGGAACCGGCAATCGCCGCATTGGCCAGGATCGGGACGGCGAACGTCTTGTCCCGACCGTAGCGTCGCCGCAGCCCCGGGATCCCTCCGCAACGCTCGACGTAGGCTCGTGCCGCCGCGATCGATTCCCCTCGGTCCGCTTCGGCCCCTGCGGCCTTCCAAGCGGCGAGTACCAGCAGCGTCGTCGAGATGTTCGACAGACTCAGATCGGTATCGCCGAAGCCTCCGTCGTCGTTCTGGTGCGCATCGAGCCAAGCGAGGCCACCGTCGATCAGTCGCTGCCGTTCGGCGGGAGAACAGACGCGATCACCCCCCGGAGCGGCTCCGAGCACGGCGAGCGCACTGATCGCCGTCGCGGTCGAAAGGGCCGAGGTCGAGAGTTCGCCGACCCAGTGTCCGTCGGATGTCCGCTCGTCGAGCAGCGCGGCTCGGGCGAGGTCATAGGCTCGTTCGAGCCGCTCGGTCGAGAGTGTCGGCGCTCGATCGGACGACGAATCGCGGACGTCGGAAGACATGGCCCAGCTATCCGAAAGCGGAAACTCGCTCGCCGGGGTCGGTGCTCGATCGGCGCGAGCCGGAGCGGTCGGAGCGGCGGAAACGACTATAATCGTTCGGTGCGTTCGGCGGGGCTCCGTCCGAATCGCCCCCCGCTCCGTTCGGTCCCGCACGTTTCGGTCGACGCGCCGCGGAGAGTTCTCGAGCAGTCAGGAAGCGACGCGATGTACCTGAAGATGGCCCGCCGGATGCTCTTCGAGACCGACAAGCGTCTGGTCCGCAAGCTCGTCTGGAACATGGGCGTGAAGGGCTTCTTCGCCATCCGCGCCCACAAGAAGCGACTGAAGCAGGGGAAGTTCTTCCCTCCCTATCTGTACATCTCGATCATCAACAGCTGCAACCTGCGCTGCCAGGGGTGCTGGGTCGACGTCGCTCACAAGCAACAGAAGATCGAGATCGACGCGCTCGATCGGATGATCACCGAAGCGAAGCGGATGGGGAACTCGTTCTTCGGCCTGCTCGGCGGCGAGCCGTTCATGCACAAGGAACTGCTCGACCTGCTCGACCGGCATCGGGACGCCTATTTCCAGGTCTTCACCAACGGCCACTTCATCACGCCCGAGGTCGCGGCTCGCCTTCGCAAGGCGGGCAACGTCACGCCGCTGATCAGCGTCGAAGGGACGAGCCTGATCAGCGACCAGCGTCGCGGCCGCTCCGGCGTGCTCGACAAGACCTTCGAGGGACTTCGGAACTGCCTTGACGCCAAGCTGCTGACCGGCGTCTGTACGAGTCTCTGTCGGAGCAACTACGACGATCTGCTCCGCGAGGAGTGGGTCGATCGGCTGATCGAGATGGGAGTCCTCTACACCTGGTTCCACATCTACCGGCCGATGGGGCCCGACCCGAATCCGGATCTGGCTCTCTCGCAGGAACAGCAGCGAGCCGCCCGGCAGTTCGTCGTCGACATGCGAGTGCGCAAGCCGATCGTGATCATCGACGCCTACTACGATGCGGACGGTCACGCCCTCTGCCCCGCTGCCACCGGCTTCACTCACCACATCAACCCGTGGGGAGACATCGAGCCGTGTCCGATCGTGCAGTTCGCCAAGGAATCGATCCATGACGAACGGCCGCTGAGCGAAGTGTTCGATCGGTCGGAGTACCTGGCCGATTTTCGCCGGACCGCCGCCGCTCACACCCGCGGCTGCATTGCGCTCGAACGCCCCGATCTGATCCGAGGGCTGGTCGAGCGACATGGCGCCAAGGACTCGACCGCTCGCGGTACGGCCTTGGCCGAACTGGATGCGGCCGAGCGCCATCCGTCGCAGTACCGCCCCGAGTCGAAACCGATTCCCGAGAAGAGCCTCGCCTATCGCCTGGCGAAGAAGTTCGCCTTTCACGACTACGGCGTCTACGGCAAGCACTTCCGCGACGAGAACTGGCAGGACCCTCTCCACGCCCCTCGTCGCGCCGCCGCGGAACCGCAGGTGCATGCCATCGCGCCGCCGAACGCTCGCGATCAGGTGGCGCCGTAGAACCGGGGACGGGAATCGGGGTCGAGTCTCGAGCGACGGTCTCGAGCGATCGTCGTGATCCGGACCATCGACCAGAGGCGTTCGACTCGCGACGAATCGTTTTCCCTACTCGATGATTCGACGCTGCCGCTCGTCGAGCGTCAGATCCACGGTCCCTTCGATCTGTCGCTCCCCCAGCCGCAACGTCAACGGGCCGGTCAGCACCAGATGCCGCTCGCTCGACTCGATCCGTCCCGACGCTTGGGACAATCGGAGTTCCCCTCGCGATTCGACGACGCGCAGTGTTCCGTAGTCGATCGTGGGCTGCGTTGCCGCATCGCGAGCGGGAGCGTCGGCATCGACGTTCGATTCGGGATCGGGAACCACAAGCCGAGCCGCAACGCAACGCCAGTCGACCTGATGCTGGCGCTCTCCGGCCGCATCGATCTCGCCGACGTACCGGAACTCCTCGTCGATCCGCAGCGTCACGCCCCCTTCGAGCAACTGCTCTCGCGAGCGTCGCCAGCGATCGCCCGGACGGACCGGACGATCGGCGAAGGGCTGAAGCTCCTCCTGAGCCTGTCGTCGCAGGTACTCGGGCTCGAACTGCGGCGCGAGACCGCGGGCGGTGTCGGGATCGAGCCCGTCGAGAACCCGCTCGCGACCGCGAAACTCGCGCACCGAAAGCGATTCGTCGACCGTCAGGCTCCAGGTTGCCTCGGCCAGTGCCGCGAAGAGCCGCAGGGTCGACGCCGCGTCCTCCTGGCGCGCCGAGCGAAGATCATCGGGATCGGCCGAGTCGAACGCGAGCCGTTCGTCACCGGAGCGAGTCGAGATCGTCAGACGCCGAGGGCGATAGGCGATCTCGCGATCGCCCCGTTCGTTCGGCGCGCCGGTCGTCACTTCGAGCGTCATCGCCTGGTCGATGGACGAGTCGACCGTCTGACCGAGCAACGAAACGCGCTGCCGGACCGCTCCGGTCGTCTCGTACGTCACGCTCCCCGGCTCGCAGCGCTGTCGGAGCACGACTTGAGCCGCTGCGGTGCCGGAGCAGGCGATGACCGCCAGGACCGCCGTCGAACAAGCGATCATCGATGCGGCGCGCATGACCGCTCCCCTTTTCCGATCGGCAGGAAGGATCGAGTCGCGACCGCCGAAGCGGATCAGAGTCCGGCGCTGTCGAGCTCGTCAAGCAGATCGTCGAGTTCGTCTCGCTCGACGGCCGGAGCAGNNTCGATCTTCAGGTTGGCCGCCAGCTCGTCCGCCCCCGCGATCGCCGTGTTCTTGTGCTGCGGGAACATGATCGCGTTCTCGGGACAGACGCGACTGCAGGCGGGACACCCCTTGCGACAGTTGTCGGGCTGCTCGACCAGGATCGTCTCGGCGCGATCGATGCCGTAGACGCCGAACAGACAGAAGTCGATGCATTCCATGCAGTTGGTGCAGCGACTGTAGTCGATCACCGGATACCAGCGNNCCGTTGCCGTTGCCGTTGCCGTTCGGTGCGACCAGCGGTCGCTCGATCTCCTGGCGGAATCGCTCCAGCTGCGGCGCCGCCGGAGCCCCTCCGATCCAGCCCATCAGGTCGACCGTCTTCACCGTCGATTCGCGAGCGATCCGCGTGATCTCTTCGATGAACGGTTCGACCGATTCGCGTGCCTTGAGATCGAGACACCAGATGCGGCGAGCCGGCACGGGACGGTCGTCGACGACGCGCCGCTTCGCGTCCTGCTTCGCTTCCAGCTCTTCCTCGTCCTCTTCCTCGTCGTCGCTCTCGTTCTTCAGCAGCGTCGATCCGACGGCACCGCGGATGTCGTTCCGATCGAGCACCCAGCGAGCCGCCCGCTCGAAGAGCCAGCTGCAGACGACCAGATCTCCCTTGATCCCCTGCAGCGCCAGCATGCCGGTTCCGTCCGGCTTCAGATCGTACAGATGCGGCACGACGGTGACGTCGATACCGAGCTCGAACATCAGCCGAGTCACCAGCTCTTCTTCGAGCTGGCGTTTCGCCGGATGGTGGCTCTGTCCCTGCGAGACGACGACCGCGATGCGTTTGGCCATGAGGCTCACTCGTTCAGTTGTCCCTTGATCGTCCGCTGCGTCACCACCCAGACTTCCTCCAGGTGCGCGACGTACTCCTCCGGCGACATCAGCGGGGCGCCATCCCCCTGCATCTCGAACAGCCAGCCTCGACCGTACTTGTCGACGTTGATGCCGGAAGGATCCTGCAACAGGTCGACGTTGAACTCGGTCAGTTCGCCGGCCAGCGGCGAGAAGAGATCGCTTTCGGCCTTCTTGCTCTCGATCGCTCCGATTTCCTGCCCCTGGCGCACGACGACCGGAGCGTCGATATTCCAGTCCAGGAAATAGACGTCCTGCAGCAGGCGAACTGCATAGGCGGTGAAGCCGAAGCGCCAGCGATCGCCGATCGGCTGAGCCCACATGTGGTTGCGTGCGTAACGACGATCGGTCGGGAACTCCGCCTTGAACTCCCCCATCGCGAACACGAGCGTCTCGTGCGCCGACGGTTCGCTCATGTGTAACGGACTCCCCGATGCTCCGGCTCGAAGAACGCCGGCAACAGGCCGTCGATCCGCAGCAGCCCTTCGCGAGTCACCTCGATCCGCCCGTCACCGAGTTCGACGAAGCCGCGCTCGACATAGTCGGACCAGACCTCGGCCCACTCGCTGCGGATCGAGACGCCGAACTTGCGATCGAAATGGCCTTCGTCCAGATAGCCCTGCTTCAGCTGCAGGATCATCTCGCGAATCAGCGCCTGATGCTCGGTCGGTCGGAACGCGCGCCCCAACGGCAGTTCGCCTCGATCGAGCAGATCGCCGACGTAGTCGTTCCACTCCGGCTTGTTCTGGTAATGGACTCCCGAGACGTGCCCGAAGCTGGCGATGCCAGTCGCGAGCAGATCGGACCCGCGCCACAGATTGTCGCGGTAGCTGAAGTTGACCTTCTTCGGATCGCGGACGACCGTGTAGGCGCTGCTGACGTGGTAGCCCGCTTCGAGAAACCGATCGAAGGCCCAGTCGACCCAGTGACGCTTGGTCGGCCAGTCGGCCACCTTCAGTTCGACCTGATTGCCGAGGATGTCCTTGGAATAGACCGTGTTGAACGGGAGTTCGAGCTGATAGATGGTGACGCTGTCCGGTTCCAGCTCGATCGCCCGACGGATGTTCTCCTGCCAGTTCTCCCACGTCTCGCCCACCATGCCGGCGATCAGATCGATGTTGACGTTGGGGAACTGCGCCGCGCGAATCCACTCCCATGCCCGCAGGATCTCTTCCGAGAGATGGGCTCGCCCGTTCTCCTTGAGGACGTAGTCGCTGAAGTTCTCGACTCCCAGACTCAGACGCGTCACTCCCAGCTCGCGAAGCGCCGCGACCTTCGACTCCTTCAACGTCCCCGGCTCGCACTCGAACGTCACCTCTTCGGCCAGACTCCAATCGATGCTTCGGCGGAGCCGATCGACGAGCGATTCGAGCTGCTTGACGCTCAGGTACGACGGTGTCCCTCCGCCGAAATAGACGAATCGGAAGGGGCGACCTCCCATCACCGGCAGCTCGGCCACCAGTTCGATCTCTCGACAGAGCGCCGACACGTACTTCTCGATGTCGGCAGCGTTGTTGTCGGTGAAGACCTTGAAGTAGCAGAACTTGCAACGCTTGCGGCAGAACGGGATGTGCAGATAGAGCCCGAGCGGCACGTCGCGCGGCGGCGCGGCCATCACCTGTCGCAGATCTCCCAGCGTCTCGCGATTCCACTGCGAGTAAGGCGGATAGTTCGAGATGAAGTAGCTGCCGACTTCGGTCTTCTCGGCGTCGGTCGTCATTCGGCAGTCCCCTTCCCGGAACGTCGGTCGGTCGATCGTCGCGGCCCGTCGTCGCCAGGACCGGTCACTTCCGGCCGAAACAATAGACGGTGCCGCGGGAGTCGGCGATCACCAGGCGATCGTCGACGACAGCCGGCGACGCCGTGACTTCGCCGCCGGTCTCGAACTCCCATTGTTTCTCCCCCGACTCGACGTTCAACCCGTAGACCCGACCATCTCCCGCTCCGATGAACAGTCGGCCGCCGACGATCACCGGCGACGAATCGACTCCCCGACGAGCCGCGAAGGTCCAGACCTCCTTGCCGGTCGTCTGGTCGAGCGCGATCACCTGACGACCGCGCGTCCCGAAGACGACTCGCTCGTCGGTCACTGCCGGGCAGCTCCGGATCGACTGTCCGCGAGGCTCCTCCCAGCTCCACAGCAGCTCCGCCTTGCGCCAGTCGATTGCCAGAAAGCGTCCGTCTTCGGTGCCGAGAAACAGTCGGTCGCCGACGACCGCCGGAGTCACTCCGGTCGGTCCGCCGATCTCGACCTTCGCGATTTCCTCGCCGTTCTCGAGGCCGATGATGTGCAGGAACCCGTCGCAACCGGCGACGAAGACCCGATCCTCGACCAGCGTCGGGCTGCAGCGGATCTGATCGGCGATCTGGTACTTCCAGACCAACTCCCCGCTCTTCGCATCCAGACAATACAGCGTCGCGTCCTGGCTGCCGACCAGAATCCGACCACGATGCACCGTCGCCGCCGCATCGACTTCGAGTCCTGTCTCGAAACTCCAGACGACCTCCCCCGACGCCACATCGAAGGCGCGGACGACACCGTCGAGGTCCCCCAGATAAGCTCGCCCGTCGAGGATGGTCGGCGACGCGATGAAGCCCGCTCCCTCCGTATCGAACTTCCACAACTCGGTCCCGTCCTTCAGGTCGAGCGCATAGACGCGACCATCCAGATCGGCGATCACGATGCGGCCGTCGACGATCGCCGCCGTCGACTCGAAGGCTCCCTTCTCGACCTCCTTGGTCCAGAGCAGTTCGAGCGATTCGGGAAGCGACGCGCCGCTGTTGCCGGTCCCCTCGAACGTGCCGCGAAAGGTGGTCCAGCTCGAGCCGTCCGCTCGTCGCGGACCGTTCGTTCCCGCCGCTTCGGACTCGCGAGACACTTCGGCGGCGACCGGCGAAGCGTCCGTCGTGGCCGGCTGCGGATCGGTCGGGGAAGGTTGCTGCGCGACGAGAGCGACCGGTGCGATCGCCGCAGCGAATCCCGACACGAGCCCGACGAACGAGGCGACGAATCTTCCGTTCGCTCGAACCCGATTCATGAGTCGACCTCCGCGAAACTTGCGGCAAGAGACGAGTCGTCGTCGCGATCCGCGGCGACCCTCGACCGACACCGGACCGTTGCCGCTCGGCCGGCGACTCGGACCGAGTGGAGAACGATCTCGGCTCGAACGATTCTAGCAGAGCAGCCGCTCAGAAGGCTTGCTCGTACAGTCGCAACGGATCTTCGTCGCGCACCTCACGAGGATTGAACCCCTTGGTCCACTGCTTGTGGGCCCCCTCGGCCAATTCGGAAAGACGCTCCCGCTCGACTCCCAATTCGGACAGTCGACTCGCCAATCCCGCGGTGCGCAGGAGTTCTTCGAGCCAAATCGCCAGTCGCTCTCCCGGCTCGTACTTTCCGCTCCCTTCGCCGACCAGTTCGCGCTCCAGTTCCGCATACGTCCGACCGACGACCGGCGCGTTGAAGCGGACCACGGCAGGAAGCATGACACCGACCGCCTGACCGTGCGGAATGTCGTAGCGAGCGGTGAGCGGATTGGCGAGCGAATGCGCCACGCCGAGCATCGAGTTCTCGATCGCCAGTCCGGCCAGACTGGCTCCGAGCTGCACGTCGGCTCGCGCCGCCAGGTCATCGGGCGCAGCGAAGACGCGAGGAAGCGCCTCGCAGAGCAGCGAAAAGGAGCGACGACTGAAGGTCATCGACATCGCCGTGCGAGGGCGAGTCACCGCCGACTCGATCGCATGCGAAACCGCATCGACTCCGGTCAGCGCCGTGACTCGCGGCGGCTGAGTGAGCGTCAGCTCGGGATCGAGCAGCGCAATGCGGCAGGTCGCCTTGCGGTCACCGCAGGCCATCTTGGCGTGCGTCACCGCGTCCGAGATCAGCGCGAACGACTGCAGCTCGCTCCCGGTCCCGGCGGTGGTCGGTACCGCGATCATCGGAAGCATCGGTGCATGGGCCTTGCCGACGCCCCAATAGTCCTGCATCCGACCGCCGTTGGTCAGCAGGAAGTTGATCCCCTTGGCGCAGTCCATCGAACTGCCCCCGCCGAGTCCGACGAGCAGATCGGGACCGAACTCGCGAGCCGCAAGGACGCCTCGATCGACATGCTCGGTCGTCGGATTCTCGGCCGTGCCGTCGAAGACCGACGTCTCGCACCCCGCTTCGCGCAGCCGTTCGATCGCACGTCCGACATGCCCCGCCTTCACGATCCCCGGATCCGAGACGAGCAGTACCCGACGTCCGCCGAGTTCGGCGGCGAGCGAGCCGATCACATCGAGCTTGCCTGGACCGAAGACGATCCTCGTTCCCATGCGGAAATCGAAGTCGGCCTTCGCACCGCTCCGATCTGCCGAGTCGGCGTCGGACGTCATCATCGCGTTCCTCGAGGGGCGGGACCGCGCCACGACGGACGGCGGCAACGGAGTTCGGCCGACGGTTTGGGAGCGACACGAGAAACGGCGGGAGGGACCGAAGCGATGAAGCTTCGGCACCGATTCGTCTCGCGACTCGCCACCGTTTCTCGAACCAATTGCCGAAACATCGTCACCCGAGTGCGGCCATCATCTCGGGAGACATCTGCACGGCGCGCGAGCGGAACAGGAAATCGGTCAGATTCCCTTCGTGCGGCTGCAGCCAGTTAAGACGATTGGTCGGGACGGGACCGACGTTCAGTCGATCGATGTGGTGGGAATCGAGCAGCGATCGGATCCAGGACCGATCCTCGGTCAGCGCGGTAGCGACGAGGGTCTGGCCGATCTTGCCGAGCATCGCCTCCTGAGGCGCCTCGACGACCGAGACGAACGGGAACATGAACTCCTTCGCCGCGATCTCGGCTTCGGGCGACGTGCAGTGGACGACCATCGGTCGAAGGTAGCCGCAGCGTTCCTTCTCGACGAGTCGCGGGCCGTAGGCGGCGGTCATGTCGGTAACGCCCGAACCCTGCAGGTCCTTCTGCAGCATCTCCCAGATCGCCTTCGCCGTCCCCTCGGTCGTGAACGCCGCGAGGCCAGCCTGCGGATCGTCCGGCGGCAACACGTCGATCGGACCGAGCCGCTCGGCGAGCGCCTGAGCGATCGCCTTGCCGTGCCGCGGCGTCCAGATCGCCGAACAGTTGATGCAGCTCCGACCGCCGTTGCTGTAGACGCTCTCGACCATCAGATCGAGATACTTCTCCCAGTGATCCGCCTGATCATCGCCGAGCAGGATCTTCGAGAAGCCGGGGCCGTGCACCTGCACGCCGGGATTGCCGGCATACTTCTGCACCGTCTGGGCACTGCCGAAGATCATCGACCGCGAGCACGAGGCAAGGATCGACTCGCCGACGTCGTGGCCGCCCGGGTAGATCGAGATCGGCTCGACCGGAATCCCCGCTTCGCGGAACGCCGCCGCGACTCGATAGACCGTCCACGGCTCCTGCCCGCCCGGCTTCAGCACCAGGCCCATCTGCAGCGGGACCACCGGCAACCAGAGCGTGTGGACTCCCGGGCTGTTGCTCGGCAGGACGGCTCCGAGGACCGGAGCCTGGCAGTGATAACTCACCACGACCCCGCGACTCTCCATCCCGTAGCCGCGCGACAGGATCTCGGGATCGAGACCGCGCGTCAGGGCGTCGAGGATCTGAGTCATGTTGCGCAGCACGAACGCGTTCTTGACGATGTTCGAGCGGCAAAGGACTTCGGGCAGGCCGGTCGTCGCCGACTGCTGACGGACGAAGTCGTCGGGAGTCTGCATGCCGTCGCCGACCGGAAGCGTCCCCTTCTCGAACAGGTCCGCGGCCGACGCGACCATCTCGAGAAGCTTCCGGATCGGAATCCCCTGCAGGATCTCGCGCGCCTTGTTCGCCTGACGCATGTCGCGCCGGACCATCCCGCCGTTGATCTGCCCGATCGAAGCGACCGTCTCGCCCGTCAGGAAGTGCTTCACCTCGTTCGTTTCCAGCGACTCGTAGGGCTGTCCCCAACGGATCGGATGGAGCTTGATCGGCGTCATCGATGACCTCGGGCATTCACGGCGATGGAAAACGAACGGAAAGAACGGAACGCTGAATTGCGGTAGGCACGAAAGGCGAACGATCGAACGTCGCGCCGTCGCCGCTTCGGCGGACGACCGAGGCGCCNNCGTCCGCCTACTCGTGCGGCCCGGAACTTCACCGCTGCGACGACGCGACGAACCGGATCGTCCTGACGCGCCACGACTCTCGAAAAGCAGGCGCTCAGTAGACGCCGACCGTCGTCGACGCCGCGAACTCGTGGAACGGGCGCACTCCGCTGACACCATCCCATGGATAGGTGTCGAACGGCATCTCACGCTCCCCCTCGTCCCGTTCCATGAATCCGGGGACGAAGAACTCGCGAGTCAGCGTCGTCAGCTTGACTCGTCCCGTGCCGCCGTAGGCGACCGGAGTCGAGTAGTCGTCGAACTCCACGACCTCGGCCACGGCGCGCGGCTGAGGAGCGTAGTAGCTGATCTTGTAACCGTCGGCCGCGGTGACCGGCTTGCTGCAGGCGAGCCCCATCAGCGTGTTGCCGTAGGTCGGCGTCATGTAGATGCCGCTCTTCTCGGGAGGCCCGCCGAACAGCTCCTCGATGCAGTAGCGAGTAGACTGCGGCGTGAACTCGGTTCCGCCCGAGAAGATGCCGGTGATGCCGATCTCGGCCAGACTCGTGCCCCGTTCCTCGAGCCCGAGGGCGAGCGAATCGAGCAGCTTCGGCGTCGCGAACATGCACTTGATGTCGTGACCGGCCGTCAGGATCGTGATCGCCTGATCGATGCAGTGCTTCTTGTACTCTTCGAGGTGTTCCATCCACCCCTTCTTGATCAGCTTCACGACCCAGCGCGGATCGAGATCGATGCAGAAGCAGATGCCGCCGCGATACTGACACAGATGCTCGACCGCCAGACGCAGCCGACGAGGACCCGAAGGACCGAGCATCAGCCAGTTCGCCCCCTTCGGAAAGTACTTGTCCGGAAGGGTGTGACTGAACAGCTCGTAGTCGATCCGAAAGTCGTCGATCACCATCCGGCTCTTCGGAATNNAGTTCGTAGTCGATCCGGAAGTCGTCGATCACCATCCGGCTCTTCGGAATTCCGGTCGTCCCTCCGGTCTCGAAGACGTACACCGGTCGGTCGGCGAGCCCCTTCGGAACCCAACGCCGGATCGGCCCCCCTCGCAGCCATTCGTCCTGGAACTCGGGGAACTTCTTCAGATCGTCGTAGCAGCGGATCTCGGTGAGCGGGTCGAACTTCAGTTCCCGCTTCTTTTCGAGCCAGAACGGGCTGCCGGTCGAATCGTGGAAGTGGAAACCGATCACTTCGACGGTATGGGCATCGAGCGCCTCCTTGGCCTGTCGGATCTTGGCCGCGAGTTCAGGAGTCGCACTCGGCTGGGCGGTCGACATGAAACGGATCCTGGTGAGAGGAAGCGTAGGCATCGAAGAACGGTGCGGACCGGATGATTCGAGCCTTCCGCGGGTGACGTCGCAACGACCCTCGCGGTGACGAACGCAAGCCGATCGGCCAGCGCAACGACCACGGCGGTGGTGGGGGCGGAAGTTCGGTGAACCGTCTNNAGAAGACCGTTTCGATCCGGCGACCGACTGTAGGCAGGAACCGACGCCTCGACGAGCGGTCTTCCGGGCTCGCCCCGGTCTCCCCCTCCGAACTCGGCACCGGCCGAAAAAGGCAGGCTGGCCCTCCGCACGCTGCCGCGGCGAGGCCGCGCCGACGACGGAAACCACCTGGGAAAATACCCGATCCCGCCTCGGATCCGCAACCGACCGACCGGATCGCAAGCGAAACCGACTCGTCTCAGACGATGCGGCAGTGCTCGAGAATCCGCTCCGCACCGGCCACGAACGACGTGTAGAAGGGACCGAACTCGGCGTACCGCGCACTCGCCTCGTCGTACCGCATCCGATAGACGATCTCGGTCAGGAACTCGGGGTTCCGCCCCCAGAGCGTCACGCCCCACTCCCAATCCTCGATCCCGACGCCGACGGTGATCAGCTGGCTGACCTTCCCCATGAAGTGCATGCCGCTCCGGGCATGTTCGGCCATCAGTCGATTCCGCTCCGAAAACGGGAGCAGGAACCAGTTCTCGCCCACCTTCCGCTTCTTGTTCATCGGATAGAAGCACATCACCGGCCAGTCGGGAAAGTCGGGGGTGAGCCGCTGGCGGTTCATGATCGGCAACCGCTGCTCGTACGCCTTGAGCTTGGCGGCATGCACCGGCGTTCCGATCGGGTCGCCTTCGGCGACCAGGCGAGCCGAGTACTGCTCGACGGTCGGGACGTACTCCGAGATCTCGGAGATCGACACGAACGAATAGGTCGGTACGATCGCCGGCCCGAGCCCGCTCGCCGCCAGACGCTGCAACACGGCGTCGATCTTCAGCGGATCGGGATCCATCAGCATCGCGCTGAAGTCCCCCTTATGCCCGGCGACGATCCCGGTCTGCAGGCGAGCCGGCGCGTCGGCTCCCGCCGGATCGAGCGCCTCGAGAAACTCCCGTCGACCGCGCGCTCGCGTTTCGACCGACATCGCCGCCAGCGCAGCGCGATCCCACCGCCAGTAGACGTGCAGCGTGTGCCATCCCTGAGTCGGCACGAGCGTCGCCGGAATCTGGGCGTGCGGATCGGCAGCGGGCGAGGGACGATTCATCGGGCGCAGACCTTGCAAGGAGCGGAAACGAAATCGGTCGACGACTCGACAGGGCAATCCGAAGACGGTCGTCGAACGGGCAGCACGGTTCGACCTTCGACGCGAGCCGAAGCGCCGGACGGTTCTCGGCTCGGCGACAAGCGAGACGATGCGTCTCAGGCGAGGATCTCGCGGACGACCCGCCCTTCGACATCGGTCAGCCGGCGCTGCAGTCCGTTGTGATAGTAGGTGAGCCGCTCGTGGTCGAGCCCCAGCAGATGGAGCATCGTCGCGTGCAGATCGTGCACCGTCAGGACGTTCTCGACCGCTCGGTAACCGAACTCGTCGGTCGCCCCGTAAGCGATTCCGGGCCGAACACCGGCTCCCGCGAGCCAGACCGTAAAGCCGCTCGGGTTGTGATCGCGCCCCGACGCCCCCTTCTGGAACGTCGGCATCCGCCCGAACTCGGTGCACCAGACGACGAGCGTGTCCTCGAGCAGTCCGCGACGCTGCAGGTCGTTCATCAGAGCGGCCGCCGCTCGATCGAGAATCCGGCCGTGGCGGTCATACTGCTCCTGGAGCGTCTTGTGCCCGTCCCAGTTACCGACCCCTTCCCCCATCGCGTAGGCGCCGTTGAAGAGCTGCACGAAGCGCACCCCTTCCTCGAGCAGTCGGCGCGCCAGCAGGCAGTTCCGCGCGAAGCCGGCGACGACCGGATCGGGATCGTCCGCTCCGTACTCGTCGCGGAGCCACTGCGGTTCGCTCGTCAGATCGACCACGTCGGGAATCGACTGCTGCATCCGCGCCGCCAGTTCGTAGGCGGCGATCCGCGCCGCGAGCTGACGATCACCGGGGTAGCGTTCGAGATGTCGTCGGTTCATCCGCTCGATCAGTTGCCGCGTCGCGAGATCCTGCTCGGCAGTCAGCGATTCGGGGCGAGCCAGATTGCGGATCGGCTGCTGGGCGTTGAAGGTCGTCCCCTGGAACGTCGCCGGCAGGAATCCCGCGCCCCAATTGTTGATGGCCGACTGAGGGACGCCGCGAGGGTCGGGGATCGCCACGAACGCCGGCAGGTCCTGGTTCTCGGTCCCGAGCGCGTACGACGTCCACGCGCCCATGCTCGGGAATCCCTCGAGCGTGAAACCGGTCGACAGGTAGTTCTCGCCCGGACCGTGCGTGTTCGACTTGCCCGTCATGCTGTGCAGGAACGCCGCATGATCGGCCGCCCAGGCTCCGAGTTGCGGGAGGAGGTCCGACGTGTACTTCCCCGATTCGCCGCGAGGCACGAACCGATAGGGACTCTTCGTCAGCGCCCCCTGCTCTCCCTGGAACGTGATGAGCGAGTCGGCCCCCGGCATCGGTTCGCCGTGTCGACGGATCAGCTCCGGCTTGTAATCGAACGTATCGAGATGACTGCAGGCGCCGGAACAGAAGAGCACGAGCACGCGTCGAGCGGCGGCGCGATCATGCCCCGATCGCGGTGCGTGGGGAGCCGACGGATCGATCGTCGGAGACCATACCGCCGCGTCATCGGCCGATACTCGTTCCCCGGCCAACAGCGACGCGGCAGCGATGCCGCTCAGACCGGTGAGTGCATCGCCCAGAAAGCGGCGGCGATCAAGCATTCGCAGGCCGGGCAGCGAGAGGCGAGGCTCCATGGCGAGACTCCGTAGCGGGAATCCGTGCGGGCGAGCGAACGGCCGGGCGGGAGGGAACGTGCACTCGGCGCCGAGCGGAAGTCGACGACCTTCGACAGGTCGGCGCAGGCGGGACTCGACGCCCTCTCATGATACACCGGCTCGGGCGGCCGAACCCGGTCGGAATCGTCGCGACGAACCCCGACGGGAATCAGCTCGCCCCGCCCGAGGCGACGGTCGCACGCTCGACGAGCCTTGCCGTCCGAAACCGCGTCCGTTCAGCCCGCCGCGTCATGGTCGACCTCATCGACCACCCGCGCAATGACCCGCCCGGCGACGTCGATCCCGTGAGCGGCAGCGAGCCCTTGCCAGCCGGGCACGGCATTCGCTTCGAGCACCAACGGCTCTCCCCGCTCGTCCGGAAGCAGATCGATGCCGACGATCCGCGCGTCGATCGCGGAGGCCGCGCGCCGCGCCAGTTCGATCCACTCGGCCGGCGGCTCGAACCGCTCGGCGCGCGCTCCGCGACTGACGTTCGTTCGCCAATCGGTCGGATGAATCCGGCGGATCGACCACGCCTGATCGCCGATCAGCAGGATGCGGACGTCGTAGCCGGGATGGCGGACGAATCGCTGCAGGTAGATCACCGCTCCGAGCTGCACGAGCGTCCGGAACGCGCGGACCGCCAGGTCGGGATCCTCCAGTCGGATCAGACCTCGTCCTTCACCGCCGAAGAGCGGCTTGACGACGACGTCCTGCCCCAATCGATCGAACCCGGCCATCGCCTCGTCGACCGACTGGACCGCGATCGTCTCGGGGACCGGCAGCCCGGCGGCAGCGAGCATCGCGGTCGTCAGATACTTGTCGATCGCGATCTCGAGCGAGCGAGGGGAATTGATCACGCGGACGCCGGCCGCCTGGAGCCGATGCAGCAGATCGATGCGAAAGACGACCTGTTCCAGCGTACCGAGCGGCATCGTACGAACGATGACCGCATCGCACGCGGTCAACTCGGTCCCCTCAGCCGTCGTGCAGCGCCAACCGTTCGGACCGATCGACGAGCCGAGTCCGTCGAACTCGTGGAGCGACGGCTCGACACGCAGGTGCTTCAGCGCCGCGTCGAGCAACTGGCGCGAGTAGACGCCGGTCGGCGAACCGAGGATCGCNNCCGATCGACGCTCGGCGCCGCCCGGTCGGATGGCGACTCAGCTGCCGAACGATCGAGCCAGCACCTCGGCCGAGACGCTTCCGAAGCGACGCACTCGCCCCGAGCGGCGATCGATGAAGGTGACCGAGGCAGGACTGAACAGGAGCGGATCGATCCGATAGAAGTCCCGTCCGTACGCCTCGAAGATCTCGCCGAACGGTCGGCCGTAGTCGGCCGATGCGCTGCTCGGCACCTTCGGCCCGAGCGACTCGAGATCAAGCCCCTCCGAGTCGATCCAGAGCGTCACCTCGCCGCCGTAGAGGATCGCGTCGTTGGTCCACCCCATCGCGATCCGGTCCTTGAGCGTCGACGGAGGGAGCGGCGCGGTCCCGCGCGCCGACTCGATCCGCGCCAGCGGGAACTTCAGCTCGTGAAGCTTGTGCAGACAGGTCTCGATCGAACGGGCGACGATCTGCACCATGCCGGCGAGACTGGCGGTCGGCGCGATCGCGAGCGTCAGTCCCGACGCGTCGACGCCGCAGGCGCGAGCGATCGACTCGACCGTCCCGTCGTCCGGGAGCACGCGCGTCTCGAGCACGCCGATCGTCGCATCGGCAGAAGCGGTCAACCCTTCGTCGATCAGCAGCGCCTCGCGACCCCGAGCGGCGCGAAAAGGGCCCGAGCCCATCGCGAAGTAGTCACCGACCGAAATCGGCCAACCGGCGTACTGCGAGGCCAAGCAGGCCTGCACCGGATGGTCGGTGGTCACGTCGACCGAGACACGAGTCGGACCGAGCGAGGTCGCTCCGAAGCCGACACGACCGAGTCCTGCCAGACAGAGCTCCGCCAACAATCGCCCCGCCTCGAGCCCTCCCGGCGCCTCGGCGCCGAAGTCGAGCACCCGCGATCCGGCGCCGCGCCGATGCTCCGCGACTCTCAGACGATCGAGTTCGGGGAGGACCTGCTCGGCCAACAGCCGCCGAGACGTTTCGTGCACCGATCGCATGCCGCAATTCTCGTGGAGGAATTCCTGCCGGACGCGAATCGAGACGGCGTCGGTGCCGAAGTTCGACTCGCTCGGACCATCGTCGCGAGGGCCTGACCTGCTGCGCGACCGGCACCTAGAATAGCCGCGGTCGGTCGTCGTGCGGGAGCGGACTCGCGCGGGGCGACCGAACCGCCGTGCGGAGCCGAGATCGGTGTCGAGCCCGACGATCGAGAACTACGTCAAGGCGATCCACGCCATCACCTCGCTGGCCGAGCGAGGGAGCGATCGGACGTCGCACGACGCACTCTCCGCCCCTGCCGCTTCGACCGGCCGAATCGCGGAGGAGCTCGGCGTTCTCCCCGGAACGGTGACGAGCATGCTCAAGACGCTTCAGGCGAGCGGCCTGGCCGACTACGTTCCGTACGAAGGGGTCCGCCTGACCGAAGCCGGAACGGCGTTGGCGTTGCGAGTCGTCCGGCGCCACCGTCTGATCGAGCAGTTCCTGGTCTCGACGCTGTCGCTGACCTGGGACGAAGTGCACGAGGAAGCCGAGAACATGGAACATGCGGTCAGCGACCTGCTGATCGACCGGATCGATGCGTATCTCGGCTTTCCCGACGCCGATCCCCACGGCGATCCGATTCCGCGGTCCGACGGCTCGATGGCTCCGACCGACTACGTTCCGCTGACCTCGCTCGAATCGAATCGGGAGTTTCGACTGCTGCGAGTCATGGATCAGTCGACCGACTTTCTCAAGTACCTGACCGAGCAGGGACTGGAGATCGACCGGGTCGGCCGACTGGTCGAACGGGTCGAAACCGCGGGAATCGTACGGATCGAAGTCGGCGGCGGGGAGACGGTGTTGGCGGCCGAGGCGGCATCGAAGCTGATGGTTCGCCGAGAAGGCGTTTGACCGACGACCGGTTTCGAGCGTAAGATCCGGTGTCGATTCGCTGCGACGCAGCATCCGGCTTCGGTCGGCTGCCGACGAGTGGATCCCGCGAGAGGGAACCGTGAACCGGGTCAGGCCTGAAACACGGAGCAGCTCTAAGCGGGGTACTTCTGTGCGGGATCCACTCCTGANNCTGAGTCCGTTCTCGGGGTCTCTTCCTCATTCGGCCCCTGCCGATCGATCGTCGCGAGCCGAGCCCTCGGCTCGATGTTTCCTCCGGCTCGTACCTGTCCCACTCCCGATCGACGATCGGCTGGTCCGCGTGAGAGTGATCGCGATTCGATTCCGGTCCTGCGAGCGGACTTTGACCTCGCGCGATCGTGATCGGCCTCAGGTCGCGGCAGTCCGATTCGGCGGCTCCTGAGCCGCTCGCTTTGCCGCCGCTTCCTGGCGCGGCGCGATCCACATCAGATGGACGAACAGGAAGATCGCGCCGCAGACCAACAGCGAGTCGGCGATGTTGAAGTTCGGCCACGGGTCGAAGAGCGGAACTCCGGCCAGTCGGAAATGGATCCAGTCGCGGACCGCCTGCTGCTCCCACGGAGCGGCTTCGGAGCCGTGCCAGAACCCGAGGCGATCGTAGAGGTTCCCGAGAATCCCTCCGTAGATCGTGCCGAGCGGAACGGTCAGCCACCAGTCGCGACCGGCGCGGAAGACGAAGAGCCAGACGACGATGCCGATACAGGCGGCGATCGCGACGGCCGCGAGCACGGAACTGGAGCCCTGTCCCATGCCGAACAGGGCTCCTTGATTGAGACTCGGCTGACAGCCGAGCACCCCTTTCCAGACCCACCAGGTCGCTTCGTTCGGCGCGAGTTCATGCGGATAGTTGCGGTCGAAGCAGAGATGCTTCGTCCAGAGATCGGCCGCCAATCCGGCGACGGCCAATACCGCGAAGACGATCATCCTGCTCGACATCGGAAACGGTCATCCTTGGGGCCGACGGCAACTTCGAAGGCCGAAGAGAGTCTCGCCGAACGGCCTCGTTCGCCGAACGACGGCGCCAGCCGCGAACCGCTCCGCGACTCGGACGCTTCCGCCGTCGATGGTGCGATTACGAGCGGCGATGCGTCTCCATCTCGGCCGCGCACTTCACGCAGTAAGGAGTGTAAGGGAGCGTGTTGAGTCGAAGCTTGGGGATCCGCGCTCCGCATTCGACGCAGCAGCCGTAGGTCCCGTCGGCAATCCGCTCGAGCGCCTCCTCGATCTGCGTCAGGACGACTTCTTCGTTGTCCATCAGCAGGAGGCTGTTGTTCTCTTCGAGCATGCTGTTGCCCATGTCGGCGATGTCGGCCGGTGCACGGCCGGACTCGCCCGAATCGGGCCCCTTGGCGAGCGCCGAATTGGCCAGGCTCGAAACGTCTCCTCGCAGACGTGCCCGCAGCGCGATCAGAAGCTCCTTGTACGGCTTCATCTCGGACTTCTTCATCAGGCTTCTCCGTGTCCGCCGAGTCTCGGTTCGGCAGCGCCGAGCGCCGCCCCCACCCCCGGTGGGACCGAGAAAGTGGCGGCACATTCTAGAAATCCCCCCTGCGCCAGTCAAACCTCCTTTCGGGCCGCCGGCGCGCAATTCGCAGGAATCTTCTCGAACGTTTCTTGTGCGTTCTTGCGACGCTTGCATCGACGCCCGGCATGGTGCACCCCCGCGTGTCGGCGTGCGACCGCTCTCGGTCGCCCCCCGCTCCGCGCCGCGGCGGCTGACGTTGTGAGCCGCCTCGGTCCCCCGTAGACTGACCTTCGACAGGGACCGGAACGCCGTTTTCGCAGGGCAGCGGAGCCATCGTGAGTCTGGACGATCGAGCCTTTCAGCGCTGCATCTCTCCCGCGTGTGCCGCCACGTTCGGCCCCGAAGAGGTGCTGACCGGCTGCTCGCGTTGCGGCGAACTGCTGGACATCGACTACGAATGGGACCGGCTCGAGGTGCCGACTCGCCTGTCCGAGTTCGAGCGGGCCTGGAGCGAACGGCGCATCCCGTGGCAGTTCAGCGGCGTCTGGCGATTCCGCTCGTTGCTCCCCTTCGTTCGCGCCGAACAGGCGGCGACGATCGGCGAAGGACAGACGCTGTTGCAGCAGGCCGATCGCGTCGGTCGCTTCGTCGGCTCGAACCCCGGTCGCCTCTGGCTGCAGTACGAGGGGATGAACCCGTCGGGTTCGTTCAAGGACAACGGCATGACCGCCGCGATCAGCCACGCCAAGGCGATCGGTGCGAAACGAGCCGCGTGTGCGTCGACCGGCAACACGAGCGCCTCGCTGGCGCTCTATGCGGGCATGGCGGCCGGCATGCGATCGATCATCTTCATCGGCTCGGGAAAGATCGCCTACGGCAAGCTCTCTCAGGCGCTCGACTACGGTGCGCTGACGTTGCAGATCGCCGGCGACTTCGACGACGCGATGGCTCGCGTCCAGGAGGTCTGCCATCGGCTGGGGATCTATCTGGTCAACAGCGTCAACCCGTTTCGTCTCGAGGGACAGAAGACGGTGATGCTTCGCGTGCTCGAAGGGCTCGGCTGGGAGGTCCCCGACTGGATCGTCGTCCCGGGAGGGAATCTCGGCAACTCGTCCGCCTTCGGTAAGGCGTTCGCCGAACTCCATCGCATCGGGCTGATCGATCGGATTCCGCGTCTGGCGGTGATCAACGCCTCGGGGGCCCGAACGCTGAACGAACTGGCGAGCGAACGGGGCCTGACCTGGAACGGCGGCAACTACGACCGGGGGCTGGTCGATCGCTACTATGCCGAGCTTGATGCGTCCCGATCCAAGGCGTCGACCATCGCCAGCGCGATCGAGATCAACCGTCCGGTCAACCTGGCCAAGTGCCTGCGGGCGCTCGACGTCTGTGACGGTGTCGTTCGCGAGGTGACCGACCAGGAGATTCTCGACGCCAAGGCTCAGGTCGGCGCCGGCGGTTACGGCTGCGAACCGGCCAGCGCCGCGAGCGTAGCGGGGGCCAAGCGTCTGCGAGCCGAAGGGGTGATCGGCGCGGACGAGCGAGTCGTCTGTATCCTGACCGGCCACCTGCTGAAGGATCCCGACGTCACCGTCGCCTATCACTCGGCCGATCAGAAGCGTTTCGAAGAGACGCTCGGAGTCCGAGGGGTCCGCACCGCGTCCTATGCCAATCATGCGGTCGCGGTCGGCAACGACTTCGACGAAATCGCACGAGCGATCCAGCTGTACGTCTGATCGCCGCTCGGCCGAGAACTCCGACCGCGCCGACGCCTCTTCCTCGATCGTGCGCCCCCGTTGTGCGATCGCCGCCCGACCGGGACGATTGTCGACGTTCTTGTCTCGTTCCCGATCCGGCCCGAGATGATCGTTCGACCGCGAGACCGGTCCGCCGTCCGTCGCCGCCGTCGACATCCCCCTGCCCCGAATTCGGCTCCCTTGCAAGGAAACTCCCCATGAGCGATGTCGTCCGTCTGGTGATTCACGGTGCTGCGGGGAGGATGGGGCAGCGACTGGTCGCGATGTCGAGCCAGGATCCGACCTGGTCACTGGTCGGTGCGGTCGAAGCGCCGCATCACCCGCGTCTGGGCGACGATGCCGGTTCGGTTGCCGGGATCGATCCGCTCCGTGTACCGATCTCGTCGTCCGTCCCCGAACAGGCGGACGTCGTGATCGACTTCTCGAGTCCCGAGGGGGCCGAGCGGGCGATCGCCGCCGCCGCCGCTCATCGATTGCCGCTCGTCATGGCGACGACCCATCTGAGCGAAGCGTCTCGCACCGAACTCCGACGCCTTGCCGAAGCGGTGCCGGTCTGCTGGTCGCCGAGCATGAGTCTGGCCGTCAACCTGACGATGAAGATGGCGCAGCTGTGCGCCTCGGCGCTGAGGAATCATCGGACGGGAGCCGACGTCGAGATCATCGAGCGGCACCATCGCTTCAAGGAGGACGCGCCGAGCGGCACCGCGCTGAAGTTCGGCGAACTGATCGCGAACGAGATGAACCTGGATCAGCAGGCACACGGGCGCAAGGGGCTGATCGGCAAGCGTCCCAAGACCGAGATCGGCTATCACGCGNNCGGGGGAACACGTGATCGTCTTCGGCATGCTGGGCGAAACGATCGAGTTGCGAGTCGCGGCGTCGAATCGGGACTGCTATGCCGAAGGGGCGCTCGCCGCAGCCCGCTACCTGATCGGTCGCCCTGCCGGTCTCTACTCGATGGGAGATGTGCTCGGCCTGGGCTGACGACTCCGCCACCGGCGCAAACGAACGATCTCGACGAGCGACGAGAGCGAACGATGGCGAAGTGCGAAGAAGGCTACCTGTGCGAGGTCTGCGGCGGCGACGTCGAACGCCTCTCGGAGAGCGATCTCTATCTGCGTTTCGTTATCGGCTGGGTCGACCCCGAGACGCTTCACGTGCGGCGCGAACGCCATCTGAAGTGCAACCCGATCCTCGCCCAGTTCGTGGTCGCCGATGACTTTCCGACGCCGGTCGTGGAGGGGGAGTTCGACAAGCGACGTCTGGACCCCGAGCATGTCCGCGA
>DMPQ01000154.1 GCA_003455945.1 Planctomycetaceae bacterium
CCCGGCCACTCCGTGGCCGAGGCAAGGTTTCGTCCCGAAGCCGAACGAGCCGCGGAGCGGGAACTGTGTCAACGTCCACCCGACCTCGGGCTCGGAGAGCCCGGGGCCACGTCGTGAGGCACGGCCGGAACACGCGTGAGGCGGCGCGTGGTGACCGGCCCAACCAGCCCGAAGCGCAGCGCCGGGATCAGCCCCGTCAACGACGCGGCGTCACGTCGCCGGCGTTCACGTGGGCCCGGCCACTCCGAGGCCGAGGCAAGGTTTCGTCGCGCTGCCGGACGAGCTTCGAAGCGTGAGCGGCATCACCGTCCACCCGACCTCGGGCTCGGAGAGCCCGGGGCCACGTAATTCGACCGCTCTCATTCGCACGGCGTTTCCGTACCGAGGCACGGGGACCCCTTGCTGACGCTGCGGGCTGGGAGGCACGGGGATCCCGGCGCTGCGATTCGGGCTGGCCTGGTCGTCGACGGGTTCGCACCCTGAATGGGCCCGAAGCGAAAAACCGGCCGCTCCCTGTCGCGAGTCCTTGCCGGTGCCCCTTGCCGACCGAAGAGACTCGAGTAAACTACCGAACTCGCGGCGGCCGACATTGTCCTTGTCGACGGTCCGCGATCGATCGCCCCCTTAGCTCAATTGGTTAGAGCAACTGACTCTTAATCAGTAGGTTCAAGGTTCGATTCCTTGAGGGGGCACTGACGCCTCGGCTTCCGCTCGGAAGTCGAGGCGTTTTTCTTTGGCTCGCGGCGGAACTCCCCGCGTCCCCTCTCCCCGGCCGACTCCGCCGAATCGGGGCAATCGTTCGGCCGATCGGCGGGTCCGCTCACGCTGCCGTTTGCCCGTCGAGCGATTGATTGACCGCGCCGAGACCGCTGGTCACACTATGGGGATAGCCTGGGGAAGGTGCGTCGATCGCCTTCCTTCGGGCCGACTCGTTGCTCCCCCTTCTCCTCCGATCCCTCGTCGTCAGCAGGCACCCATGGTTGCTCTCAGTCGCTTCGCTGAAATCCTGATCCGCAACAAGGTCGTTTCGAAGGAGCAGTTCGCCGAGGCGGACCAGGTCGCTCGCGAGTCGGGACGGAATGCGGGGGATGTCCTCATCCAGCTCGGCTACGCCGACGGCGATGACGTGATGAAGGCGCTCGCCGAAGAGCACCGGATGCCGTTCATCGATCTGAGCAAGACGCGAATCGGCGAGAACGTCGTCGAACTGGTCCCCGAATCGGTCGCTCGCGAAAGCGCGGTCCTCCCCTTCAACGAGGAGGATGGCGTCCTGACGATTCTCAGCAGCGACCCCAGTGATATGGACACGGTCGAGAAGCTCCGCTTCATCCTGAACCGGGATGTGCGAGTCGCCTTGGCGCCGCGCGATCGCATTCTGGAGGCGATCAACCGGTACTACGGGCAGATCGAAGGCGAATCTGCCGACTCGATGCTCCAGGAGTTCACCGATACGGCGATCGACTTCACCGAGACGACCGATTCGGACTTCAACGTCTCGGATGGAGCCGACGAGAGCTCGGCCCCCATCGTCCGGCTGGTGCAGATGATGATCGCCGAGGCGGTTCAGCTGCGGGCCTCGGACATTCACATCGAGCCGTTCGAGGACCGAGTCCGGATCCGGTACCGGATCGACGGGATCCTCCAGGAGCGGGATGCCGCCCCCCGGCGACTCCTCGGAGCGATCATCTCCCGCATCAAGATTCTCGGCCGGATCGACATCGCCGAACGCCGACGCCCCCAGGACGGGCGAATCAAGGTCACCGTCGGCGAAAAGGAACTCGACCTCCGAGTCAGCGTCATTCCGACCAACCACGGCCAGTCGGTCGTCATGCGGCTGCTGGACAAGGACAACATCAAGGTCAGCATCCGCCAGCTCGGCTTCAACGCCGAGATGTTCAAGACCTTCACCAGCATGATCCGCCGGCCCAACGGTATCGTCCTCGTCACCGGCCCGACCGGGTCGGGCAAGACGACGACCCTCTACGCCGCTCTCAACTCGATGAACCGGCCGGACAAGAAGATCATCACGGCCGAGGACCCGGTCGAGTACTACCTGCCGGGGATCAATCAGGTCGAGGTGAACCACACGATCGGTCTCGACTTCGCCCGCATCATCCGCTCGATGCTCCGTCAGGCACCGAACATCATCCTGGTCGGTGAGATGCGAGATTCCGAGACGGCATCGATGGGTATCCAGGCGTCACTGACTGGACACTTGGTGTTCAGTACTCTCCATACGAACGATGCGCCGGGAGCCGTGACGCGCATGGTCGACATGGGAGTCCCCAACTACCTGGTGGCAAGCAGCGTCATCGCGATCCTCGCTCAGCGTCTGGTCCGGACCAACTGCAGCAAGTGCAAGGCGAAGTTCACTCCCCGCGAGAGCGTGATCCTCGAAGCGGGGATCACGATGGAGCAGGCGTCGAAGGCGACCTTCATGAAGGGGAAGGGGTGCAACCACTGCCAGAAGACCGGCTACCGCGGTCGACTCGGCATCTTCGAGCTGCTCGTCATCAACGCCAAGGTGCGCGAGATGATCTTCGCCAGCGCCTCGACGCAGGAGATCCGAGCGTTCGCCGTAAAGAACGGCATGATCACCCTTTACGCCGACGGAATCGACAAGGTGATGCGCGGGATCACGTCGTTCGAGGAAGTGAACCGAGTCGCGAAGCGATCGGAGCAGGACAACCTCTGCCTCGCCCGACTCCCCCTCGCCCAGTAACTTCCGTCCCCCCAATGTCCACCCTCGGAGCCACCCCCTCGTCCGAACCAAGCCGGTGAAGCAGGCGTTCCTTGCCGCCGGTCGTCCTGTTGCGGAGCGACCGGTCCCGTTTGGGGGCGAGGTGCGAGACGCGCCCGCGAGACTCCACGGCAGGAAGAGACGTGCAGCAGGTCACCGACCGAGACGGACCGAATGACGGCGGAGGACCGAGGGAACCGTTCCGAAACTTGAGACGAACCGCAACCCCACGAACAATCGCTCCGGCGACGCAGAGAAGTCGACGCAACGACCTGACGACGGCGAACCGGACTTCGCCCACCTCATCGGTTCGCTGCTCGGGACTTCCTGCGATGCCGGTCCCATCCCGCCGCTCCGGTTCCGAACGCGGCGAGTACCACCTCCTCGACACCTTGTCTTTCGGTCGTCCAGGCCGGCGGCGTCTCCCCGACGCCTGCCGGACCTGGTCGCGACTCGCTCCGCTCGCCGGGCCCGATCGCGGCTCGCAGCCGGACGAGTCGATGACTCCTCATCGACGATTCAGCGCCTTGCGAGGCGATCCTTCGTTTGCACCGTTCGAGCGTTCGGCTCTCGAACCGGTTCGTCCGAACGCTTGCGGACCGGCGACCTCCGGGTCGTCGTGCTCTCGCCGCTCCGGGCGAATCGGAGCGGTGGCCGCGTTGCGGTTCCGACCGAGCCGTGGCCGAGGCGGTCGTACGATCGGCCCCTGCTTCGGCGATCCGGAGCGGGCGAGCGGGAGCGGGCGTAAGGATCAAGACGCGGCGCAGGCCCTGGTGGCCTCGAGGGCCCTGGTGGCTTCGAGGCCCCGGTAGCGCCGAGCGATGCGAAGCCGTTCGGCCGTGCGACGGCCCCTTTCGATAGCGAGCTGGAAACCATGGCGACCGTTCTGATCGACAAGCTGCTGCAGGCCTGCGTGAAGCAGGGGGCGAGCGACATCCACATCACGACCGGTCAGCCGCCGGTCTTCCGGCTCCACGGCCGTCTCCGACGCCTCGAAACCAAGGTGCTGGAGCCGGACGATACGGTCAGCCTGATGAAGAGCATCACTCCCGAGCGTTGCCAGCGCGAGCTGCAGGAGGCGGGGAGTGCCGACTTCGGGTTCGCGTTCGGCGACCTGGCTCGCTTCCGCGTGTCGGTCTTCAAGCAGCGCGGCCAGATCGCGATGGTGCTGCGGCAGATCCCCAACAGCATGCTCACCCCCGAGCAGCTCGGACTCCCCGAGGTGCTCAGCAAGCTGGTGATGCGTCCGCGCGGTCTGCTTCTGGTGACCGGGCCGACCGGATCGGGCAAGAGCACCACGCTCGCCAGCCTGATCAACTACATCAACGAGAGCGTCGACCACCACATCATCACGATCGAAGACCCGATCGAGTTCTATCACTACCACAAGCGTTCGACCGTCAATCAGCGCGAAGTCGGCGTCGACGTGCCGAGCTTCTCGGAAGCGATCCGCCGCGCGTTGCGTCAGGATCCGGACGTCATCCTGGTCGGCGAATTGCGGGATCTCGAGACGATCGAAGCGGCGATCAGCGCGGCCGAAACCGGTCACATCGTCTTCGGAACCCTGCACACCAACAGCGCCCAGGGGACGGTCAACCGCATCATCGACGCCTTCCCCGGGAACCTGCAGGACCAGATCCGCACCCAGCTGAGCACCTCGCTGATCGGCGTCGTCGCTCAGACGCTGCTCCCGCGGATCGGCGGCGGCCGAGTCGCTTCGTACGAGACGCTGGTGGTGACTCCCGGTATCGCGAACCTGATCCGCGAGAACAAGACGTTCCGCATCAACTCGGCGATCCAGACCGGGGCGAAGTACGGCATGCAGCTGATGGACGACGCCCTCTACGACCACTGGCTGAACGAACGGGTGACGATCGAGGACGTGCTCGACAAGGCGCATGACCCCGATTCGCTCGCCAAGAAGATCGCGACCGCCCGGCGTCAGATGGCGCTGACCGAGGAAGGGGAGCATCCGGGAGGGGCCGAGGGCTGAGCCGCCTCGCGACCGGCGTCGTCCCGGTTTCGGGCGATCGGATCCGCAAGGGTCCGATTACCATGAAATCTCGACTCATCCGGTCGCGACCGTTTCCCCTCTCGGACCACCGCTCGGCAAGCGACCGGAACCGTACCGAAAGAGATCCACATGGCCATCCGACGCATCGGTCAGATCTTCGTCGACCTCGGGTTCATCTCGGACGAACAGCTCGAGATGCTGCTCGAGGAGCAGAACCAGAACCCCGGTCGACTGATCGGCAAGATCGCCATCGACATGGGGCTGATCGACGAAGACCAGCTCGTCCAGGGGCTGGCCGAACAGATGAACCTTCAGGTGATCGACCTGGAGGGGCTCGAGATCCCCGACGAGATCATCTCGGAGATCTCGGACGCGATGGCGCAGCTCTACAAGGTCGTCCCGCTCCGACTGGCCGACGGCACGCTGACGATCGCGACGTGCGAGCCGCAGAACCTGACGATGGAGGACGAGCTGCGGCGGTTCCTCGGCTACGACATCCGGATGCTGATCGCCACCGAAGCGCAGATCCTGAAGACGATCGACAAGTACTACTCCGAGGAGCAGGACTCGCTCGAAAAGATCCTGCGGGACCTCGAGAACGACGTCGACCTGAAGAAGGCGGCTCAGGAGATCGCCGGCGACGGCCCGATCAACCTGACCGACGTCGCCGAACTGGCCGAGAGCGCACCGGTCCGCAAGCTGCTGAACATGGTGCTGCTGCTGGCGATCAAGGATCACGCGAGCGACATTCACTTCGAGCCGTTCGAGGACGAGTTCCGGATCCGGATCAAGGCGGACGGCGTTCTCTATGAGATGGTCCCTCCGCCGCGGCATCTCGCCTTCGCCATCACGACTCGCATCAAGGTCATGGCGAACCTGGACATCGCCGAGCGGCGGTTGCCGCAGGACGGCCGGATCGAACTGACGGTCGGCAATCACCCGGTCGATCTGCGAGTCGCGGTCTGTCCGACGATGTTCGGCGAGAGCGTCGTCATGCGAGTGCTCGACCGGAGCGTCGTGTCGCTCGACCTGAAGAAGGTCGGCATGGACGCGCCGACGCTCACCTCGTTCCGCAAGGTGATCGAAAAGCCGAACGGGATCGTCCTCGTCACCGGCCCCACCGGCTCGGGCAAGACCACGACGCTCTACTCGGCCCTGTCGGAACTGAACGACATCCGCGACAAGCTGATCACCACCGAAGACCCGGTCGAGTACGACATCGACGGCATCGTCCAGATCCCGATCGATCACGACATCGGCGTCACCTTCGCCGCCTGCCTGCGGGCGATCCTGCGGCAGGATCCGGACAAGATCCTGGTCGGCGAGATCCGCGACCTCGAGACNNACGCTCCACACCAACGACGCGCCGAGCACCATCACGCGCATGAAGGACATGGGAGTCCCCACGTTCCTCATCACGGCGACGGTCGAGGCGATCCTGGCGCAGCGACTGGTCCGACGCATCTGTCCCGACTGCCGCGAAGAGATCGCGCCTCCCGAAGAGATGCTCCACGACCTGGGGCTGCAGCCCGAAGACGTCGCGGGGCAGAAGTTCTACCGCGGGTCGGGGTGCGAGACGTGCAACAACACGGGGTACAAGGGGCGAGTCGGTCTGTTCGAGCTGATGGTGCTCGACGATGACCTGCGCGACCTGATCCTGCAGAACCGTCCGGTCGACGAGATCCGCCGCGCCGCTCAGCGCAAGGGGATGGTCTCGCTCCGCGACGCCGGCATCAACTTCATCTTCGACGGNNCGCACGAACCGCACGAACCGCACGAACCGAACCTCTGCCCGATGCGGCGGAGCGACCACCGTTTTCCTTCCTACCTACCGACCTTCGCACCGTCTCGATCGCCTGAGACGACGCGCAGGGGATCGAGTCCGGAGATCCGGCGATGCCGACATTCCAATTCGAAGCGATGGACGCCCAGGGTCAGGAGATCCGCGACGTCATCGAAGCGCAGACTCAGGACGAAGCCCAAGCGACGATCCGCTCGATGGGCTTCTTCGTCACGAAGATCGCGCTGCAGAAGGAAGCCAAGGGGGCCGCGGCCAAGGGGAAGAAGCGGAAGACCTTCGCGATGGGAGGCGCGGGGGGGAAGNNACGGGGGAAGAAGATGGTCACCTTCACCCGCCAGCTCTCCATCCTGCAGGACGCCGGCATGCCGATCCTGCGGAGCCTGAAGATTCTCGAAGGGCAGTCGAAGCCCGGCGCGCTCAAGAACGCGCTGATCGACGTCTGTGACGAGATCGAGGGCGGAGCCACGCTGAGCGAAGCGATGGCCAAGGTGCCGAAGGTCTTCGACCGCCTGTACGTCAACATGATCAAGGCAGGTGAAGCGGGCGGATCGCTCGAGATCATTCTCCGGCGTCTGGCCGAGTTCAAGGAGCGGACCCAGACGCTCAAGAACAAGGTCGTCGGCGCGCTGATCTACCCGGTGATGGTCGTGCTCTTCACGATCGCCATCGTCAGCTTCATCATGAACTTCATCATTCCGACCTTCAAGAAAATGTTCGAGGAGTTCGAGCTGAAGCTGCCGGCGATCACCGTCATCCTAATCGAGATCAGCAACAAGCTCGTCAAGCTCTGGTTCCTCTTCCCGCTCATCCCGATCGCGATGGTCCTGTTCATCATGCTCACCTGCAAGTTCAAGGCAGGGCGGATGGGCTGGCACCTGTTCCTGCTCAAGCTGCCGGTCTTCGGCAAGCTGATCGAAAAGGCGAACCTCGCGCGCACCACGCGAACGCTCGGCGCGCTCGTCGCCTCGGGCGTGCCGATTCTCGAAGGGCTCACGATCACCCGCGAGACGAGCGGCAACGCGATGTTCGAGAAGATGTACAGCAAGGTCATCGACGCGATCCGCGAAGGCGAATCGATCGCCCGCCCGATGAAGGCGGCGTCGGTCCCGAACTTCCACCCCGTCGCGCTCTTCTTCTGGGTCTGTCTGCTCGGTCTGCCGCCGTTGGGCATCCTGATCATCAAGGTCGAGTACTGGATGGCGGCGGCGATCGGAGCCGGAGCGCTCGGCCTGATCGGCGGTCTCGTCTACCTGATCCGGATGAAGGGGCGAGTCGTCGAGGATCTGGTCATCAACATGGTCGACGTCGGCGAGGAGACGGGCGAGCTCGACACGATGCTCTACAAGGTCGCCGACTACTACGAGGAAGAAGTCCAGAACCTGACCGACGGCATGATGAAGCTGATCGAGCCGCTGATGATCATCGTGCTCGGCAGCATCGTCGGCTTCATCGTCATCGCGCTCTTCATGCCGNNGGCGACGGCGACTCGCCCCCCTCGTCCCTCCGCTCGCCCCGCTCGTCAACGCTCATCGCCCGCAGACGTTCACGGAGTCATCGTCATGGCACGCCTTGCCCGTTCCGCCCGCCGCGGCTTCACGCTGGTCGAGATGCTGGTCGTTCTGGCCATCATCGGGCTGATCGCCGCCCTGCTCGTTCCGGCGATCGCGGTGGCGATGCGGTCGGCTCGCCAGGGTGCGACTCGGATCGAGATGGACCAGATCGCTCAGGCGATCGAGTCGTACAAGACGAAGTTCAACAACTACCCGATCGACTGCTTCGGCGAATACGGTCTCGACCCGACCTTCCGCCTGAACCTGATCAACACCCACATCAAGTCGATCAACCGGAACGCCGACACGAGCCTGCTGCCGCAGTGGCTGATCGCCGATCTGCCGAATCCGCATTTCGGCCAGGTCGCCGGTTCTCCCGCGACTCGCAATCCCCGTTCGATGATGCCTCACGAGGCGATCGTCTTCCTGCTGACCGAGCTGAGCACCAACGCCTCGTCGCCGCTCGGCTACCGCTACGACGGATCGAACTGGCTGCTGGTCGACTACAACCTCGTCTCGGGGCAGTACGTGCTGGTCGGCGGCAAGCATTCGTTCTTCGAGCCGCGTCCGGGACAGCTCCGCGACTTCGACGGCGACGGCTGGCTCGAATACGTTCCGGCCGGCATCGACGTCCCGTACGTCTACTACGATTCGCGCATCGCCCGGCTCCCGACGACCACGTCGCTGGCGATGGACTTCAACACCGGCCTCGCGGCACCGGGACTCCCCTACACCGCGACCGGCGTCTCGGGAGCCGGATTTCCGCAGCCGTACTGGAAGGTCAGCCCCACGCCGGCGACCGCCCTCCCGATTCACGACCACTATCAGCTCCTCTCGTGCGGCGTCGACAGCAACTACGGCCGCAACCTGACGACCCGCGGTCTGCGGATCTTCCCGCCGACCATCCAGTCGCTCGAATCGGCCGAGCGGGACAACCTGGCGAACTTCACCGAGTCGCGTCTCGATGCGGCCCTGCAGCAGTGAGTCGCGTGCGTTTCGACGATCGACGTGACTCGGGGAGAGACGGCATGAACGGACGAACGACCCGCGAGCGAGGAGCGCGACACGGCTTCACGCTCCTCGAGATGCTGATGGTGATCGCGATCATCGCGACCCTCGCCGGCATGCTCGTCGTGATGCTTGCCGACGCGCAGCAGGAATCGAATCGCGAACGGACTCGGTCTCAGATTCGCCGGATCGACGCGATCGTGCTCGACCACTGGGAAGAGGTCGGTTCGCGCCCGCTGTCGATCAGTTCGAGCAACATCGCGTTCGACCTGAACACCAACGGAACGGTCGAGCTGGCCGAAGCGCGCCTCGGGCGACTCCTGGCGCTGCGTGAACTGCTCCGGATGGAGTTTCCCGACCGAATCGCCGACGTCGCCGTCAACTCGACGCTCGGCACCGTCAGCTCGTCGCTCCTGTCGTATCGCATCCGAACCCGGATCCAGATTCAGAACCGCAACCCGCTCGTCGTGCCGCTCAACGACGTCGACATCTACGGCGCCGACCCGAACGTCGGCGGTCTCTGGACCACCAACTTTCAGGAAGCGGAGTGCCTGTACCTGATCCTGTCGAGTCGGACGGACGAGGACGGGAACATGCTCCGATTCTTCTCGCCTACCGAGATCGGCGATGTCGACGGCGACGGGATGTTCGAGATCCTGGACCAGTGGGGACAACCGATCAACTTCATCCGCTGGGCCCCCGGGTTCCAGTCGCTCCGGCAGGACCTGTCACCGATCACCTCTCCCGATCCGCTCGATCCGTTCAAGGCCGATCTCCGCTGGCACAACGCCTCGGCGCTCGACGATCCGGTCGCGCTCTTCCCGCTGATCTTCTCGGGAGGGCCGGACGGCTCCCCCGGCATCGGTCTGAAGAACGCGCTCGTCGCGCCGCTGCCGACGCCGTACCCCGCCATCGACGATCCGTACTCCTGGCAGACGTCGTTGGGAGATCCGGTCGGGACGATCGACTTCTCGCTCCACGGCGACGACCTCGTCAACCACAACGACATCCGCTGAGGAGCATGAGCATGAACGATCGGATGCGACGAACCGGCTTCACGCTGGTCGAGATGTTGGTGGTGGTCGGGCTGGTGGTCGTCCTCGCGGCGCTCGCCATTCCGACGGTCCGAATGCTGACCGCCGACCTGAAGGTGCGCGAGGCGGGACGGGATCTGCAGTCGTTCGTGCAGGATGCCCAGAACGCGGCTCGGTCCGAAGGAGAGGCCGGCATCTGGATCCAGCGCGACCCGATCGCACCGAACACCAGCCTGCTGCTCTACCGAGTCAAGATGCCGGTGCCGTTCTCGGGAGACTTCGATCACTCGGCCTGCCGGATCGTGAATGAAGCGACCGGACTGTTCGCCGACTTTCCGCTCACCCTCTCGGGTCCGCTCGCCAAACACAACAACCCGTCGATCGCCGACGTCTTCGCCACCGCCGGTCCGCTCAACGTCTTCGATCTCCGCTTCGGTCAGAAGGGGTTCCACTTCTTCGCGAACACGGTCGGCACGTCGTACTCGGAAGCGGGCGTCGACTACTGGCGCGTTCCGCTGAACGTCTATGCGACCGCCCCCGGCTACCCCGCCTCGGCGACTCTGCCGACGCCGCTGCTGCCGCAAGGAGCGTCGCCGCTGACCGAGTTCGAGGTCCGCCGTCCGCCGATCCGCCAGAACCTTCGTCAGCTGACGATGCCCAACGGAACCTTCATCGACCTATCGCTCTCCGGCTTCTCGGCGATCGATTTCGACGGCGACAACTCCGCCTCGACCGTCGGTGTCGATGCCCTCGGTACCGATCTGGCGGTCGATGCCGGCAGCGGCGACGGCTACGTCCTGATCCTCTTCGGCTCGGACGGGTCGATCGACTCCGTCCGGACGAGCACCGGAATCGTCTCGTTCCCGTCCGGTCAGTCGCTCTTCCTGCTCGTCGCCAACGATCGCCGCAACGACGGCGAGTCGTATGACGCGCCGGACGGTTTGGTCGCCGCGAACTTTCCCGACTACGGCACCCCCGGCTTCCCGCGCACGATCGACGATCGCTCGAACCTCTGGCTCACCCTCGGTCGCAACGGCCGAGTCACGCTGTCGGACATGTCCGACGTCGTCGCTCGGACCAGCGATTCGGTCGGCGACACGCTGATCGCCGCTCGCTCGCTGGCGATCGATCAGGTGCAGGTCCAGGCCGAATGAGCTCCCTCGTCTTCCATCGCGCCGATCGCCGCGACGACTCGCCCTCCGCACGCCCGCTCCTCGACAGGGTCCGTCCCATGAATCGCCCTCTTCGACCGCATCGAGGTCTGACGATCCTCGAAGTGCTCATCGCGATGGGGATCGCCCTCTTCGGTCTGATCGCCGTGATGGCGATCGTCCCGTACGCGGCGCGCCAGGCGCAGGACGGGCTCGAGATGGAAGTCACCTCGCAGGTCGGTCAGCGGGCGCTCGGCGATGTCGCCGTCTATGACCTGGTCAATCCGCAGCGGTGGATCACCACTGCCGGGCCCCTCCCGCAGACCGCCGGCTTCTTCAACAGCTTTCCGCACTTCATCGAACCCGCGGGCAACCCGCCGTACGACCCGAATCCGGCGCTTCGCTTCCATCACGACGAAGCGANNGAAGCGGTCCTGATCGACCCGCTCTTCTACGGCGTCAATCCGGTCGTCTCGCACTTCCCTTACTGCTACGCCCCGCAGGGGTTCATCGAGGACGGCAGCGGAGTCGCGATTCCGTTCCGCGATCCGCTCGTCATCGGCGGGCTCCTCCCGTCGTTCACGCATCACCTGGACAGCAACGGCGATCCTTACGAGTCGATCGCGCCGTTCGTCCGCCGAGTCGGCTTGGCCAATCCGGGTGCGACGATTCCGAGTCTGTTGCCGACCGCCGCCGCTCGCGCGATCTTCGAAACGTCCGATGACGTCGTGATCCGGCCCCTGAATCAGGTCGAGGTCGACAACGCCGCCGCGCTCGGCCAAGGGGGACTCGAGAAGTTCACGCGACTCGAGTACTTCGAAGGGATCGATCCGACGCTCGCCGCGCCGAACAACGTCGTCGGCATCCGCGAGTTCTCGGAAGGCTCGACCAGCTGGCTCGCGATGGTCGCTCCCGAGAACGACGACCGGACGCTCTGGAAGCTCTACATCATCGTCGTCAAGGATCGCGACCCGACCTTCTCGATCAACGCCACGAACGAACGAGTCGCTCGCATTCGAGGGACGCTCCGGTATCCGGCCGACCATGGTTTCCTCGGCGGCGGGATCAAGGGAGGGACGGTTCGGCTGGAGTCGTGGGGTTCGACCAACGCCCTCGTCTCGGCTGCCGTCGATCCGACGACCGCCATGCAGAAGGACATCGCGATCGAACCGAACCAGTGGGTCCTGCTCTCGCGATTCGATCAGTTTCCCGGTCAGACCCCGGCGGCTCGCCGCCGCTACCAGTGGTACCGAGTCACCGACGTCGGCAACGAGATCTTCCCGTCGCCGGCCGATACCCGCGCCGCCGGCGGTGTCCCCGCGCCGGTCCCGTCCCGATTCGTCACGCTGACCGGTCCCGACTGGGATCCCGGTCCCGATGCGCTCGTCTTCGTCATGAACGGCGTCGAAGCGATCTACGAACGGACGATCCGTCTCCCCGCCGGATCGTTCCGCACGCCGCAGCCTTCTCCCTGATCCTTCCTTTCGGTCGTCCTCGTCCGCCGGCGGTTCGCTCTCCGCGTCACCGCCCCTCGTCTCGTCCGCACGCCGATCGACCGACGTCCAGGAGTCACGTCATGAATCCCGTAACGGCAGCCGACCTCCGATCCGGTCGCACGTCGCGTCGAGCCNNCGCTCGGCGGCGTCGCGCAGCGGTCGGCAGCGGCACGGCGTCGCGGAGCGACGCTGCTGTTCGTCGTCACGATGCTGGTCCTCTTCACGCTGGCCGGCACGACCTTCCTGGTCATCGCCACTCAGTTCCGCAAGTCGGCGCGGACCGCCAGTCGCGTCGGACGGCATTTCGATCCGCCGGTGCAGCTGGCCGACGATGCGCTCGGCATCCTGCTCCGCGGCTCGACCAACGTCAACGCGATCGGGCCGCACAGTCTGCTGGCCGACAAGTACGACGCGCTGCGCGGCTTCAAGGCGCGCGTCGTGCGGACCGACGAGTTCGCGGCGCTCGGCAATCCGGTCGAGGCGTCGGGAACGCCGCAGCCGATCGGCAACACCGGCGGCCAGTTCATCACGCTCCGCCTGTCGAACCGGATGACCGATCCGCTCCTGGACCTGCCCGGCAACGGCATCATGCTTCCGGCCGACCAGGCGTACGCCGTCGCGCTCGGACAGCAGTGGGATCAGATCGCCGCGACGCCGTTTCGCATCTCGACCCGCATCGACTTCTATGCGGGTTGCGAAGTCACCTTCCTGAACGGTCCGGCCGCCGGAGTGACGCTGCGGGTCATCCGCTCGGACATCGAGACGATCGCGCCGGGAGTTCAGGTTCCGCGACTGGTCGCGATGATCGAGCGCGGCGAAGCGACTCGGTCCCTCTTCCCGCCGGTCATCAACTCCGCCGCCTTTCTCGGCAACGACATCCTGGTCAACGGTCGCGCCTACGACGGTCTCGGAGCCGCCGTGCAGCTGACCGGCGGCCAGGCCGGTACCACGTCGAACCAGATCCTCGAACCGAACCGGAGCGCCGACGGTTTGGCGGTGCTGGTGCAGCAGTATCTGGCCGGCGGAACCAACGAAGGGCATGACGCCGCCGACCTGCAGAATCTCTTTCTCGGAGCGGTCGTCACCGACGATGTTGAAGGTCGTGGCAACGTCCGCGTCATCCCGTCGTTCCATCGCCCGGCGCTGATCAACTTCGCGTTGGCGAATCTTCCTGCCGGCACCGGTCCGCATCCGAACCGAGTCCTGCTGATGCCGTTCAGCAAGACTCCCGCCGGCCGCGTCTCGGGAGACAATTCCTATCCGTGGCTCGATCAGATCGACTCGGCCGAGGCGGGCGGCACGCTCACGCCGGTCGTCGTCTCGACCGCCGGTCCGAACTTCCCGACGCTGGCCGATCCGGTCAACGGCCCGTGGCATGTCGACAACGACGGCGATCTGATCCCCGACAGCGTCTGGCTCGATCTCGGCTATCCGATCCGGACCGCTCCCGACGGCTCGCGCTTCAAGCCGCTGGTGGCGATGCATGTCGTCGACCTCGACGGCCGGCTGAACGTCAACGCCCACGGCTCGGTCTGGCACGGCGACCTGGCCTATCAACAGGCGCTGATTCCGCGCGTCGTCACGAACCGAACCAACACGCCGGTCAATACCCAGACGCTGATGGCGCGCGGTCAGGGTTACGGCCCTCCCGAGATCTCGCTCCGCCCGCTCTTCACCAACGCGGCGCACCAGCTGCTGCTCGCGGCGCGGTACGGCGGCGACGGTGTCCCCGGACGGCTCCAGACGGTCCCGACGCAGCTCGAACCGTGGGCCGATCTCCGGTTCTTCGACATGCCGCTGCAGTATCAGTCCTCGCTCACTTCGTACTCGTCGCCCCCCGACCTGCAGGGACGATTCACCTACGCGACCGATCTGTCGGGGAACCCGTTCTACGAGTTCGCCAATCCGGCAGTCCGTCCGAACGAGCTGCAGGAGTCGCCGTACGAGATCGACCTGTCGCGCGACGGCGGGACCGGCCCGACGCTGCCGAATCCGGCCGATCGACCGTTCGGTCCCGAGGAGCTCGAGATGCTCCTGCGCCCGTACGATCTCGACACCCCGTCGCTCCCCAGTCGCCTCGGCCAGATCGCTCGCGTCATGGACCCGACCTTCCGCTTGCCCCCCGAGCAACTGCTGACGACCGAGTNNGTCCCCGGCTTCGTCGTTCCGGAAGCGAACTACCGGATGCCCAACGGCGCGACGATCGCCGCGAACTACATCGCCGCCTTCGACTCGACCGCCCGCTTCGGCTCGATCGTCGAGTACTTCGAGGCGCGGGTCGGCACGCCGCTGACGCCGGTCCAGCTCACGACGCTCTTCGCGCCCGAGGTGATTCTCGGTCAGCGGATGGACCTGAACCGTCCGTTCGGTGACGGTCGCGACAACCCGACTCCCGGCTTCGGAACCGGCAACGGGATCGTCGACGAGCATGCCGCGGTCGCGAACGTCAGCGAGTCGGCGGTCATCGAGACGATCGCGACGCCGATGGGATTCGTGCCGATCGACCACAACAACAACGGCGCCTTCGTCGTCGACGGCGATACGACGGAGCACCAGGCGCGGCAGATCTTCGGCACGCATCTGTACACGCTGATGATGACTCTGCTGCCGCCGTCGAATCCGGGGAATCCGCAGAGCGTCATCGCGCTCGACTACGACCTGGACGGCACGCCGACCGAGGAAGAGACGGCGTTCATCGTCGCCCAGTGGGTCGCCAACGTCATCGACTTTCGCGATGCCGATTCGATCAACACCTACTTCGAGTTCGATCCGACTCCGTTCACGACCCTCACGGCATTCGACGGCGTCTATCCGTCGAACGAAGGCGTCGACTCGCGTTACGTCTGGGGGATGGAGCGTCCCGACCTGCTGATCACCGAAGCGATCGGGTGGCATGATCGCCGCGCGACCGACGAGGCGGCGGGAATGTCGGGGATGGGAGACGACGATCTCGACAGCCAGCTCAAGCCGGTCGGCTCGGCCTTCATCGAGCTGTACAACCCGTGGAGCAATCTGACTCGCTCCCCCGCGGAACTCAGCTTCTACAACGGGACCGTCACGCCCGGTATCGATCTGCGAACCGCGTGGCCCGGCGCCAGCCCGGCGTGGCGGATCGCGGTGATCAAGGGAGAGAACGGGACGTTCACCGGCTCGACGTCGGTCAACAGCGATCCCGACTTCCCGAACACCTTGTCGACCGCCGCGTCGTCGCCGCTGGCGGTCCCCGATCCGGCCGACTACGACCGGATCGTCTACTTCGTCTCGCAGGACCAGGGGCTCACCTACCCCGCGGGACCGACCGGTTCGAACCCGAAGATCTACTATCCGACGTCAGATGTCCGCCAGGCGCTCACCGCGATTCCGCCCTTGGGTTACGGCGTCGTCGGCTCCGCCGGCTCGCGCTATCCCGACGGAGGCAATCGCTACGTCTCGCTGATCGGCACGCGAACCGATGCGACGTTGCCGGCGACCACCTACGGCGATCTGAACCCGGACGACACGCGCCGCATCGTGCTGGTGGCCGGCCAGGCGGTCGAGATCCAGGACAACACCGTCGGCGGTTCGATCGTCCGCAACAACGTCGTGGCGATCCCGATCGGCGACTTCAACAACGGCGCGACGCAGCCCGAGAATCGGTCGTTCAACGTCAGCGAGCCGCGAGACGGCTACACCGGCCAGGCGTTCGCGCCGCGGTTCCCCGGCGACTTCTCGACCGACGAGACGACCGAGTTCACGCTCGCCACCGCGATCGACGAAGTGCTCGACGACGGGAATGTCGGCGGCTTCACCTCGGATCAGCGGCTGGCTGCCGAAGGGACGCACCAGAACTTCTGCTTCGTCCACCTGCAGCGTCTCGCGAATCCGCTGTTGCCGTACGACGAGTTCGCCAACCCGTATCTGACGATCGACTCGACGCCGCTGGATGTCACCGTCTTCAACGGGACCGCCCCCGGCGACAACCCGCCCGGAACGGCTCAGCAGTTCGAGTTCGCGACGCTCGAGCGCGGCCGCGGCGAGTGGGACCTGCTCGGAGCGACTCGCGCCGCGCCGCCGACGGTCGATCTGAACGGCCTGCAGCTCTGGCGCAACGAAAGNNGTGGGACCTACGACGTCACGACCGACGACGGCGATCCGAACTACGTCTTCCAGCATCCGATCGTCGAATCGCTCGGGACGCTCAACAACGCCTATGCCGGGCGCGTTCCCGATCCGACCGTCGGCGTCGTCGGCTTCCCGTGGCTGGCGTTCCACAACCGGCCGTTCGTCAGCCAACTCGAACTGCTGAACGTTCCGTTCGTGCGCAACAGTCGACTCGGGCGAGCCTTCACCGTCGGCAGCACGCCGCTCGGTACCCCCTATGCGCCGACCGATCCGACGATCGCCGCCAGTCCGGTCTTCGGCCACCTGCTGAACTGGTACGCGTCGGGTCAGAATCGAGCGAACTTCCATCGTCTGCTCGAGATGGTCCACGTGCCGACTCGGTTCATCGGGCACGAGACGTACCTGAATCCGAATTTCTTCAATCACGGCACCAACGCCGACTTCTACCTTCAGCTCCGCAATCCGCCGTTCAATCGGGTCGCGAGCTATCGGGAGCCGGGGAAGCTGAACCTGAACACGATCTACGATCCGCGAGTCTGGGCGGGACTGCAGGGCTATCTGACGAACGCTCAGTCCGGCTTCGCCGACCGCGATCACACGCCGGCCGAGTTCGACGACTTCGTCACCAGCCGACGGGGTTACCCGCCGGCAACCGGCGGCGTCTGGGACATCAACAACAACTTCCCCGACATGATCATGAATCCGTTCCGCGCTCCGGGAACGGCCGACCTCGCGCCGACCGCCTATCGCCCGCCGGTCTTTGCCGACAGCACGGTGATGCGAAGCACCGAAGGGGGTGCGAGCCCAGTGACGCCGCTGTTCGAACGGAGTCCGGCGAGTGCCGCGACGATCCAGCCGTACGAGGATCCGCGCCGCAGCGCCGTCTTCCGGACCGATTCGTTCCAGCGGCTGGGGAATCTCACCACCACGCGGTCGAACGTCTTCGCCGTCTGGATCACGGTCGGCTACTTCGAGGTGACGGCGAACGGCCTCCCCGACCGCGAACTCGGCTCGGACACCGGAACGACGAAGCGACATCGTTCGTTCTACGTGATCGATCGCTCGATCCCGGTCGCCTTCGAACCGGGAGCCGACCACAACGTCGACGACGCGGTCCTCGTCCGTCGCCGCATCGAGTAACCATCGCGACGCTCGGGCCCCGAGACCGGCGACGCCCCGGCGTGGGCCCGCGTCG
>DMPQ01000103.1 GCA_003455945.1 Planctomycetaceae bacterium
GCGATCTGCACGGCGTTGGTGGCCGCTCCCTTGCGGAGGTTGTCGCTGACGCACCAGAAAGCGATGCCGTTGGGGGACGAGAGATCCTCGCGGATCCGCCCGATGAAGACATCGTCGCTCCCGGAACATTCGAGCGGCATCGGATAGCGACCCGAGGGGAGATCGTCGACGACGGTGATCCCCGGAGCTGCCTCGAACAGCTTTCGCGCCTCGGCGACGCTCAGCTTCCGATCCGTCTCGACGACGATGCTCTCGCTGTGGCAGTTGGTGACCGGAACGCGAACGCAGGTCGGGCAGACCAGCAGCGACTCGTCCCCCAGGATCTTCCGCGTCTCGTACACCATCTTCATCTCTTCCGAGGTGTACCCCGCTTCCTTGGCCGAACCGATCTGCGGAATCAGGTTGAAGGCGATCGGGTGCTTGAACGCGCGATAGTTCCACGACTCGCCCGCCAAGGCGGCTCGAGAGCCCTGTTCAAGGTCCTCCTCGCCGACGACCCCTGCTCCGCTGGTCGCCTGATACGAGCTGACGATCACTCGCTTCACGACCGCCGCATCGTGCAGCGGCTTGAGCGCGACGACCATCTGAGTCGTCGAACAGTTCGGGCTCGCGATGATCCCCTGATGACGATCGACTGCGTCGGGATTCACCTCCGGAATCACCAGCGGGACGTGCGGGAGCATGCGGTGGTAGCCGCTCTCGTCGATCACGACTCCTCCGCGCTCGACCACCCACGGGCAGAAGTCGCGGGCGACGTCATCCGGGGTGCTGGCGATCACCAGATCGACGCCGTCGAACGCCTCCGGACGGAGCGGCTCGACTTCGATCTCGCGACCGCCGAACGGGATTCGCGCCCCCGCCGAACGCGGCGATGCGACGAACTTCATCGAGCGATACGGGAACTTCCGCCGCTCCAGCAGCTCGCGGACGATCTTTCCCACGGCCCCGGTCGCACCGACGACCGCGACGTTCCCGTACGGCGTACTCGTAACCACGGCATCGATCTCCTGCGCGACCGAGTCGATGGAGACCGGTCACGATTGCTGAACAGCGAAACTTCGCCGCAAGAAAGACGACATTCTAGGAGAAGCCGCGCCGCCTACCAGCGGAGCGAAATGCTTCGATCACCCACGATCTCGACGGCGCTCGTCCCCCTCCGCCTCGCGCGCCCCACTCGGTCACTCCCCTGCCCCGCTCGAACTCCCGCTCCGTCATGTCGTTCGGAACAGTGCCGTTTCGTTCAGGACAGCGGAGCGTCCCCCAGGTTCGAGGCGTTATCGGTTCGCAGCGACATGAACTTCGGCTCGATGACCGAAGCGTCGACTCGTCGCCATCCCGGTCCGAGTTTCGGTCAGAACGCTTCAGCCATATCGCGGGCGTGGTAGCTCGAGCGGACGAACGGCCCCGAAGCGACCTGAGCGAAACCGAGCGACTTCGCGATCTCTCCCCAGCGGACGAACTCTTCCGGCCGAACGTAGCGAACGACCCTCAGGTACCGCTCCTGCGAGGGCTGCAGGTACTGGCCGAGCGTCAGGAAGTCGCAGTCGTGGGCGCGCAGATCGGCAAGCACCTCCAGCACCTCTTCCTCCGTCTCGCCCAGGCCGAGCATCAGACCGCTCTTGGTCCGAATCCCCGGTTCCAACTCCTTGATCCGACGGAGCAGATGCAGCGTCCAGCGATAGTCCGATTTCGGCCCCCGCACGCGCCGATACAGTCGTGGGACCGTTTCGGTGTTGTGATTGAAGACCTCGGGGCGAGCCGCAGCGACGACTCGGACCGCGTCGTCGTTGCGGACGAAGTCCGGAGTCAGCACCTCGACCGTCGCTCCCGTCACTCGACGTACTTCCTCGATGCAGCGACGGAAGTGTTCGGCACCTCCGTCCGGAAGGTCATCCCGAGTCACGGATGTGATGACGACATGCTTGAGTCCCAGTCGACGAGACGCCTCGGCGAGACGCTCCGGTTCGTCCGCTTCCGGAGCCCTCGGCCGCCCACGGTCGACCGCACAGAACCCGCAGGGGCGAGTGCAGACGTTTCCCAGGATCATGAAGGTCGCCGTCTTCTGCGAATAGCACTCCATCCGGTTCGGACACTTCGCGTTGTCGCAGACCGTTTCGAGCCGAAGTTCGGCGAGCAGCTTCTCGGTGAAGTGGTCGGCGTTCCCTTTCGGCACCTCGCGCTTCAGCCATCGCGGAAGGCNNTCCGACGGAGCGAGATCGGTCGACGATGTGGCGCGACACCCGCTTCCGGAGAGCGAGACGATGGGAAGAGCCGCGCCGGGGAGAGACGAACCCGAAGAACCGGACACGCGAGCCACCTTTCGAACGAGTCGAACTGCCGAGCGGTGAGCGGGATGTCGCCGCTCGTCCGAGCAACTTACGGAGCCGAGCGGCCGAGAGCGGGCGAACTCGAAGTCGCCCGATCGGCCAGGCCCTCATGATAGACCGGAGCGATGTTCATTCCGAGGGGCCGGCTTGCCGCGTCGCCGCGAAAACGGGCCCTCCTTCCCCGGAAGTTACCGTCGCCCGAGCGAACCTCCGAGACGCCGAATCGCTCGTGTCGACGGCGGATTTCCCCCGAGCCGCTCGACTGTTTCCGCATCCTCCTCGTCGGTATAGTCTCCGCATGGCCAAGAAATCCAAGAAAACCGACGCTGCGAGCAAGACGGCCGGCAAGGGAGCGGTCGGAGCGGTCGAGAAGACGATCTCCGATAACCGCAAGGCGCGGTACCGCTTCGAGATTCTCGAGCAGGTCGAATGCGGGCTCGTGCTTTTGGGGAGCGAGGTGAAATCGCTCCGCGAAGGGAAGATCTCGCTGGAGGAAGCTTACGGGCGGGTACGCGACGGCGAACTCTGGCTGATCGGCTGCGACATCCCCGAGTACCGCCAAGCGACCCACTGGAACCACGAGCCGAAACGCCCTCGCAAGCTGCTGGTCCAGAAACGCCAGTTCGACCAACTCTCCGCTCGGGCGCACGAACGGGGGCTGACGCTCGTGCCGCTCCGGATGTACTTCAGCGCCCGAGGGATCGCCAAGGTCCTGCTCGCGGTCTGCAAGGGAAAGAAGCTGCACGACAAGCGGCAGTCGATCAAGGAAGCGGACAGCAAGCGGCGAATCGACCGATCCCTTCGGCGGAATCGCTCGTAGACCGTCTCGATCCCATGCCGTCTCGAACTGCCGCCTCTCCACGTCGAACCCGCGAGAACCTCCCCCCTCCCCCTACCCCGTTCTTGCGTGGCGGTCGAAACTGACGCCGAACGGCC
>DMPQ01000335.1:0-6285 GCA_003455945.1 Planctomycetaceae bacterium
CGGATCGATCACGACGAATCGGCTTACTGACCTGAACCTGCATCGAACAACGACCGAGCCTCTCGATCCAGGCGCAGGAGGCTCTTGTGGGTCGGCCAAAGCACCCTTCGCTCTCCGAGAGCCTTGCGCCGCACTTCGACCATTTCGTCCCGGCGTCGCGCATACTCCTCGCCGATCCAGTCGAGCGCTTCGTCTTGGCGTCCGAGATGCCACAGGCAGATTGCGAGAATCGCTCCGTTGTCGGGATCGCCGACCTTCGAGATCTCGGAAAGGATGTCGAACGCCTTTTGGTAGTCACCGTTGCGGAAGTGGGCCCAACCGAGGTCCTGTCGGGCCATACCATCTTGCGGCCGCATTCCGATCTGCAAATTAGCCAATTCCAGAGCGAGCTTGCCGTCCCGACTCGTTTCCGGGCCCGCCACCAGTTCACCGATGGATCGCGAAACCTGTCCGTTCGGCGGTAGCTGCTCGTACTCGAGCAGACGACGAAAAAGGTCGCGCGTCATCCGACCGTCTGTCTCTCGCGCCAGTCGCAAGTGCACCGACAGGTAGATCGTGTCGTTCCCCGACACCAGGAAATCGTAGAGAGGAAACATGTCGGCATCGACATCAAGACGCCTGACNNGGTCGCCTCCCAGACGCCGATGACCTGCTGCGCGGCCGAACGACACCGCGAAGCGATCGCTTCCAGTCGCTCGTGCGACTCGGAACGATCCGTATCGTCGGCTTGCCCCGCAACCGACGCGACGCGTAGGTATTCGTCGATCGTGATTGCCGGCCGGAGCAGTCGCGTCAACTCGTGATTGCAGGTAACGGCGATGACGAATGGCTCGGGATGATTGGTCGGATCTTCGACGAGACGCGGATGCAGCTTGTCGTCTTCCGGATCCGAAGCCCATGTTCGGAGAATCTCGCCTGCTTCCGCGACCTTTCCGAGTTCGAGCAGTTCGGCCACGAAAAGGAGTTCCACGTCGGAGCGGATTCGACGGAGCCCCGAGCTTCGCGGTTCCGTCTCGACGGCGTGGCGCGATCTTTCGACCAAGGTCCGACCGATTTCGAGTCGGGTCGACTCGTCTTGCTCCCTTCGAGCAGACGCCAATTCTTGCGACGCCGCCTGGAGCAGTACCTCGAGATAGCGTTCGACATCCGGGTACAGTCGAGTCAGCCGGAGCGCCAGCGAATATCGCGCGTCGTTCGTACGCTCGAGTTCCTCCTGTCTTCCGAGGTCCGACTGAGATTGTTGGATATTGCCCAGGACATTCAACATCAACGAGAGCGAGCGCTGATCCGTCGGATAATCCTGCGTCAGCTCGTCGCTCAATTCCAACGCGTCGTAGCCTTGCGCGAGTGATTCCTCCAGATCGTTACGTCGGCCCGCCAAGTAGCTCAAGCGATGATGACACGTCGCGAGCGAGATCCTGAGTTCACGATGCCGGGGACGTTCCGACAGCAGTGCGGAAAATCGATCGATCAGTTCGATACTCGCCGTCCTGGCGTCCGTCGAACGCCCGCTTCTCAACAGAAGGTAGGCCTGATCCGAAGCGGCTTGAGCGTGTCCGAGCCGATTGTCGAACGAAGTCGGATCCTCGATCAACAACTGATCCCAGATGGTCAGCGAGTGCCGCAGGAAGTCGTCGGCGAGAGCTCGTTCGTCAAGATCGCACAGGTCGATCGAGGCATTGGATATCACGCCTGCCAGCTTTCGACGGCTCTCGATGTCGAGTTCCGGCCAGCTCGTCGAGCTCCGAATCAGATCGGTTGCGGCGATCAGTTCCGTTCGAGAAGCGTCGCGTGCGCCCTGTTTCAGCAGCTGATTTCCCAGTTGTAATCGAGCTCGGATCTCGAGACCGACCGACTCGGGATCTTCCTGACCGTCACGCGCCTGGGAAAGAAACCTGATCAGGTTGCGCAGGGCCTCCTCGGCTTCGAGATGCTCTCCGAGTTTCGACTGCACCGCGGCAACTCTCAGACTTGCACGTCCGATCGCGGCAACCGAGACATCGCCGACCGCCTGCGATCGGTAGAACGCCAGTGCCTTTTCGAGGACTTCTCGTTGTCGCGCGTCGGCAACCCCGTCTTCGGCGATCCATTGCTCGGCGAACTTCGTGTACATGTCGTCGACCACGCGCGCCGCGAGACGCTGGCTATCCATCGCTTCTTCTTGGGCTCTCCAAGCACGATCGGCCTGCCACAGACTGACGGCGGTACCGACGATGAGCGAGGTCCCCGAGACGGCGGCAACCGAAATGGCCAAGACGTTCCGCCGAACGAACTTCGCCGTTCGGTAACGGAGCGATGGAGGTGAAGCGAGCACGGCATCGTGATTCAGGTATCGAGAAAGGTCCTCGGCAAGCGCCGTGGCCGATTCGTATCGACGATTGCGATCGAACTCGAGGGCCTTCATCGTGATCCAATCGAGTTCACCTCGACAAAGGCTCGCAAGTGAGCGTCGATCGAGCCGGCGACTCTCGGCGATGGTGGCCGCTGCGACCTCGGCGAGCGTCGTCACTCGGCGGCTCGGCCGCCGAGACTCCTCGTTCTCGATGACCTGCCTGAATTCGATCAGGCCCCCCCGCTTCGCAAGTTCGCGTTCGACGGGGGTCGTCCCCGTCAGCAGTTCGTAAAGCAGCACGCCCAACGAAAACACGTCGCTCCGAGTGTCGATATCGATGTTGCCCGGTTCGAGTTGCTCCGGACTCATGTAGAGCGGAGTTCCCAACAGCTGATGAGCCCCGGTGTGGATCGTCATCGAAGACAGGGAACCCTCGAGCGCCTTGGCGACACCGAAATCGATGACCTTGACGATCGGTCCGGATTCGGACTGCGCGACGAGGATGTTGCTCGGCTTGAGATCGCGATGAATGACTCCTTTCCGATGGGCATGCTGGACTGCCTGGCAGGTCGATCGGAGCAGCCCCAGTCGCTCGCGAACCGTCAGTCGCTCTCGATCGCAGAACTCCGTGATCGGATCCCCGTCGACGAGTTCCATCACGAAGAAGGGGACTCCCGCTGCGGTAGTCCCGGCATCGAGGATGCGAGCGATGTTCGGATGATCCATCAGGGCGAGCGCCTGCCGCTCGGCCTCGAACCTGGCGACGACATGACCGAAGTTCAGGCCGGGCCGAATGAGCTTCAGGGCCACACGGCGGCGTACCGGAACGGTCTGCTCGGCCAGGTAGACGATCCCCATGCCCCCTTCGCCGAGTTTCTTCAACAGTCGATAGGGACCGATCGATGCATCAGGAAGCCCGTCTCCCTGCAGATTCGGTGCGAAAGCGACTTCGGTTTCCGTACGTGTCCGGTCCTCCCACAAGCTCATCGGTTGTCGATGAGCTTCGACCAATCGTCGCAGACGTTGTCTCAACCCCGCATCGTCGGGAAACCGCTCTTCGAGAAGACGAGCCAGCATTTCGGGCGGACAGGCGACGAAGTCGTGAAACAGTTGCTCTTCGTTCATGCTCCGCCCCTCCACCCGAAATGCCTCATCGCCTTCGGTGACGATCAATATCGCGACTCGCCCGAAACCCACCGCAACGGCAAGGACAGATAGCTCGTCGTCGTCTTGAGGTCGACCACCGCTCCGTTGTCGACCGAGACCCTGACCAGCGTCTCGTTCTTGGCGACTCCGTTGATCATGGTGTAGCGCCTTGCGACCAGGTACTTCGAATCGGGAGACCAGATCGGAAAGAAATAGTGGTAGGAAGTCGTCGTGCCGCGACGCACGGATGATGTGCTGAGTACCAAGGGTCTCACGAGATCGGTTTCCAGCGACTGGACGTACAAGCTGCCGCGAACGACGTTCGTCGGAGTCGTCAACGATCGGCCGTCGACCAACGCGACGGACGATCCGTCCGGTGACCACTTGCAGAACTGCGAATTGCCCAAGCCGCCGCCCGGATTGGCAAGTCGATGGAGGATGACGGTCGGATCCAACGGCGTGGTGATGAAGTAGCCGTCGGTGGCGGTATGCCGCACGTTCATCGACCCTTCAGGCGACTCGCTGCCTGACGGAAAACCGTAGGCGCCTGCCAGCGGCGAACTGATCTCTTCCAACGCAAAATCGAGTTCCGCTTCGGACTCGAATCGCTCCGGCCCGAACGGAATCCAGGAGTCCGTCATCCGACCCGCCTCGACGTCGTCGGCGGAGATCGGAAGTCGAAACGCTCGTCGGACGTCTCCGGCACTTTCGTCGACCGCGACGCACGACTTTCCTTGCTCATCGATGTAGAAGTGATCGCGGATGTCGTATCCGACCGGGATCACGACCGAATGGTCGACGCCGGCGTCGGTCGGGGCCCAATAGGCCGACGCGTTCGTCGGCGGAAACAGACAGACCTTTCCGAAGAGGTCGGTCAGCTGCCGAGAGATCAGTCGGTTCCGATCGGCCGGATCGGTCCTGACGGCAAACAGATCGTAATGAACTCGCGGATACGGTGTCGCTCCCGGACGGACTTGCCAAGCGTCGTAGACGCCGGTCGGCTGGGCGACGACCCACCAGCGATCGTGCATCGGATCCGCTCCGTAGTATCGCCAACTGGGAGAAGCGACCTGCAGTTCGCCGAGCCCTGACCAGACGTAAGGAAGTACCGTCGTCTGGCCGGTCCCGTCCCCCTTCATGCCCATGATCCGAAAGTTCTGATCGACGTCGCCCTTGGCGAAATAGATGATCCCGGTCGGAGGAGGCGGGCTCGAGGTCCGGTTCTGCGCAGCTGCAGGGAGGACAAGGAAACCCAGTCCGATCAAGACGAGCACCGGAACGAACCCCGGAGTCATGCGCTTTCGCATCGCCAGTCGGAGAACGCGGCGGTGTTCTTCGATCGCCTGTCGCCAAGAACGGTGTCGACGCATCATCATCAGTCCCTTTCGCATCGGGGTTCGAAGTCGTTCGGAGCGATGGCACTTCGACCGATGCCCATCGCTCCCACCCACGAAGCGAGATCCGCCCCTTTCGGGCATCAGAGAAATCGGAAGAAATCCGATTCGACCCGAGGCGACTCGGCGGCTGCGTCAGGACTCCGGCAATTCGGCCTGGAGCCAAGCACGGGCGTACGACCAACCGCGATCGACGGAACTCGAACTCACCCCGAGGATCTCGGCGGTCTGATCGACCGACAGCCCGGCGAAGAACCGGAGTTCCACGATCCTGGCCTTGAACGGGTCGATCTCCGCGAATCTCGCGAGGGCCTCATCCAAGGCCAGCATCCGATCGTCACACCGATCACCGATCGGGTCGACCATCTCGACCCGATTCAGGTCTCCTCCTCGTTTTCGAGTCCGTTTCGCGCGAGCCGCATCGACCAGAACACGGCGCATCGCGATCGCTGCCGCAGCCAAGAAGTGCCTACGATCGCGATAACCTTGTGGGCTCGATCGACAGAGCCGAAGGTAGGCCTCGTGGACCAGCGCCGTCGGGGGAAGCGTATGGTCGATTCGCTCGTCCCCGAGTTTGACCGCGGCCAATCTTCGCAGCTCGGAATAGACCATCGGCAGAAGCGTTTCGGCAGCCTGCGAATCTCCCTGATCGATCGCGGCGATGATCCGAGTCAGGTCTTCCATCGATTGGCTCCCACCTCGAAACGATCGCTCCTGGATATCGGGCGATCGTAGAGCGTGCCGAGAGGCCCCGCTGCGAGCGTCGAGAGTCTAGTCGACGGCGAAGTTCGGGCTCAAGTCGAAGGATTCGACTCGGACACGTACGACGGGACCGCCGAGCGACGGCTGCCCCACGAGGCCGGAATGATTGCTCGGACGGCCCTCAAGTGTCACGCACCTTAACGCCGTAGTGCGACCGACCCCGGTCGCACCGCTTTGTCGAGGCACGGAGCACCCCTGCGCTTTGCGCTACGGGCTGGGAGGCACAGAGACCTCATCGTCTCGTCGTCACGGCNNTCAGCCCCGTCAGCCGCTCCGCCATACGCTGAGGCCTCGCCGCGGGAACGGCGTCGTCGAGATCGTCGTCGTGCGATCGACGTCGGTCGCAGCAAGTCCCGTCAGGGACGGCCGACGATAGCCCACCGATTGATCGGTGGGTCAACGACCGGCGAGAACACGAAGTGAAGAGTCCCGCGAGGGACGAANNCGGGCTATTGTCGGACGTCCCTTCCGGGACTTATCGGACTCCGGTCGCACCGTCTTGTCGTCGCGCTCCGATTCGAAACGCAGCACCTTTTGAAGCATGCCGTCCCGGCTCACGTCCCCCTTTCCGTCGCGACGCCGCGTTGACTTGCAAACCGAGCCGGAATCGCTAGGCTGTGCTCTTCGCGTCCGCGTAGCTCAATTGGATAG
>DMPQ01000335.1:6345-6524 GCA_003455945.1 Planctomycetaceae bacterium
GCCGGCCTGAAGCCGAAGACCAGGCGTCGCCGCTCGATCGTCATCGCGCGCCCGGAGAAGGGCAAAGCGACGGTCGCGGATCTCTGCTTTCAGTTCCTCGCCTACGCCGAGGGGCACTACCCGGAAGAGTCCGACGGCACGCCCGAGCTGGTCAAGATGAAGCCCGTCGTCGAGCCGCT
>DMPQ01000263.1 GCA_003455945.1 Planctomycetaceae bacterium
GCGGTCTCCAAAACCGCAGGTCGAGAGTTCGAGTCCCTCCGCCCCTGCTCGACAAGTGCCCGCGAGGCAGTCACGAACGAACATCGGAATCGGAGTCGGCTGCCGGGGAAGGTGGTCGGGGCTTCGAGGCCGGAAACCGGCGGATCAGGCATGGCCAAGGAAAAAGCGACCGCAGCTGCCGGACTCTGGCAGGTGATGTTGCAAGGGGATGTCTACAAGCGCATTGNNGGACGGATCGCGCGCCAGGTCACGTTCGCCGCGCTGTTCGCTCTGGTGCTCATCGGCACCCTGCAGACGTTCGGGAACGGACTGCTCGAGAACTTCCTGTTCCGCGGTTCGCATTACGTGATCGGAGCGGTGATCGTCGCGATCGGCGGTTGGGCGAGCTATCGGGCAGTCAACTACCCGCGCTTCGCCGACTTCCTGATCGCGGTCGAAGCCGAAATGAACAAGGTCTCGTGGCCGAAGCGCGAGGAGCTGGTGCGGGCGTCGATCGTCGTGATCTTCGTCATCCTGTTCCTGGCCGGAGTCCTGTTCGCGTTCGACCTGATCTGGCGGTTCCTGCTCGGCTTAGTCGTCTGAGGCGGCGAGCGGCGGATGGGTCGGCAAGACGAGATNNGACCGAAGCTGAGCAGCCGATCGACGAAATGCCGATCGACGAGCAGCCTCACGCGGGCGATGAGCTCGTCGAGGGCGGCGATGCGGCGTCGGAGTCATCCGGCGAGGCGTCGGCCAGTGCCGCGTCCGAGAAAGAGCCGCGCGTCAAGGTCGCTCCTCCGGAGCCGGTCGTGGCGGACGAGGACGCGATCCCTCCCAAGGCCTGGTACATCCTGAAGGTCGCGGTCAATCGCGAGAACTCGATCTGCGACGCCCTCCGTCGCCGCGTCAAGCTCGAAGGACTCGACGAGTACTTCGGCGAGATCCTGGTGCCGACCGAGGATGTCCGCGAGTTCAACAAGAACGGCAAGCAGCGGATCGTCAAGCGGCGTCTCTATCCCGGCTACATCGTGGTCGAGATGAGCGTCACCGACGACACCTGGTTCATCGTGCGGGACATTCAGGGAGTCGGCGACTTCACCGGAGCGGCCGGCAAGCCGACTCCGCTGTCGGATGCCGAGGTGTCGAAGATCCTGCAGATGGCCAAGATCGGCGAGGAGAAGGCGGCGGCCGCTCCCGAGATCAAGACGGCGATCCGCTTCAAGGTCGGCGACAAGGTGCGGGTGAAGGAAGGTTACTTCCAGAACTTCGAAGGGGACGTGGGGACGATCGACGAGTCGAGCGGGCGGGTCACGGTGATGATCAGCATCTTCGGCCGTCAGACTCCCGTCGAACTGGATCACTGGCAGATCGAAGAGGTCTGATCGAGGCGATCGCGAGCGGTACGGCTTCGGATTCCCGGCGTCCGGTCAGCGAGACGCGGCAGGTCGAGTCGGAGGCGGATCGGTCGGCGAATCGATGAGAGGGTCTTCGGTCGAGGTCGATCGGTCGAGACGCGAATCGCGGCTCGGCGGACAACGGACAAGCGAAGCGGTCGAGACGCGTGGGTCGCTCCGGGCTGGGGCTCGGATGAGGCATCGCGAACCGTTTCGGGATCACGAAAGCGGATCGAACAGAGATGGCGAAGCAAGTCGTCGGACAGGCGAAGTTTCAGGTTCCCGGTGGCAAGGCGACTCCGGCACCGCCGGTCGGTACCTCGCTCGGTAAGTTCGGTATCAACCTGGGACAGTTCGTCTCGCAATTCAACGATCGGACGCGCGAGTTCAACGGAACTCCGATTCCGGTCGTCGTGACGGTCTACAACGACCGGACCTTCGAGTTCATCACCAAGAGCCCGCCGGCGGCCAACCTGCTGATGCAGGCGGCCGGAATCGCGAAGGGCTCCGGAGTTCCCAACCGAACCAAGGTCGGGAAGGTGACTCGGACGCAGATCGACGAGATCTGCAACAAGAAGATGGCCGACCTCAACGCCCGTGACCTGGCTCATGCGCGACGCATGATCGAAGGCACGGCACGCAGCATGGGACTCGAGGTCGTGGACTGATCGGCCGGTGGGAGCGTCCGACCTGCTGCGGCACGCGCAGACCACCGCAATCGAGAGGAAACCGTCGGGAATGGTCAAGCAATCGAAGCGATATGCGGCGTCGGCCAAGTCGCGTCCGGAAGAGGCGATGCCGCTGGATAAGGCGGTCGAGACCCTCAAGGGATTCAAGCCGACCAAGTTCGACCAGTCGGTCGAGATTCATCTGCGGCTCGGAATCGATCCGAAGCAGGCGGACCAGATCGTCCGCGGCTCGATCGTTCTGCCGCACGGCATCGGCAAGGCGCAGCGCGTCGTCGTCTTCGCCAAGGGAGATGCGGCGAAGGCGGCCGAAGCGGCGGGAGCCGACACGGTCGGAGCCGAGGATCTGGCGAAGCGGATCAAGGACGGCTGGCTCGACTTCGACGTCTGCGTGGCGACTCCCGACATGATGGGACTGGTCGGTCCGCTCGGACGCGTGCTCGGTCCTCGCGGCCTGATGCCGAGTCCCAAGGCGGGGACGGTGACTCCCGATCCGGCGAATGCCGTGAAGGAGTACAAGGCGGGTAAGGTCGAGTTCCGCAACGATGCGGGTGGGAACGTCCACGCGGTCGTCGGGAAGCTCAGCTTCGACGCGCCGAAGCTGGTCGAGAACATCCAGGCCTTCCTGGAGCGGATTCAGGGTCTCAAGCCCAACGGCGTGAAGGGGACCTATGTCCGCGGCGTCGTGATCGCCGCGACGATGAGCCCGAGCGTTCGCGTCGCTTCCTGAACCATCGAGCTGCTGCGGTGACGCGCCACGACGCGTCCCCGGCGGTCATCCTCAATCCGGTCCCGATAAGCCATGAGCAAGTACGTCAAAGACCTGGTCACGAAGGACCTGGCCCGTCGACTCGACGGAGTGGCCGACTGCGTCGTCGCGAACGTCATCGGTCTCGATTCGCTCGCGACCTATCAGCTCCGCAAGCGACTGCGCGAGAAGAACATTCATTGCCTGGTGGTGAAGCGGACGCTGGCGCGTCGCGCCACCGCCGGCACGAGCCTGGCGCCCGCCTTCGAGGATCTCGAAGGATCGGCGGCCGTGCTGTGGGGTTCCGAGGACTTCATCTCCTTGGCCAAGGAGATCACCGAGCTCGACTCGGGGACGGAGTTCAAGGAGTTCGCCACCGTCGGCGGCGTGATGGACGGCGAACGTCTGTCCGCGGAACGCGTCAAGGAAATCAGCAAGTGGCCCAGCCGCGCCGAGCAGCTCAGCCTGCTCGTGGGTCAGATCCTCGGACCGGGAGCCTCCCTCGCGGGACAGCTCGTCGGCCCCGGGGGGACGCTGGCAAGTCAGATCGAGAAGAAGTCGGAGGGAGAAGGCGCCGAATAGCCTGGCGAGCTGTCCGAGGCGCGGTGAGGGGAGAGGTCTTCCCGATCCGAGCCGAGAGGCGGCCGCACGCGGGCCGTTCTGCGTCTTCCATCGAACCTCAACTTGTACCAAGGACCCGATACCATGTCCGAGACCGCTGTGCTGGAAGTGTCGCCTGAGCTCAAGGAACTGGGCGACAAGATCGCGAACCTGACCCTGAAGCAGGCCAAGTCGCTCAGCGACTACCTGAAGGATGCCCACGGCATCGAGCCGGCTGCCGGTGGCGCCGTCGTGATGGCCGGACCGGTCGGTGGCGGAGCCGCTCCGGCGGCCGTCGAGCAGACCGAGTTCGACGTCGTCATGACGAGCTTCGGTGCGGCCAAGCTCGAAGTGGTCAAGGTCGTCAAGAACCTGACCGGCGCTTCGCTGATGGACGCCAAGAAGATGGTCGAAGGCGTTCCGGCGAAGATCAAGGAGAAGGTCAGCAAGGAAGAGGCCGAGAAGGTCAAGGACGAGCTGACCAAGGCCGGTGCGGCGGTCGAGATCAAGTAGTTCCGATTCGGTCCGGACCGGGATTTCCGAGAAGGACCGCATTCGCTACAACAGAGGGTGGCGCGGCCGGAGGGACTTCGGTCGCGCTCCCCTCGTTTTCGATTCCGCCCGCTCACGGCGTCGTCGTCGCGTGCAGCAGCTCCCCGGCTTTCGATGCGTCCGCGACCCTTCTGCGCCCCCGGTGCGCCCGCTCCCGTTCGGAGGCGGAGGTGAACTCCCTTCGCTCCGTGAAGGTGACTCGGCCCTTGATTCTCCGACTGCCGTCGACCCTCCGAACGTTCGAGACTTGCGCGCCCCCGTCCGTCGGCTCTCCGCCGCCGGGCCTTCCGTCCTCGCTTGACTAGGAGAGAGTGCGCCCATGCCTGTTCCGGCTCAGCGACGTATCGTCCCCACGGAAATCCGCCGATTCGGGACGGGAAGGAACTACACGTCGATCCCCGATCTGACTCAGATCCAGACGATCTCCTACGAGTCGTTCCTGCAGGCCGACTTCGACTCGACCAAGCGCAAGGACCACGGGATCGAAGGGGTGCTGCGCGAGATCTTCCCGGTCGAAAGCTACGACAAGCAGATCTCGCTCGAGTACGTCCGCTACGAACTCGGCAAGCCGCGCTATACCCCCAACGAATGCCGCCAGCTCCGTCTGACCTACGGTCGCCCCTTTCGAGTCTGGCTCCGCCTGACCCGCGAGCAGCCGATCGAGGAAGAGGTGTATCTGGGTGATATCCCGATCATGCTCGGCGGCGGCGAGTTCATCATCAACGGCGCCGAGCGCGTCGTCGTCAATCAGCTCCACCGCTCCCCCGGTATCGACTTCGTGCTCGATACCGACGGCGTCAGCGAACGGCGCACGCCGAGCTGCCGCGTGATTCCCGAGCGAGGGAGCTGGATCGAAGTCAACGTCACCAAGAAGGACTCGCTCAGCGTCCGGATCGACCAGAGCGGCAAGTTCAGCGCGATGACCCTGCTCCGCGCCATGGACCCCGCGTACAGCGAAGACGCCGACCTGATCCGCGCGTTCTACGACAGCGAGACGGTGAAGATCGTCGACGGCCGCTCGGCCGCCAAGATCGAAGGGAAGGTGACGGTCGACGACGTCGTCTATCCGTCGGGATCGGATCGCCCGGGCGAGATCATTCTCGAAGCGGGGCAGAAGATCACCAAGAACACGGCCGAGCTGATCTGCACCTCGGGCGTGAAGAGCATCGAGATCATCGAGGCGCCCAAGAGCCCGCTGATCTTCAACAGCCTGGCCGAGGATACGACCAGCAGCCACGAGGAAGCGCTGCTGCGGATCTACCAGAGGCTGCGTCCCGGCAATCCGCCGCAGCTGGAAAAGGCGCGAACGCTCTTCCACGAGAAGTTCTTCGACGTCAATCGCTACCGGCTCGGCCGAGTCGGTCGGTTCCGCATCAACCGCAAGCTCGGTCTGAGCGTCCCCGAGAAGGAGATGACGCTCCGTCCCGAGGATCTGATCGCGTCGGTCCGCTACCTGCTGGACCTGATGACTCCCGGAGGCCGGGCGTACATCGACGACATCGATCACCTCGGCAACCGACGTCTGCGGACGATCGAGGAGCTGGCGAGCGACGAGCTGCGCAAGGGCTTCCTCAAGCTCCGCCGCACCGTGCAGGAGCGGATGAGCCTGAAGGATGTCGAGGACATGACTCCTCGCAGCCTGGTCAATCCCAAGAGCATCTCGGCGGCGATCGAGTACTTCTTCGGTCGAGGCGAGCTGTCGCAGGTCGTCGACCAGACGAATCCGCTCAGCCAGCTGACGCACGAACGGCGTCTGTCGGCCCTCGGTCCCGGCGGTCTGAACCGGAAGCGAGCCGGCTTCGAAGTGCGCGACGTGCACATCTCGCACTACGGCCGCATCTGCCCGATCGAGACGCCGGAAGGTACGAACATCGGTCTGATCTCGAGCCTGGCGATCTACGCCGGAGTCGACGATTACGGCTTCCTCGTCACTCCGTATCATCCGATCTCGGGGAGCAAGGTGAAGTCCGAGGTGGTCTGGCTCCGCGCGGACGAGGAAACCGAGGCGTATGTCGCTCCGGCCGATACGCCGATGGACGAGAACCAGGCGATCGTCGGTTCGAAGCAGATGGGCGGGAACGTCATCGCGCGGCACCGAGCCGACTTCGTGCATGTCGACCCGCAGCAGCTCGAGTACATGGACGTCGCGCCGAACCAGATGGTCGGCGTCTCGGCCGGTCTGATTCCGTTCCTCGAGCATGACGACGCCAACCGCGCACTCATGGGTTCGAACATGCAGCGGCAAGCGGTGCCGCTGCTGATCACCGAACCGCCGATCGTCGGTACCGGGTTGGAGCGCGAAGTCGCCACCAACTCGTCGATGCTCGTCCGGGCGCGGCGAGCCGGAACGATCGATTACGTCGATGCCTCGAAGATCGTCATCGGCAACGACGTCTACGAGATGCAGAAGTACGTCGGCCTGAACGAGCGGACCTGCCAGAACCAGAAGCCGATCGTCGTCCCCGGACAGAAGGTGAAGCGAGGCGAGGTGATCGCCGACGGCGCCGCGACGTTCAAGGGAGAGCTCGCGCTGGGACGCAACGTCCTGGTCGGCTTCATGTCGTTCGACGGCTTCAACTACGAGGACGCGATCATCATCAGCGAAGAGCTGGTGAAGAACGACGTCTACACCTCGATCCACATCGAGGAGTTCGACGTCGAGATCCGCGAGACGAAGCTGGGACGCGAGGAGTTCACTCGCGACATCCCGAACGTCAGCGAAAAGGCGCTCCGCAACCTGGACGACAGCGGCATCGTCCGCGTCGGCACCTATGTCCGCCCCGGAGACATCCTGGTCGGCAAGGTGAGCCCAAAGAGCAAGACCGAACTGACTCCCGAAGAGAAGCTGCTGCACGCGATCTTCGGTCGCGCCGGCGAGGACGTGAAGAACGACTCGCTCGAAGTCCCCTCGGGCATCGAAGGGATCGTGATCGAGGCGCTGAAGTTCTCGCGCCGCATGGCCCTCAGCGACGAAGAGAAGAAGGTCTTCGACAAGGAGCTGAAGGAGCTCGAGGCGGAAGGGAACGCCGCGATCGCCCAGGTCTTCACGTCGATGATCGAGGCGATGGAGAAGGTGGTCGGCAAGACGATCACCGACGAGGACGGCGCGCCGCTGACCAAGGACCAGCACCCGAAGTTCATCGCCGAAAAGGCGCAGAACTTCCGGCTCGTGTCGGTCACCGGTCCGCTCCGCAGCGAAGAGAAGATCGCCGCGATCCAGGAGCTCTACAAGGAGCATTGGGAGCGGATCGAGCGAGCGATCGACGCGCGGGACCGGAAGGTCAACAGCAAGCAGCGCGGCGACGAACTCCGCTCCGGCGTGCTGCAGATGGTCAAGGTCTACATCGCCACCAAGCGCGTCATCAGCGTCGGCGACAAGATGGCCGGTCGTCACGGCAACAAGGGTATCGGCAGTCGCGTCGTCAGCATCGAATGTATGCCCTATCTCGAGGACGGCCAGACGGTTGAAATCATCCTGAACCCGACCGGTGTTCCGGGTCGTATGAACCTCGGACAGGTGTTGGAACTGCATCTGGGCTGGGCAGCAGATCGCCTCGGCTTCCGTGCCATTACACCCGTGTCTGACGGTGCCATGGAAGATGACATCCGCGCTGAACTGGGCCGTGCCTGGCTGATGGATCACGCCTGGGAAGAAGTTGCCAACCGCGCGTGGGAGTGGATCACTCAGTTCAATTACGAAGATGAAGACCTTGAGGACGATGATGAAGTCCGCAAGCTTTACGTCTTTGAATGGCTGAAGGACAACGACCTGTATGACCGCCAGATGCTGGTCGAGAGCAAGACCTATCGCCGCCGTGCCGTATTGGCTGAATGGCTGCGTGAGCAGGGCTACAATCCGGAAGATATGCTGCTGTATGAAACGGTCAGCATGACTCCGGCGCGTCGCGATGAAATCGAGCGCAAGGCCGTTGAGGTCTCGCTGCGTATCTGGATCAAGTACTTCGCGCCGGTCGTCCATATTCCAGATGACGCGACCCTTGAGCAGATTTACGCGCTGGCCGATCAGGTCATGTTCGAGACGGGCGAGCCTGTGCCTCTTTATGGCAAAATGACCCTGTACGATGGTCGTACCGGTGAACCGTTCGACAACTCGGTGGCAGTCGGCTATGTGCATATGCTCAAGCTGGCCCATCTTGTTGAAGATAAGGTTCACGCCCGTTCGACCGGCCCCTACTCGCTGGTCACACAGCAGCCGCTGGGTGGTAAGGCACAGTTCGGCGGTCAGCGACTGGGCGAAATGGAAGTGTGGGCCTTGGAAGCCTATGGCGCGGCCTACACGCTTCAGGAAATGCTGACGGTCAANNTCAAGGGGGAGCCAATCCAGGATCCCGGCATCCCGTCGAGCTTCCGCGTGCTGGTCAAGGAACTTCAGTCGCTGGGTCTGGCTGTTGAAGCCATCACCGAAGACGGCGAAGTCATCACCTTTGGCAAGGAAGACGATCTGCGCGCCGCCCAACAGCAGCGTCCGCAGAATACCTACACGCCGGACAGCCTCGACTAAGCATAAACAAATCACTGTCCACTGAAAACACCCTCATCCGCGCTGGATGAGGGTGTTTTTTTATGGGCAATTGCAGCGTTTTAGCGGTCGATCACAATCACTGTNNTAGGTTCCGGCGGGCAGGTCGGGCGGCAATTGCACGGCGCGGTTATCCTGCACGGTGACGCCGGGTACAAACAAGGTGGTTGGCGCCAGACCTGCGCTCGGCCACGAGTCGCTACCTTGCACGCGCAGCCCGGGATTGGCCTGTGCTGCCAAAAACAGCGCAACGCTGTACAGACGTGTGGTGGGCACTTCTGCGCTCCAATAGAAGCTCAGCGGCAGGGCATCACCGGGTGAGACAACCGCCTGCCCAAGTTCAACACCGTCCAGATGCAGCCTCTCAC
>DMPQ01000187.1 GCA_003455945.1 Planctomycetaceae bacterium
GAACGCGCGGACCCAGCGAGATCGTTTCCTCTCCGTGCCTCCCAGCCCGTAGCGCCAAGCGCAGGGGCACCTTCGTGGCCTCATCTCAAATAACGATGCGACCAGGGTCCGGAAGTCCCGGTAGGGACGACCGACAATAGCCCGNNCACCGATGAATCGGTGGGCTATTTTCGGCCGTCCCTGACGGGACTTGAAGCGGCCCCTTGGCTTTGTGCCTCACGTCGCAAACCGCTGCAACCGAGGTCGGTCGCACTACGACGAACGGCGTTGCGTCGGCGTGGGCCCGCGTCGTCCCCGACGCGCGGCAGTGCGACATCGGGTGTTCTTGCGGTCGGCAGGTTGGATCGACGTCGCTGACGAGGCTGATCCCGGCGCTTCGCTTCGGGCTGGTCGTGTCGGTCAGAACGCGCGGACCCAGCGAGATCCTGACCTCTCCGTGCCTCCCAGCCCGTAGCGCCAAGCGCAGGGGCACCTTCGTGGCCTCATCTCAAATAACGCTGCGACCGGGGTCGGAAGTCCCGGCAGGGACGACCGACAATAGCCCNNTCGCTGCGTTGGTTCGTCGACGATGACCCACCGATGAATCGGTGGGCTATTCTCGGCCGTCCCTGACGGGACTTGAAGCGGCCCCTTGGCTTCGTGGCCTCACGTCGCAAACCGCTGCGACCGAGGTCGGTCGGCCTACGAACCCCGTCGCCGAACCGTTTTCGCGAATCTTCTCGACGCGCCTGTCACGTTCGATGCGACTCGTTGTACTGGGAGCATGCCGGCGGCTAATCCGACCGTTCGGCGAAGAATGCGATTCGCCGATCCGATTTCCGGTTGCGTCATCGACGTCGCCGCGGTCGGCCGAAACATGCGGAAAGGGGGGCGACATGATCGCGACGCTGCTCGACCGGATGGCCCGCAAGCGGACGACTCCGGAGCGTGAGGCGGCGCGGCGGCGTGTCGTCGCCTATTTCGACGCTTCCAATCGCGACTACGGCGTCTGGAGCGACGACTTCAACATGCATTTCGGTTTCTGGCGCCGCGGGCTCGCCCCCTGGCGACTGGAACCGATGCTGCGACAGATGTCGCTCGAGATCGTCGATCGTCTGGGGATCGCCGACGACCGACCGGTGCGGTTGGTCGATCTCGGCGGCGGAGTCGGAGCGAGTGCGCGAACGATCGCGCGTCGGTATCCGCTGGCCGAGATCGACGTCGTCACCACCGTCGCCTCGCAGATCGAACTCGGTCGAGAACTCAACGAGCGAGCCGGTCTGAGCGATCGGATTCGGATGGTGCTCGCCGACTATGCCGATACCGGTTTGGATACCGAGGCCTACGACGGAGCGTGGGCGCTGGAGAGCGCCTGTCAGTCTCCCGATGCGTCGAAGCGCGTGCTGCTCGACGAAGCGTACCGACTGCTCGGCTTCGGCGGCCGTCTGGTGATCGCCGACGGCTGCCTCAAAGGTCCCCCTCCGCGCGGCATCACGGGGCGCATTCATCGTCGGTGGGCCCGAGCGTGGGCGATCGACGAACTGATGCGACTCGATCTCGCTCCCGCAGCCGCTCGTGATGCCGGCTTCGATGCGGTGCGGATCGAGGACTGGACGTGGCGCGTGGTGCCGAGTCTGTTGCATGTCCCGGCGGCGCTCGCTCGATTCGCCTGGCGCGAGCGGGGTCACTGGCGCGAAGTGGTGCGAGGTCGGCGCGAGCATCTGATCGGCTCGGCGCTCTCGCTTCCCCTCGCGCTCCGACTCGATCGTTTCGCCTATGGTGCGCTGATCGCCGAGAAGCGTGCGGATCGCTAGTTCAGTCCGCGCGTCCCCCGCGACTCGGCCGCCAATCCTCCGGGAGCAGATCGCGCAGCGAACTCCACAGATCGAGTGCGATCAGCTCTTCGACGACTCGATCGCGAGTCGGTTCCTGAAGGCCATCCGCCACTTCGTCGGCCAGCAGCTCGCAGAAACGCGTGCGAGCTCGCTTCAGATTCTGCCGGACCGCAGCGGCGCCGATCGATCGACCGAGGCGTTCGGACAATCGAGCGGCGAGCTGTTCGGAGGTCTCTTCGGGATGATCGGTTCTGGCTCGCAGGACCGAGTGGAGCGAGCTGCCGGGAGTCCGCTCCTCGATCCCTCGAAGCGCACTCCACGCGTTCTCGAGGAGAGCGGTTCGCCATTCGACGAGCCACGGATCATCCGCTTCGATCGGCTCCGCGGCATCGGCGATCGCATCGTCGCGAAGTTCGCCGCGCCCCGCGCGACGCTGTTCATAGGCCAGCCGGTTGCGCGACATGTTGCGGATCGCGGTCCGGAGCAGATCCCGGAATCGGCCACGCGCCGGATCGGCACCGCCGAAGTCCCCCTTGAGCAGCCGCACGACGGCGTCCTGAGCCACTTCGTCGGCCAGATGATCCGACCCGAGGATCGCTCGGCAGTAGCCGCGAATCGCGGCGGAGTAGCGCAGCACGAGCGTCTGGCGAGCGAGCGCCGAATCGGCGTCATCCCGTTCGACGGAGCGGCGCACCAGACTCCAGCGCGTCTCGATGATGTCGAGACGCCGCGGCGAGTCGTTCGATGCTTCGGCGTCGGACATGCGTCTCTCGCGGTTTTCAGGGCCCGAACTCGAATCCGCCTCGACCGTCGACTTGTCGGACACCGTCGATTCTATTCGGACACCCGCCGCGCACCATCCGCAGGTCGGGATCGCACCCTTTTCGCGGCGCTCGGCTAATCTATCGGACGCGTCGGAAGCGATTCGATCGACGAGTCCTCTTGCGCGGTTCGTCCAATCAACGGGGCGGCGACGCCGACGCACATGACCGGTTCCGATCTCCCGCGGTTCGATTCGCTCGCCGACGATTCGGACGACGACCGCGACATGCCGATCGAGCGGCGCAGCGAACCGGCTTCGATCCCCGGTTACGAGATCGAGCGACTGATCGGCCGCGGCGGCATGGGACAGGTCTTTCGGGCGCGCGACCGCAAGCTCGGCCGAACGGTAGCGATCAAGACGCTCATCCCGACCGGCGACCCGCGGCGGCTGGAGCGATTTGCGGACGAGGCGCGGGCGATCGCCGGTCTGCATCATCCGAACATCGCCGAGATCTACGGAAGCGGCGACGTCGACGGCGTGCCGTACCTGGTGATGGAGTACCTGGCGGGAGGGACGGTCGCCGAGTTGCCGGCCGAGCGTCTAAGTGCGCCGCGAGTCGCCGCGCGACTGGGGATCGTCGTCGCCTCGGCGATCGATCATGCCCATCGACAGGGGATCGTGCATCGGGACCTCAAGCCGAGCAACCTGCTGCTCGCCTCGGCCGGCAACGACAGCTCCGATCGACTCGGGGCGCGACGGGGAATCGAAGCGGGGGAACCGGACTGGGAGGGAACGCTTCGGATCGCCGACTTCGGACTCGCTCGGCGTATGGAGACCGACGAGCGACGGACCGAAACCGGGGAGATTCTCGGCACCCCGAACTACATGGCTCCCGAACAGGCGTCAGGGGTCGTGCGGGAGATCGGTCCGGCGGCCGACATTCATGCGATCGGCGCGATCCTCTACGAGTGCGTCACCGGACGTCCGCCCTATCTGGGCAGCGATCCGGTCCAGACGCTGATGCTGTTGCTGACGACCGATCCGGTCCCTCCGCGCGTTCTTCAGCCGCGACTCTCCCGCGACCTCGAGACGATCATTCTCAAGGCGCTCGCCAAGTCCCCCGCGTCCCGATACGCCTCGGCGGCGGCACTGGCGGACGATCTGCGCCGCTGGCTCGACGATCTGCCGATCACCGCGCGGCGGACTCCGGCGACGGTGCGCGCCTGGCGGTGGATTCGACGCCACCCGGCGATCTCGACCACGATCGGCCTGATCTTCCTTTCGGTCTCGGCGTTCGTCCTCTTCCAGCAGCTTGCCGCGCAGCGTCTGAGAGCGGCGAACGTGCGAGCCGAGCGATTGCTGGATGTCGTCAATCAGGCGATCCCCGATCTCGAGCTGACCGATGCCGCGCAGCGCCGCGCCGACGAGCGGGCTCGACTGGAGACGGCGGTCGCGACGCTCGACGAGTTCGTCGCGCAGCTCGGTCCGACCGATCCGATGTTCGCTCGCGCCGAACAGATCCGGATCAAGTACCTGGTCGGCCTGGCGGCCGATGCCGAATGGACAGGGGACGTCGAACGGGAGCGCCGCTTCGTCGACGAGCTCGAACAGGCGATCGAGCGGTATCCGACGATCGACCAGGACGATTTCGATGCGCTCGACTTTCGTCTGTGGGCCGGCCGGATGGCGTCGCTTCATCGGGATCGTCTGGGAGACCAGACCGGCTCGATCGAACAGCTCGAACGGAACCTCGAATCGATCGCGCGCCGGACGGCCGAAACGACCGATCCCGAACGTCGACGACAGTTGCTGATCCGACGGATCGAGGCGCTCAACTCGCTCGGCGTGTCGTACAGCACGCTGGCCGATCGGACCGCCGCTGACGGCGACTCGGCTGCCGCCGAGCGATTGGCCGAACGTGCGACGGCCGCGTTCGAGGAGCGATGGGAAACGAGTCGCGCACCGGAACTCGCCGACCTCGAAGCCCAGGCTCCGCTCCAGGCGGATGCGGCGGTCGCCCTCGGCGTCCGCTACGGACTGTCGGGTCGATTCGACGAGGCGGTCGACCTGCTCGAGAAAGGAGTCGCGACGCTCGAGCGACTGGTCGAGACGCGGGGGACGTTCGCCTTGCGCGTCGATCTGATTCATGCCGAGTCGCAGGCGATCCTGTTCCGCAACCTGCGCGGCGAATCGCCGGCCGCCTTCGCGGAGCGCGGCGAGCGACTTGAAGCGATGCTGGAACGAGCCGCTCCGGAGCTGGCAGCCGCTCCCGAAGCGGTCGATCGGATCATCACCGGCTTCTATATCGCCGGAGGGATTCGGCAGGCGGCGGGCGACGACGAACGCGCCGTCGCGCTGTTCGATACGGCGCTCCGCTGGGGTGCCTTCCGCATGGCGCGCGTCAGCCCCGAGAACGCGAACCTACCGCTGCTGATGGCGATCGACGGGATGCGCCAGGGATCGTTCGCGACGCTCGGGACGCCACCGAAGGTCCCTCGGTTCGATGTCGACATCACCGACCCACTCGCGTCGTCCGAGGTCGGTTTCCTGCTCGCATTCCTCGGAGATCGAGCCGGACTCGACGCATGGTCCGAGGAGTTCCGCAGGCGATTCCCGGACGACGATGCTCGAGCTCGCCTGAAGCGAATCGAATCGTTGGCGGAAGCGATGGCGGGGGAGCGGGGTGAAGGTGCGGCGCCGAACGTGTCGCCGGACGAGTCGCCGGANNTCGCCGGAGTAGTTCTTCGCGACGAGTCGATCGGCAGCATGCGAACTCGATTTCGCTCGCAAGAACGACGCGAGGCCCGATCGATCTCCGACCGGGCCTCGAGAGGCGATCGCTTGCGGTCGCGATGCGAGGATCAGACGTCGGTCGAACCGGCGTCGAAGCTCGAGCCGGCATCGTAGCTCGATCCGGCGTCATAGCTCGAACCGGCATCGAACGACGAGGCTCCGTAGGATCCGGCATCGAAGGTCGAGCCGGCATCGAATGCGGCGACGTCGGCCGAGCCGGCGTCCCAGGTGGTCGCATCGAAGTCGGCCGGTACGTCACTCGTGCTGCTGTACGATTCCGTCACGCTCATCGGATCGACCACCGATCCGGGAGCGCCATGAGTCCCGTAGGCACCATGCTCTTCGGCAGCATCGAAGTGCTCGCCCGCTTCGGCCAGGTAGCTCTCGGCCGTATCGTACGCCCCCGCCTCGGCCCACTCGCCGGCCTGCTCGGCATACCACTCCCCCTGCGCTTCGTGATCGAGCGCCTGAGTCATCTCGTACTGTTCGGCCTGCGCCTGTCCCGAGTGGTCGTCGCCGCCGGCGTTCAGGTCGGCGGTCTGCATCGCGTCGGCCGCTTCGGCGGCGGCATCATGAGCGGTCTGCCAATCGCCGGCCGCTGCCGCCTCGGCCTGAACCTGTTCCCACTCGGCCGCTTCGGCCTGCGAGTCGGCGGCCGACTGAAGGTCGATCGAATCGGAACCGGAGAGCATCGACGAATCGCCCGCTTCCCAAGCCTCGTTCTCGGCCGCTTCCCGCAGCTCGGCCGCCATCGCATAGTCGCCGACCTCGACCGCCTCGGTCGCCATCTGCTGCAGTTCGGCCGCAGCGGTCGCATGCGCTTCGGCGACGAGCGAGGCGGGGTCGACCGAGGTCGGTTCGACGATCTCGCTCTGCAGGGCATCGACGATCTCGGACAGGTTCGGAAGTTCGCCGCGGGACATGGTTCGTTCTCCTGGGTCAGATGATGAAGGTCGTCAGCGTTTCGGATTCGTCGGTTCAGATCGAGTCGGTCGGCAGGATCGCTCGCTTGTCGTTCGACAGGCGACCGAGAGCCGGAGGGGCCTTCGGCGGGTTCGTCCCGTTGCCGGCACCGCGACGTCGCAGGACATGGACCTTGCGGCAATCGGGGTTCGAGCAGCGGATGGGGAGCGAGTCGCCGGTCAGCAATCGCTTCGGAACCTGCAGCGAGGTGCCGCACTCGGGGCAGCGAGTCGTGTGCATCGGTTCAGCGGCCGGGCGCGGCTTGGCAGCCGGTCGATCGGCCGGAGCCTGAGCCCCCGGCAGGTAGGCTCGCCAGTACTCGCGATGAGCGATCGGAGCCGGGTCGCGGGCATAGTCGGACAGCAGCGCCAGACGACGAGCGATGTAGGGGGTCGACGAGGAGAGCATTTCGGAGAGCTGCATCCCTTCGTCGGTCGAGTCCTCGGCCTGCTGTTCGAGCCAGGCGTCGATGTTGATCCGCCGCGGAATCTGGGGCGCCTTGAGCGACCAGGCGAGGAGCGTGCGGCGAGCGATCCGCTCGTCGCCGACCGCCAGCAACCCGGCTCGATCGGCCGTGATCTCGGCCTGGCGAGCCCAGCCGAGCAGCGGAAGCTCGATCGCTCCCTCGATCCACTTGCCCGGATCGAGCAGCCCCGCGATCCCGCCGCGGAGCATGCCGGCTCGCGGATTCATCTCGCCGACCAGCATCCGGATGACGGTCCGCCAGACGGTGTGACCGGCGACGATGCGTCCCATCTCGCGAGCCAGAATGAACTTCAGGTCTTCGCCGCCGAAGCTCGCGGCCAGGGCCGATCCGAGCACGACGAACGACTGATCCTCGCTACCGTAGGTCATCGCGTCCCACGGACGTTCGCCCGACAGGTAGACCAGCGGCATCCGCCGCATGCCGAGCGTGCGAGCGGCGTCGACCGCCAGGCGATGGATCTCGGGGAGCTGCTTGCGCCCCAGACGAATCCCGTTGCAGGTACTTTCGACCCAGCGGCGACCGACCTTGTCCGAGACCTTGCGGGCGAGAGCGGTGAGCGGCGTGATCGAGCGGAGCGTCGCCATCGCCTGGGCATCCAGACTCCACTGGAACAGCTGCGGCTCGACCGAGTAGTTCGGAGCCAGCGGCTCCAGCTCTTCGAAGCGATCCTCAGCGGCTCGCCCCGAGGGGAGCGGCGAAACGGGAGCGACCGGAGCGGTGTTGACTCGTGCGGCGGCGACGCTCGGAGTCGCCGTGGGGAAGTAGTCGACGGCGGGTGCGGCGGTGGTGGTCGAAGGGATCCCGGGCACGGTGATGGTCGGCACGCCGATCCGAGGCATCGCTTCGTTCGCAGCGATCATCGGCTGTCCGCACACGACGCAGAACTTGCCGTGACCGGCGTCGGCATGGCCACTCGGGCAGCGTCGTCGGCCGGCGGTCAGAGTCGCGTCGTTCATCGGAGTCGTTCCCGGGAGTTCGGAGATCGGTCGGTCAGGAGCGTCGGAAGGATCAGGCAGTTCAGACGGTCGCCGCCATGCTCAGGATCATGAGCAGCAGCATCAGGCCGCCGCCGACCAACACCAGCACGGTGACGGCGGCGTTTGCGATCAGGCCGATCGTCGCCAACGAGGTCGGCTGACCGGCCCCCTTGGCCGCCGAATGGGCTCGCCAAGCGATGACCAAGCCCGGAATCGTGGTGAACGGACCGCACAGCACCAGCCCGATCGCCGCGAGGACCAGCGAGATCATCGCTCCGGATCCGGTAGTGGTTCCGGCGGCCGGCCCCTTGGCCGCTCCGGCCGAAAAGGGAGCCGGGGTCGCGGCCGGAATCGGACCGGCCGGCTGAGAAGCAGGGCGGGG
>DMPQ01000337.1 GCA_003455945.1 Planctomycetaceae bacterium
CCCGAGCTGCCGCAGGCAATTCCATCGTGTGCCCCGGGCCGAGCCAGGTGTCGAAATGCCACGGGAAGCGGGCGGCGGACGAGAGCCACTCGCAGACCTTTTCCGGGGCATCGGCCGACGCGAACGCCGCGAGTTCGATCCGCTCGTGCAGCGCCGGACGCTCCACCTGCGTCTCGACCTTCGGCATCGGGCGTAGCGAGACGCCGACGGTCAACGCGATCACCGTCTCGGTCGATCGACCCTCGTCGCCGACACCGTGGAGCACGAGCCCTCGGGGCGGCCATTTCTCGCCGTCGATCGAGAAATAACGACGGTGCTTCCCGAACTGCCGCTCATACGTTTCGAGCAGTTCCTGCTGACGTCGTGGCCAGCGCGGTTCGTTCTGCCAGGCGGACCACCAGCGGCGAGCCGTCTCCAGACGCTCGAACCACTCCGGTTCGTGCGGCATCGGCCAGCAGAGTTCGGTCTCTTCACGACAGTCGGCGGCGTAGCCGTGAAAGTCCTCTTCACCGCTCCACGGTGGAATCGCCGCGAGCCATCGATCTCCGTCCTTGAGCGCTGCGCCGTCACCCGACTCGAACCAGACGATCTCCAGCGAGTCGGCGCTCAGCGGCGGTGCCCCTTGGGGATGTCGACAAGCAAGGCGCGGCAGACGCGGTGCGAGCCCCTGCTGAAACTCGCTCCGATCGATCGTTGCCGGTCCCGGAACCAGGTTGCGGACCCAACAGGCTCGCGTCCCGAATCCCGGCTTGTTCGCATGCAGGTACAGATAGACCGTCCGGTCGTCCTGCTCCACCACCGCCTGGACCGAACCGTCCGGAGAGCTTTCGTGCAGCAGGACCGCGCCGTCGTCGTCGAGCGGTTCGGCAGGATCGTTCATCGGGACTCCGGAGCGGACAAGAGGAGCGATCTGAGACGGTTGTCGGCAGGAGAAAGCCGATCGCACGGCGAGATGTCGCAGGCAGCGAGCGACTCGTCGACCGTCGCGTTACGGCACATACCGATAGCCGGCATCGCGGATCGTCAGGAAGTGTTGCGGCTGCGACGGATCATCCTCGAACAGCTTGCGCAGCCTAAGAATGAATTGATCGGGAGCTCGGGTCTGGAGTTGCGGGGACTGCTCCCAGACCTGTTCGAGCAGCTCGCTCTTGGGAATCACGCGTTGCGGATGGTCCAGGAAGTATCGCAGCAGTCGCATCTCGAGCGCGGTCAGTCGTCCCCCGTCGTCGTCGTCGCCGATCCGGTAGGTGGCGATGTCGACCTTCCGCCCGTTGACGCTGACGGTGGAGGGGCCGGTGGGACGCGGAACGGCGGCGGCACTCTGGAATCGCTGCAGCAGGTGCCGGACTCGCGAAATCAGTTCCGACAGCTCGAACGGCTTGTTCAGATACTGGTCGGCGCCGACGTCGAAGCCGCGGATCCGATCCTCCGGCAGCGATCGGGCCGAGAGCATCAGGACCGGGATCTGCAGGCCGTTCTGCCGCAGTCGACTGCAGACGTCGTAACCGCTCATTCCCGGCAGCATCAGATCGAGCACGACGAGATCGACCGGATCGGCATCCGCCGACAGGATCTGCAGCGCGGTGTTGCCGTCGGCTGCCGTGCTGACGCGATACCCCTCGGCTTCGAGATTGAAGCGGATGCCGAACGCCAGATGCGCTTCGTCCTCGACCACCAGGATGTGAGTCTTGCGATTCATTCGCTCCGCCACCTTTCCGACGGCAGTTCTTGGGCGAGCGTTCGTCGGCCGCCCCGAGGTTCGGCCGACGTTCAGGTCGACTCGGCCGTTTCGCTCGTCTCGATCGGGGATGCCGGAATCGCCACTTCGAATACCGTACCCGCTTCTCCGGCTCTGCCCAGGACCCGGATCGAGCCGCGCAGGCGTCGGACCAAGGTGCCGACGATGTACAGACCGAGGCCGGTCCCCGGCTTGGTCCGTTCCAGTTCGACTCCCAGACGCTCGAACCGTCGGAAGATCCGCCGCCGCTGACCGATCGGAATCCCCTTGCCGTTATCGGCGACCTGGACGACCAGACGCGGTTTGGTCCCTCGCTCCCACCTCGTCCGCACCTCGACCAGCGGCTCCTCGCCACCGTACTTCACCGCGTTGTCGAGCAGGTTGCGGAAGATCATTTCCAGATCGACCTGACGCGCCCGAATGCGGGCATCGGGGCCGGTCAGCCGGATCCGGTCCTCGGACAGGCGGTAGCGGGTTCGGACCGCCTGAATGCAGCGGAGCAGCACATCGGTGCTCCGGAGCCACTCGGCCCGGTCCGGGGCATCGGGGCGTTCCAGACGTGCCGCATCGAGCAGGTGATTGATCAGTTCGTCCAGCCGCTCGATATCCTCGAGCATCAGTCGATGGAACGCCTGTCGCTCGTCGTCCGACACCGAGCGAAGCGTCAGTGTCTGGAGCGACAGCTTCAGCGACGCGATCGGACTCTTGAGCTCGTGCGAGACGCTGTCCATGAAGTTCGATTGGCGGCGAGTCAGATTGATCGCCTTGATCGACAGCGACAGGTAAATGATCGTCCCGACGAGGACGACGACGAACAGGATCGCCCCGACCGTCAACGCGGTCCAGTAGAACGCCTTGACCGAGCTGTTCAGGGCTCCGAAGACCGACAGCAGGACCCAACCGACCGTCAACAGGACGACCAGGACGATCATCACGACGCCGAGCGTGATCGGAAACTTCAGCGATCGTCGCGGGAGCATCGACAGGTTCGGGGCGGAAGGAATCGAGGCGAAGTGGCGGGTTCGATCGGCAAACGCCCAGGCCGCGGGGACCCTCGGGGCGCCGTCGATTCGCCGGTTCGGCGCCCCCGAGCGGAGCGGGCGTCGGCATTGTAAGCTGGATCGCCCCAGGGCGGAGGAGGCGTCCGGCGCCGGTCGATCGAGCGAAACCGCGACTGGGCGACGTTCGTCCGACGAGCGACCACCGCGATTTCGCCGAGCCCGCCGATTTTCTGCCAAGACCGCGACACC
>DMPQ01000104.1:0-19108 GCA_003455945.1 Planctomycetaceae bacterium
CTCGGCATTCTCGGACTGCTGGTGATCCTCTGCCTGTTCATGATGGTGATGACCTCGAAGAGCGGTCTCCCGTGGGAAGGGACCTTCGTCCAGCCCGGGAATCTCGAGAACCTGATCCGACGCACCGCGATGTTCGGCGTGCTGAGCATCGGCGTCTCGTTCGTCATCATCTCGAGCGGCATCGATCTGTCGATCGGCTCGATCGTCTGTCTGTCGGGCTGTCTGTTGTCGCTCTTTCTGCAGGTCGACTATCGGCCGTTCGATCAGCGCCCGATCGTGGCGGTCGACAAGGAATCGAGCAGCATCGTGCTGAGCGAGGGGGCCGAATCGCTGGAGGTCGGCGACGTCATCCGTTATTACGGCGGACGACGAGCGCGGACGCTGGTGGCGAAGATCGTCGAACGTCGCAGCGGCCCGATCGCGCTCGTCGACGGAACGCCAGATCCGGCGGCGCCGATCGACGGTGCCGAGACGATCGAGGGGACGGTGCTGGTGCTCGATGCTGCGCCGAGCAACGACGACTCGCTGGGGTTCGTCGCCGAAACCTGGCCGATCGCCGAGGTGCTTCCGGGAACGTCCGACGGGGCTGCGCGTCGCAGTCAGGTGCGGCCGGTCGGCGACGTGGAGCGACTGGAACCGCGGGATCAGCTCGAAATGGTCGCTCCCGACGCGTCGGGGCTGAAGCGACAGAAGATCGTGGCTCGCGACGGAGACCTGCTCGAACTCGACGACGACGTGACTCGCAGCGTCACAGCGGAGTGGCGGGCGATTCCGTTGGAACGCCGACAGCGGATGTCGATCGTCGGCGCGCTGCTGTCGGTTCTCGGGATCGCCGTCGCGCTCGGAATCGTGCATGGCCTGCTCGTCACGCGTCTGCAGCTGCAGCCGTTCGTCGTCACGCTCTGCGGGCTGCTGATCTATCGCGGGCTGTCGCGGTGGCTGGTCAACGATCAGCCGGTCGGCTTCGGCAGCGAGTACGAATCGAGCCTGTCGCTGCTCGGGATCGGCAAGCTGCCGCTCTTCGGCGGATTCGGCATCCCGTATCCGTTCTTCGTGCTGCTGGGAATCGCGATCGCGGCGTTCGTGCTGCTGGAACTGACCGTCTGGGGACGTTACCTGCTGGCGCTCGGCCGAAACGAAGAGGCGGCTCGGTACAGCGGCATTGACACGCGGACGATCACGATGGCGGCCTACGTCATCTCGGTCGTGCTGGCGGCGATCGGCGGCATGCTCTTCGCGCTCGATACCAACTCGGTCTCGCCGTCGAGCTTCGGCAACTCGTTCGAGCTGTATGCGATCGCGGCGGCGGTGCTCGGCGGCTGTTCGCTGCGCGGCGGCGAGGGATCGATTCTCGGCGTCGTCATCGGGACCGCCGTGATGCAGGTGCTCAACAACATGATCGTGCTTCTCGAGATCTCGGATACGCTGGAGTTCGCGATCATCGGTTCGGTCATCCTGATCGGCGTGCTGGCCGACGAGTCGGGGCGGCGGTTCGTCGCCGCGCGTCGCTCGCGCCAGTCGGCGGTCCCCTCGTGATCTCGGACGGAGGCTCGAACGTCCCTCCGCCCCCTTCCCACTCCCTTTCCTGCCGTTCCCCTGGAGACGACTGAGATGCGTGCGATGCGACTGTTCGTCCGATGCTGGGTGTTGCTCGCGACCGCCGCTGCGCCGGCGCTGGCGGCTGCCGACGATTGGGTCGATCTGTTCGACGGCAAGACGCTGGAGGGTTGGACTCAGCGCAACGGAACCGCGACCTATCGAGTCGAAGAGGGTTGTGTCGTCGGCAAGACGAACGAAGGAAGTCCCAACTCGTTCCTCTGTACCGACAAGGACTACGGGAACTTCGAGCTGACGTTCGAGGTGAAGGTCGACGACGAACTGAACTCGGGCGTGCAGATCCGCTCGAAGAGCATCGAATCGCGCGACAGCGGTCGCGTGCGGGNNGCATCGAATTGCGCGACAGCGGTCGCGTGCACGGGCCGCAGGTCGAGATCTCGACCGACGGCATGGCGGGACATGTCTACGGCGAGTCGCTCGGTACCGGCTGGATCAGCCCCGATCCTCAGGCGACCGATGCGTTTCGCGCGGGCGAGTGGAATCGCTATCGGATCGTGGCGGAGGGGAATCGGATCCGGACCTGGATCAACGACAAGCCGGTCGCCGACATCGTCGACGACAAGTCGGGACACGAGTCGGGGTTCATCGGTCTGCAGGTGCACGGCATTGCCGCGGGGACCGGACCGTTCGAGGTGCGTTGGAAGAACATCCGTCTGCGCGAGATCGAATGATCGTCGCGAGGCGTAAGAGGTGACGCGAGGCGTCGCTCCAGGCGGTCTGCCGGCCGCGTGGCGTTCGATTCGGGAGCGACAGCGTGACTCAGACGACGGACCGATCGACGACCTTCGCGTCGCTCGACTCGGTCCGTTTTTCGTATCCCGATTCGGGGAGTTCGAGTCGTGACGAAGGGGGCGTTCCGTTTCGCCTGGCCTGCGATTCGCTCGCGATCGCCCGAGGGGAACATGCGGCGATCATCGGTCCCAGCGGCTCGGGCAAGACGACGCTGCTGAATCTGCTCGCCGGGATTCTCGTTCCGGACGAAGGGAGCGTGACGGTCGACGGCGTACGGGTCGATCGTCTGAGCGATGCGCAGCGACGTGCGTTCCGCATTCGCGACGTCGGCCTGGTGCTGCAGGACTTCGGGCTGATCGACTATCTGAGCGCCGGCGAGAACCTGCTGCTCCCCTTTCGGATCCATCCGGCTCAGCGACTGGACGCCGAATCGCGCGAGCGGGCTCGCGAGATCGCCGGCTCGCTCGGCATCGCGGCGCTCCTCGGCCGGCGCATCGCACGACTCAGCCAAGGGGAGCGGCAGCGCGTGGCGATCGGTCGGGCGCTGGTGACCGGTCCCAAGCTGATTCTTGCCGACGAGCCGACCGGCAATCTCGATCCCGACAACAAGCATCGGGTCCTCGATCTGCTGCTCGATCGGGCCGGAGCGCTCGGCGCGACGGTGATCGTGGTGACCCATGATCACGCGCTGCTCTCGCGATTCGATCGGGTTCATCGAGTCGATGAACTGACGCGTCGCGAAGCGAGCGAGCCGCGCGCGGCGGAGGGGGAACGATGATCGACCCGCTCCGACTGGCCGGCCGCTACGTGCTGTTTCATCGAGGCAAGAGTGCGACGCTGGTCGTCGGTCTGGCGCTGGCGATGCTCCTGCCGCTGGGGTTCCGAGTCACCGCCGGTCGCTTTCGGACCGAGTTGACGTCGCGGGCCGAAGCGATTCCGTGGGTCGTCGGACGGCGCGGGAGCCCGGTGGAGCTGACGCTGCATGCGCTCTACTTCGAACCGAGCGAGACGCCGGGGACGACGATGGCGACGCTCGATCGTCTGCGCGCCGGAGACTCCGGAGAAGCGATTCCGGTCCATGTCCGCTTTCGTGCGTCGGATGCTCCGCTGGTCGGCACGACGCTCGACTACTTTCCGCGAGTCGGTCTGCGGATCGAACAGGGGCGACCCTTCGGGCGATTGGGGGAATGTGTCGTCGGAGCCGCGGCGGCTCGGCGCCTGAAGCTCGCCGTCGGCGATCGGCTGTTGACCGATGCCGAGAATCGGATCGACATCGCCGGGAGCTATCCGCTGCAGCTGACCGTCGCGGGGATCGCCGCGGTCGCCGATTCCCCCGACGACGATGCGATCTTCGTCGATCTGAAGACGTCGTGGATCGTCGCAGGGATCGGGCATGGGCATTTCGAGGTCGACCGGAACGACCCGGAGCAGGTGCTCGGTCCGACCGGGCAGGGGGAGCCGGTGGTGGCGAGTCCGGCGGTGACGCCGTTCGTCGAGATCACCGACGNNACCTGTCGACCTTTCATTTTCACGGCGATCCGAGCGAGTTTCCGATCTCGGCGGTCCTCGTCTGGCCTCGCGATCGCCGCGCCGAGGATCTGCTGCGCGGGCGTTTCGTGGCGGCGGACGAACCGCTGCAGCTGGCCGATTCGCGTCGCGCGGTCGATCGCCTGATCGCTACCGTCCTGCGCCTTCAGACGTTGCTGGATGCCGCGGGGATCTTCCTCGGACTCGTCTCGGGCTCGTTCCTGGCGCTGGTGATCGGCCTCTCGTATCAGCTCCGCCAGACCGAGCGACTCGTGCTGCATCGCTTGGGCTGCGCTCGTGCGACGGTGCTGCAGATGCAGTTGGCGGAGTGGGGATTGATCCTGGGGGCAGCCGCCGGGATCGTCGGCGTGACGATGCTCGTGCTGTGGGGGACCGGCCTGTCGCTGCCGCGCGACTGGTTGACCTGATCGCCGAGAGCTACCATCGGGCGAAACGACTCGGCGGCAGTACGGCATCGTTCGTATTCCTCCCCCTCGCCTTCGCCGAGGCATCCGAGTCGTCGCCGCGGTCGATCGCTCGTGAGCTCCCTTCGTCGAGATTTCGTGATGTCGTTCGGTGCGTCGAGATCGAAGAGCCGAGCGCGATCGCTCGAGCGGTCGCGACCGCGATTCCGGATCGGCTGGCTCGGGCTGATCGTCGCGACTCTGCTGCTGCCGTCGGTCGCCGACGCCGGTCTTCGACCGGCCGGGGCCTCTCGCGAAACGGTTTCTCGCGCGGCGACGCACCCGATCTCGAAGATGGCCGGCACGTTCTTCGTGTCGCGCGGCCGCGTCTCGGTCCGACTCCGGCTGTATGTCGAAGACCTCTATCTGTTCCACGAATCGGTCGAGCCTGACGAGCAGGATCGACTGTATGCCGACTCGCTGCTGCCGGCGGCCGAGGCGCACAAGCAGTTTCTGCTCGACAAGATCCGGATCCTGGACATCGACGGTCGCCCGATTCCGGGACGCGTCATCGACATGACGCCGCTCGACATTCCGGCCGAGGGATGGGGGACCGACGAACTGATGCAGCACACGATCGATTACGACCTGGAGTTCGAGCTGGCGAGCCCTCCCGAGTTCCTGACGATCGTGCAGGATGTCGTCGACGAGAACTTCGTCTTTCCGTCCGAGCTCGAGATGCTGCTGCGTCAGGAAGGGCACGACTCGGTCGATGCCAAGATCCTGCGGCCGAGCGAACCGTACACCGCGCGGTTCGTCTGGGATCGTCCGCCGCTGGATGCGGATGCCAGTCGCGAGGAGTTCGAGCAGCTGCTGGAGCAGGATCGCGAGGAGCTGCTCGGGATCACCACCTACGACGCGATCTATTCGTTCTTCTACATCACGCGATTGGAAGCGCGGCACGAGATCCTGATCCCGCTCGCGACCCTGGCGACCGTCGTGCAGATTCCGCATGCCGATCCGAACCAGCTGACGATCGCCGAACAGGATCCGGCTCGGGAGCTGATCCGCCAGTACTTCCTGGGCGGCAATCCGGTGATGATCGACGGAGTCGAAGTGCCGCCGATCGTCGATCGGATCGATTTCTACGGTTTGGATCTGAAGGACTTCGCGCAGCGAGCCGAGCCGCGGGACGTCAGTCTGGCGAGCGGGCGCGTCGGCGTCATCCTTCGCTATCCGGCGAAACAGGAACCGTCGACCGTCGCGCTGACCTGGACGCAGTTCAACAGCACGATCCGCAAGGTGACGACCGTCGTCTTCGCGATGGACGAGACGCTGAAGTTCGAGTTCAGTCGCTTTCGGACCGAGAACACGTTCGCCTGGACGAATCCCGATCCCGAGTTGTCGCCGCGCGGCGTGTTGCCGATTCCGGTCGGTCTTCCCGAGCCGCCTCGCTGGTCGATCTGGGGAGCGATCGCGGCGGTGGTGCTGCTGATCGTTGCGGCGGGGCTGCGCTCGATGGGACTGGCGACCGCTGCCGCCTGGATCTGCTGGGCGACCTTCGGCATCGCGGCCGGAACGGCGGCCGTACCGGAAGGTTGGCGGACGATCCCCGGCGCCTCGCCGGCGGCGATTCCGGTCGGCGATCGGCAAGCGGTGGTCCGCGGGCTGGTGGGGAACGTCTATCGGGCGTTCGACTATGCGGACGAGGAGCCGATCTACGATGCGCTGTCGCAGACGGCGGAGGGAGATCTGCTGACCGAGTTGTATCTGGAAGTGCGGCGCGGCCTGACGGTGCAGGATCAGGGAGGGGCAGTCGCGACGGTCCAGAAGGTCGAGTTCGTATCGCTCGATGCCGCGGACGGAATCGAGTTGCCCGGAGGGATCGCGGCGGCCGAGTCTCCGGGATTCGTCGCGCGCGGAACCTGGAACGTGACCGGGACGATCGAGCACTGGGGCCACATCCACCAGCGCGTCAATCAGTACGACGGAGTCTTCGTGGTCAAGGCGACCGATCAGGGGTGGCGGTTGTCCGCACTGGAGCTGACCGACGAACGGCGTCTGGAGAATCGCCGTACGCTGCGGCGATTCTGACGCGAGTAGGTCGCGATCGAGAGCAGCGGAGCGAGGAACGCGGACGCAAGTGCCGTGTCTCGCGCGGGGGCGGCCTGACGATTCGCCGCGACCGGATCCGTTATCGGGCGAACCTTCGTGGTCCCGAGGTTCGCGGCAGGCGAGCTCCCTTTCCCTGGGCCGATCCCCGGGTCGCGTTCTACCTGTCGTACCTGGATTACCCGACAAATCCGTCGGATGCTTGCGGTTCGGGGGCTCCGGACTTGTCCTCAGGGCGATCTCGCGAAAGACTTCATCAGACGCACATCGACGGGATGCGTGCCAGGCAGACTGCAGGATCGAACGACTCATGCCCGACACGCAAACCGACTGCGACATCCGATGGAGCTACGTCGATCTCCATTCGCATCTGCTCCCCGGAGTCGACGACGGCTGTCTGACGCTCGACGATTCGCTGCAGGTGGCGTCGCGGGCGGTCGAGTGGGGTTGCCGGCAGCTCTGGTGCACGCCGCACATGGGCCTGATTCGCTACCCCGACAACACGCCGACGATCGTGGCTCGGCGAGTCGAACAGCTGCAGCGCGAGCTGGACGAGCGTGGGGTCGAGTTGCGGATCGGTGCGGCGGGCGAGTTCCGTCTGACCGGCGAATCGATCGCCTGGTGGGAGCGTCACGGCGTGCCGACGCTCGGCAATTCGCGGGTCGTCCTGGTCGATACGTGGGCGACCGAGTGGGAGCCGTCGTTCGATCGGGCGCTCGACTGGCTGCAGCAGCGCGACTACGAGCCGCTGCTGGCTCATCCCGAGCGGATGCGGATCGAGTCGGAGAGCTGGGTGCCGCTGATCGAGCGTCTGCTGCGGCGAGGGATCCGGCTGCAGGGGAACTTCAAGAGCTTCGGCGACGCCGATCGACCCGAGGTGCGCGAGCGGGCGTGGCTGCTGATCGGCAATCGTGCCTACGACGTCCTGGCAGGCGATCTTCACGGTCCGGCGAGTCTGATGGCGCGAGCGATCGGTATGGCGGAGCTGGAGCGGCGCGTGGAGCCGGAGCGACTGCGGCGCCTGGTGCTGGAGCGGCCGATCGAGATCGTCGAAGGGGGCGGCACTCTGCCGAACGGCGAGCATCTGGCGGCCGGCGAGGACGCGCGGCGCTGAGCGGGGACGGTCGTCGAGCCGAACAACCGCCCCCGCGCCCCCTGGTCAGTTCGGGGTGTCGGCGGTAACAACGTCAGAGGTGCCGCGACGCATGGCGCGGCCGACCGGGCGACGAGATAGGCCGGACCTCGACGCCGTCGACCCGCCGGCAGGCGCGCGGACGAACCGCGCGAACGCGATGAACCTCCAGCAGTTTCTCGACCATCACGGACTGAAGCGCAATCCGTTTGCCGAGGAAGACGCGCAGACCGATCCGGTCTTCAAGAACCACTGCATCGTCGACACGCACCATCCGACCTGGGACAAGGTGTACGGCGATCCGGCCGAACCGGGGACGTCGATCGTCTTCGGCGAAAAGGGGGCGGGCAAGACGGCGATCCGCCTGCAGATCGCCAAGCATGTCCGCGAGTGGAATCGGCAGCATCCCGAGAAGCGTCTGGCGGTCGTCCATTACGACGACTTCAATCCGTTCCTCGATCGCTTCGCCGACCGGCAGCACGGACGTCGGCGTCCGGATCGAGTCCTGGCGCAGTGGAAGCTCTGGGATCACCTGGATGCGATCCTGGCGCTGACCGTCACCGGGCTGGTCGATCGGGTGCTCGAATCGCAGCAGCGCCCCGAGCGGGTCGACATCGAAGCGGTTCCGCGTGACGTCGAGCGACTGGATCGGTTCCAGGCGCGCGACCTGTTGCTGCTCGCCGCCTGTTACGACCAGTCGACCGCCGAGACGTACGTCAGTCGCTGGCATCGTCTGCGGAAGCTGGCCGACTTCTCGGTCGTCTTTTCGTACTGGGATACGGCACTCGGGATCGGCTGGACCGTCTTCTACGTCCTGCTGCTGTCGATGCTGCGCTACTACGGCTGGCTGACCACGCTGTCGCCGTTCCTGCTGCACGTGATCCTGCTGCTGGCCGGCTGGGGACCGTGGGCGTGGCGTTCGGCTCGCACCTGGTGGACCGCGCGCAAGATCGTCGCGAACGTCCGCGTCAGCAATCTGGCCGTTTCGCAGGTCTATCGCGTGCTGAAGCGGTTCCAGACCGCCGAGATCGCTTCGCAGCCGTTGCCGACGAGCGCCCGTTCGGACGATCGGTACGAGATGCTCGAGAAGCTGCTCGGCATTCTCAGGACCTGGAAGCATCCGGGGCTGCTGATCCTGGTCGATCGGGTCGACGAGCCGCATCTGATCAACGGCTCCCCCGACCTGATGCGGGCACTCATCTGGCCGATGCTCGACAACAAGTTCCTGAAGTACCCGGGGATCGGTCTGAAGCTGATGCTGCCGATCGAGCTGTATCGGTTCGTCGAGAAGGAGGGCTCGGAGTTCTACCAGCGTGCGCGGCTGGACAAGCAGAATCTCGTCTCGACCTTCGACTGGACTCCCGAAGCGCTGGTGGATGTCGCCAACGCGCGGATCGCGGCCTGTCGCGGGGAAGGGGGACGGGGAGGACTGCGCGATTGGATCGACCCGGNNATCGACTGATCGAGGCGATCGGATCGCTCCGAGTCCCGCGGCACGTCTTCAAGTTCCTGTACCGGCTGCTCGTCGCCCACTGCCATGCCCACTCGGCCGAGCAGCCGAGCTGGAAGATCGGGCCGGAGCTGTTCGAGACGACGCTGGCGATCTACCGGCGCGATCAGCAGATGCTCGATCGCGGACTGAACTGAACGAGCGGCCCGGACTCGGCAGAGGGCGGGCAAGCGAGCGGCCGGTCGGAGCGGATCGAATCGTCGGCGATTCGACCGGCGCGCCGCCGTTCGACTACAATCGGCGGCGGTACCGCTCGGCATCCGCACTCCCCCTTCTCCGCCGGAGATCCCGCATCATGATTCGGTCGTTCGCATCGGGCTGTCGTTCGGATCTCGCAGGGTCGACGTCTCGGTTCGCGTCGCTGCGCCGAAGTCTGCGTCGGCGTCTGGCGGCGGTCGGCCGCGTCGCTCTTTCGGTCGCCTCGGTGGCGGCGCTGTCGCTGTCGGCAACGGCACAGGACCAGCCCGAGATCCCGGCGCTGACGCCGGCGGTGCAGAACGGCGACTGGTGGATGCCTCGGCACGAGCAGAAGCTCGCCGAAAAGGAGCAGGCCGAAAAGATCGATCTCGTCTGGATCGGCGATTCGATCACGCACGGCTGGGAAGGGACCGGTAAGAAGATCTGGGACGAGAAGTTCGCCCCGCGTCATTCGCTGAACCTCGGTTACAGCGGCGATCGGACGGAGCAGGTGCTGTGGCGACTGCAGCACGGCGAGGTGGAAGGGATCGCGCCCAAGGGGGTCGTGATCATGATCGGAACCAACAACACCGGTCATCGTCAGGATCCGGCGGACCAGACGGCGGCCGGTGTCCGAGCGATCGTCGCCGAACTGCGGCAGCGACTGCCCGAAGCGAAGATTCTGGTGCTGGCGATCTTCCCGCGCGGCGAGACGACCGACGATCCGCTCCGTCGCCTGAACACCGACATCAATGCGCTGCTCGCCGAGATGGCGACCGAAGATGACGGCGACGGCGACATGATCTCGTTCCTGGACATCAACGCCTCGTTCCTCGCCGACGACGGAACGCTCCCGAAGTCGATCATGCCCGACCTGCTTCATCCGAACGAAGCGGGCTACCAGAAGTGGGCCGAAGCGATCGAGCCGGCGATCGTCAAGCTGCTCGGCGAGTGAGGTCGAGCATCCGAATCGAGCGGTCGGCGGTTCGAAAGCGTTGAGCATCGACCGCCGACGCGATCCGCAGATCGGGTAGACGATGGGCCTGAGCGACGGACACGACGCGATCGAGCAGTCGCTCGAGGGAACCCCCTATTCGCTTGCGCCGGAGGGGCAAGCCGAGCTGGCTCGTCGCATCGACGAGCTACAGCAGCGTGTCGAGCTGCTTCGATCGGTCGGCACACTCAGTGCGACGACGCTGGCCGACTACTACGGAGAGCGCCGGTTCGAACAGGTGGCCGAGTCGAATGCAATCGAAGGCAGCACGCTTTCCGTCGGCGAGACCGAACTGGCGGTTCTCAAGGGGATGACGGTCACCGGGCATGATCCGGGGTTCGTTCGTGATGCGATCGCTCTGGATCGTGCGCTGATGCGTCTGAGCGAGTTGGCCAAGTTCGACGAGCCGACCGACGTGATGCAGGTCAAGGAGATCCATGAGCTGATCTTGGGTGATCGTTCCGGTGCGGGCGAGTTCAGAAGCGTGCCGGTCCGGATCTCGGGGAGCGAGCATCGTCCGCCGGGGGATTGGCGAGGCGTCATGAACGGCATGGAAGCGTGGGAGGAATGGTCCCGGCTTCGCTCAGGCATTTCCCCCGTATTGCGGTCGGCCGTGCTGCATNNGGGGATTGGCGAAGCGTCATGGACGGCATGGAAGCGTGGGAAGCATGGTCCCGGCATCGCGCGGGCATTTCCCCGGTACTGCGGTCGGCCGTGCTCCATGCCTGGTTGGCCCACATCCATCCGTTTACCGACGGCAACGGCCGAACCTCGCGAGCGATCACGACGCTCGAACTGATCCGCGCCGGTTTTCCTCCCGTCATCTTTCGGAAGAAGGAGCGAGCTCGCTACCTGAAGTCGCTGGCGGAATCCGACGAAGGGGACATCGGTTCCTTTCTCGAGTTGGTCTGCGAACGGCTTGACGGAGCCTTGCTCGGATTGGAACGCTCCGCCAGAAAGAAGCAGGGATACGACCGCGACATCGCGGAGTTGCGAAAGCTCCAGGCGCGATCGCTCGCGATCTGGAATACGAGCGTTCGGCTGCTCTTCGAGATGCTCCTTGCCCGGCTGGAACGGCGCGCCGCCGGGGTCGGCTTTCGCATCACTGCCGAGCTGTTCATGGACTCGCTCGACCTCGAAGATTATGTCGAGCTCTGTTCGGGCAATCCGATCAGCCGGAGCTGGTGTTTTCGACTGGATCTGTCGGGGCCGGGGATCCCGACCGTCAGCCGCTTGGCCTGGGTCGGGTTTCGGACTCATGAGCTCCGGGCTGCCTTGCCGAGTCGCGACAGTTTCGGACCGGCGCTCTTCTGGTCGTCGCCGAATCCCGACAAGTATCCTCGCTGGAAACGCGAGGTCGAAGGGGCGCCGGGATTGGTCGAGGCGACGATTCGGGAAGGAGACGGCAATGCGTGGATCGTCCGAGACACCGCGGGGCGAGTGTACGAGCTGGGCCTTGCCGAAGTGGTGGACCGGATCGAAAAGGGAATGATGTCGCTGCTGCTCGGGGCACCTGATGGCGGATGACCGAGCCGAGCGAGAACTCGAGCCGACGGCGGCAGCGGGCGGCAAGACTCGGTACGATGTTCGGGCCAACGGAACGACGCGGGTTCGTGCGAAGAGTGGGGCGATCGAGATGAGATGTCGGCTGATCCTTCTGGCCACTTGGTTCTTGCTTTCGATGGCCATCATGCCGTCGCTGTCGGCCGACGAACCGGCCGCGGTCGAGCCGGCGAAACGCAAGTTGGTCCTCGTCGCCGGCAAGCCGTCGCATCCGCCTCGGATGCACGAGTTCAACGCCGGGGTCCGGCTGATGGCCGATTGTCTCGCCCAGGTGCCGGGGCTCGAGACGGTGATCGTGCTCGACGGTTGGCCTCGGGACGAAGCGGTCTTCGAAGGGGCCGATGCGGTCGTCTTCTACATGGACGGCGGCGGCGGTCATGAGGTGGTGCAGGAAGGGACGCGGCGACTGGATCTGGTCCAGCAATGGGCCGACCGCGGCGTCGGTCTCGGCTTCATGCACTTCGGCGTCGAAGTCGTTCCCGATCAGGCAGGCGATCGCTTCCATCGGTGGATCGGCGGCTACTACGAGCACATGTTCTCGTGCAATCCGATCTGGGAGCCGTCGTTCGAGGCGTTTCCCGACCATCCGATCTCGCGCGGCGTCCGGCCGTTCACGATCCGGGACGAGTGGTATTTCAACATGCGGTTCGTGAACGACGAACCGGGGAACGCACCGTGGGAGCATGAGGCGGTTTCGTTCGTACCGATCCTCGTCGCTCGCCCCAGCGACGCGGTGCGCGACGGACCCTACGTCTATCCGCAGGGCCCCTATCCGCACATCCAGGCGAACAAGGGACGCGCCGAGGCGATGATGTGGGCGGTCGAGCGGAAGGACGACGGGCGAGGCTTCGGCTTCACCGGCGGGCACTTTCACGACAACTGGGGGAATGACGACTTCCGCAAGGTCGTGCTCAACGCCTGTCTGTGGATCGCGAAGGTCGAGGTGCCGGAGCAAGGGGTCGAGTCGACGCTGGCCGAAGGGGCGCTCGACCGGAATCTCGATCCGAAGCGCTGAACGACCGACCAGGCGACGGGGAGTCCGAACGACGTGAGCGTCACGGGGCCATGTCCGAGCTGCGGAGCGACGGTCGAGTTCACCGCTGCGCGCAGCGTCGTCACGGTTTGTGACAGCTGCAGCTCGGTCGTCGGCCGCTCGGGCGACGCGTTCGAGAACTACGGCAAGGTCGCCGAGCTGGTCCGGACCGACAGTCCGTTGCAGATCGGTACGACCGGCGCCTATCGCGGTCGCCCGTTCGAGATCGTCGGACGCGTGCAGCTGAAGCATCCCAGTGGCGCCGTCTGGGACGAGTGGTACGCCACCTTCGGCGGCGGCGAGACGTGGGGTTGGATCAGCGAAGCGCAGGGGAAGATTCACGTCACCTTTCCCAAGCGGATCCATAAGTTCGAGGAGACGGCAGGGCTCGGCGAACTCGCGGCGGGNNTCGATCGACTTCCGCGGACGCCCTCCTCTGGTCTTCGTCGGTCAGCGCGTCACGTACGAACAGCTCGGCGTCGCACGACTGGAGTCGCGCGAAGAGGCGATTCCCGAAGCCGGAACGGTTGCGGTCAACTGTCCGTCATGCGGCGGTTCGCTGGAGCTTCGCGCTCCCGACGCGACGCAACGTGTCGTCTGTCCGTACTGCGATTCGCTGCATGACGTCGCGCAAGGGAATCTCAAGTACCTCGAGAAACTGACGCAAGGGAAATGGACTCCGCTCATCCCTCTGGGGACCGAAGGGGAACTGCGCGGCAAGCGTTATGTCGTCATCGGTCATCTGCGACGCCAGGTGACGTACGAGGGGACGGCGTATCCATGGGACGAATACCTGCTGGCCGCGAAACGCGAACCGTTCCGCTGGCTGATCCACGCCAACGATCACTGGAATCTGGGCGAGGCGGTGTCGGCAGGTGACGTCGAAATGACGGAGTTCTTCGCGCGATGTCGCGGCAAGCACTTCCGACTGTTCGATCGCGGTCGACCTCGCGTCATGGCGGNNTCCACGGCGAAATGCCGTGGAAGGTCCGGCTGGGCGAAACGGTCGAGTCGTCGGACTACGTGGCGCCGCCGCTGATGCTCTCGCGCGAGAAGAGCACCATCTGGCTCCCCGAGAATGCGGCGGGCTCGTCCGAAGATGCGTCGGCCGGCGGCAGCTGGGGAGCGGCCGCGGCGGCCGCGAAACGGGGGGCAAATGACGGCGATGCGGACGATGCAGTGTCAATTCCGCTGGACGCGACGGACGATGGCTCCCAGTCGCCGGAAGCCGGAGCGACGGCAACTTCCGCAGTGCCGATCACCGTTCCCGACGGCGCGGCGCCTCCGATGGCCTTCGGCTCCACCGCGACGTCGAAGCCCGGACAGAAGCCGGCGGCGAAGCGACTCCCCAAGTCGTCCCGCAAGCATCGATTCAAGGCTCAGCCGCTGCTCGAAGAGGTGAACTACACGCTCTCGGAGTATGTTCCGCGTGCCGAGGTGGCAGCGGCATTCGGGCTGACGCTGCCGATGCCGATCTCGATCGCTCCGAATCAGCCGTACGCCGCGAAGCGACTGTACGTGCCGCTCGCGATCGCGGCGCTCTGCGTCGTGGTCGCCTATGCGCTGCTCGGTGTCCTGTTCCGACCGACGTCGGTGATGACCGCTTCGGTCGCCGAGAACTTCGGCGGCGGCGAGTTCTGGAGCGAGCCGTTCGAGCTGCGCGGTTGGCGGAACATCCGCGTGCAAGGGACGACCAGCGCGACGGACTGGGCCTACTTCGACGGGACGTTGCGGCACGAAGGGACCGGAGCGCAGCGCGAGTTCTCGCTCGGGTTCGCGGCGGGCGAGACGCGAACCAAGTACCTTTCGGCCGTCGCGGCGGGAACGTATCGACTGAAGGTGCGCCCGCAGTTCTCGACTCAGCCCGCGTCCGCACGCCAGGTGACGGTGACGCTCTCGCAGGGAGCGATCAACTCGACCCCTTGGGTGATCCTGTTCGTCGGTATCGCGGTGCTGGCGTTGCTGAACCTGATCGGGCAATTCGGCTTCGAGTACTCGCGGTGGTCCAACAGCGACTTCAGTCCGTACGGATCCGGCGGCGATTAGGAGCGTTTCGATGATCGAACGATTGCGACGACTGATCATCCCGTTGACGCTCGGCGGCATCGGCTCGATCACGGCGCTGCAGGGAATCGGGTTCGAGCCGTTTTCCGCGGCGAAGGACTCGGTGCCGACGATCGGCGACGGCGGCATCGTGATCGGGGGATCCCGAGGTTGGTTCGGGCGGACCGGATCCGGGTTCGGATTCGGCAAGTGACGACGGTCGCCGACGGCGATCGGTAGGGGAGAGCATTCGATGAGCGGCAAGCGGATCGGACGCGCAGCGGCGTCCATGGCGATCTCGGCGGCGTTGTTGACGTCCGCCTCGATCGCGCGCGGGGCGACGGCGGACGAGGTGGTGACGGTCGGCGGCTCCGCGTGGGACGGCCTGCTGGTGCACATGGTCGCGGCAGTGGTCTTCGGCCTGACCGGGATGATCCTGTTCGGTCTGTTCCTGTGGCTGATCGTTCGACTCGCGCCGTTCAGCATCCGCAAGGAGATCGAGGAGGATCAGAACGTCTCGCTAGGGATCATCGTCGGGTCGATGATCCTGGGCATCGCACTGATCATCGCCGCCGCGATCCTCGGTTGATCGTATGTCCCGTCCGACGCTGCTGCTGATCAACGTTCTGGTGATCGCCGTCTGTGGCCTGGTCTACGAGCTGGTCGCCGGAGCGCTCGCCAGCTACGTGCTCGGCGACTCGGTCACGCAGTTCTCGACCTGCATCGGCGTCTATCTGTCGGCGATGGGACTCGGAGCTTGGCTCAGTCGCTTCGTCGACCGGAGTGCGGCGCGCGTCTTCGTCGAGGTGGAACTCGGCGTCGCGCTGATCGGCGGCTTCTCGGCTCCCCTGCTCTTCGCCGCCTTCGCGACCGGAGCGTACTTCCGACTGCTGCTGTATGTCGTCGTGCTCCTGGTCGGCACGCTCGTCGGTCTCGAACTGCCGCTCCTGATGCGGATCCTGCAGGAGAAGCTCGACTTCAAGGAGCTGGTGTCGCGCGTACTCGCCTTCGACTACCTCGGCGCGCTGCTCGCCTCGATCGCCTTCCCGCTGCTGCTCGTTCCGCAGCTGGGACTGATCCGCACCTCGCTCGTCTTCGGCATGGCGAACGCCGCGGTCGGCCTCTGGGGGACCTGGCTGCTGCGCGAGTCGCTCGGCGGCGGGCGCTGGTTCCTGCAGGTCCGCTCGCTCGTCGTGCTCGGCCTGCTGACCGCCGGTCTGTTTCGCGCCGAGTCGTTCACGCAGTGGTCCGAGGATCGTCTGTACGATCGCCCGATCCTGCATGCGATCACCAGTCCGTATCAGCGGATCGTCGTCACCGGCGACGAGGAGGGCTTTCAGCTCTATCTGAACGGACACCTGCAGTTCAGCAGTCCGGACGAGTACCGCTATCACGAGGCACTGGTGCATCCGGCGGTCGGGTCCGCTCTCGATCGCGCGAGTCGGATCGACCGAGCGAGCGACCTTGATGCACCGCCGAGCGATCCGAATCACGCGGCCGGTTCGGTCGAAGCCGCCGCCACCGATCGCCCTGAACCGCTCCTCACCGCACTCGTGCTCGGCGGCGGCGACGGTCTCGCGGTGCGCGAGCTGCTCCGATACGAGCGGATCGGGCGCGTGGTGCTCGTCGATCTCGATCCGCGCATGACGCAACTCGCTCGCGACTATCGCCCGCTCGCCCTGCTGAACGATCGGGCGCTCGACGATCCTCGCGTCGAGGTGGTGAACGACGATGCGATGATCTGGATCGAGACGGCGGACGAGCCGTTCGACGTCGTGGTGATCGACTTTCCCGATCCGAGTTCGTACGCCGTCGGTAAGCTCTACTCGCGGCGTTTCTTTCGGATGCTGGCCAAGCGACTGTCGGCTCGGTCGCGCGTCGCGATCCAGGCGACGTCGCCGATCTACACGCGACAGTCGTTCTGGTGCATCGTGCGGACGATGGAGTCGGCGGGGTTCACGGTGCGCCCCTATCACGCCGCCGTTCCGAGTTTCGGAATCTGGGGTTTTGCTCTGGCCGGTCTCGAACCGTTCGACGTTCCGCAGCGCTGCCGAGACGACCTGAGATCGCTCGACGCGGCGACGCAGGCGGCGATGTTCGCGATACCGCCCGATCTCGGACCCGTTCCGGTCGAGATTCAGCGTCTGGACAGTCAGATTCTGGTGCGCTACCACGATCGGCCTCTGCCGTTGCCTCGCGGCGATGTCGACGCGGGGACGAGCGAGCCGAACGGCAGTTCCGAGACGATGGGCAGCGACGTCGCGGTGCGCGAATGAGTCGACCGAGTTGGGATCGGCGGCAACTGATCGCGGCAGCGCTCGGCGCTCCTGTCGCCGCCGCCTGGGGTGCGACGCTCGGGTGTCGAAACGGCTCGGACGACGCGCCGCCGTTGCCCGCCGGGCGTCTGGTCGGCGCCGCGTTCGAACGGGGGCATCGGGCGCGCGACGCCGCGAACGCGCCGCTCGATTCGACGTTGCCGGTGACCGAAGTCGGGACGCTGATCGTCGGTGCGGGGATCGCGGGGCTGAGCGCGGCGCGCGAGCTGCTTCGCTGCGGTCATGACGATCTGCTGCTGCTCGAGATCGAGCCGCGGGGCGGAGGGACCGCTGCCGGCGATGCGTCGCGGAGCGACTTCACGGTGCCGGTGCCGTGGGGAGCTCACTACATTCCGGCGCCGACTCGGGAGAATCCGGAATTGCTCGCGCTGCTCGAGGAGCTCGGGGCGTTCGACGGAGTCGACGAGTTCGGCGATNNGACCGCGCGAGGACTGGAGCCCGCGCGCTCCCGAGTCCCGATTCTGGTTTCGAGGAAGCTGGTACGAAGGGCTGTACGCGTGGCCCGGAGCGGGGCCGGAGGAACTGGCGGAGCTGAAGCGGTTCGAAGACGAGATCGATCGCTGGGTCGCGTGGCGCGATGCGGACGGACGGCGCGCCTTCACGCTCCCCGCGGATCTCGGTTCCGACGCTCCCGAGGTCCGAGCGCTCGACACGCTCGACATGCGCTCCTGGATGCGAGAGCAGGGGTTCGTCGACGAGCGACTGATCGCGCTGGTCGACTACGCCTGTCGAGACGATTACGGTGCGACGCTCGACGAAACGAGCGCTTGGGCGGGACTCTTCTACTTCGCGGCGCGCCGCGCGGCACCGGGGCGCGAGTCGAGGCCCTACCTGACCTGGCCTCAAGGAAACGGTTTCGTCGCGGCGCGTCTGGCCGAGCCGCTCGGGGAACGGCTGCGGACCGATTGTGCCGTCGTCCGGATCGAAGCGACGAAGGAGCCGCCGCATCGCTATCGGATCGGCGCGATCGACGGCGGACGGTTGCGGCAGTTCGCGGCGCAGCGGCTGATCTTCGCGGCACCGCAGTTTCTGGCGCCGTACCTGATCGCGGAACTGGGGGACGACGCGCCGGCGAGTGTCGAGGGGAACGCATTGCCGTCGCGTCGCGAGGCGGCTCGGGCGTTCGACTACGCTTCGTGGGTCGTCGTCAATCTTCAGCTCGATCGGGCGCCGACCGAACCGGGATTCCCGATCGCATGGGACAACGTGATCCACGACAGCCCGAGTCTGGGGTATCTGGCGACGAGCTACCAGCGCGGACTCGATCGCGGTCCGGCGGTCTGGACCTGGTACTATCCGCTGACCGGCTTCGTCGGTCATGAAGGGCGGCGGCAACTGGCGGCGGCCGGCCGCGACGATTGGGCCGAGATCGCGCTCGCCGATCTCGCGCGTCCCCATCCCGACATTCGGGAACGCGTTCGCCGGATCGACGTGATGCGCTGGGGGCATGCGATGATCCGCCCCGTCCCCGGCTTTCGCTTCTCGGCGTCACGTCGTGTCGCGGCAGAGCGGTGGCGCGGCATCGAGTTCGCGCATAGCGACCTGAGCGGTCTGCCGTTGTTCGAGGAGGCGTTCGCGCGCGGGAGCGCGGCGGGACGGCGGATCGCCGAGCGGATCGAGCAGGAGCTGAGCGGATCGGCGGAGCAAGCGGGATGACGACCGACGCCGAGCAGGAGGCCGAGCGGGACGCCGAGCGACGCGCGGCTTCGCCACGCGGAGCCGGTTGGATCTTCTCTCCGGCGGTCGACCTGGCGACCTTCGGCGGCAGCGCCGCGGCCTCGCTGTTGTTGCTGGCGATCGGCTGGCGCTGCGGGTGGCTCGATCGCGCCGCTCCCGAATGGACCTGGATCGTCTGTGTGCTCGCCGTCGACGTCGCGCATGTCTGGTCGACGGCGTTTCGCGCCTATGTCGAGCCGCGAGAGTGGCGG
>DMPQ01000104.1:19158-19327 GCA_003455945.1 Planctomycetaceae bacterium
CGCTGATCCACTGGCATGCGGCGCTACCGCGGCAATTCGAGTGGTTCACCGCCGGGGATTTCGTCGCGTTCCCCGAAGGGCTCGCGTCTCGGACGTTGCTGATCGTCGCTTGGGCCTTCTGGTGGGTGGCGCTGGGAGCGTATGCGATCAAGGGGATCGTCGCGGCGCT
>DMPQ01000027.1 GCA_003455945.1 Planctomycetaceae bacterium
TAGGGAGCCAGCAGGCCGCGCCGCTCGTCCGCCGTCAGCCCGTCGCGGCGCGCGACCGCCATCCGCAGCGCCGCGAGCGAAAACGCGTTCGCTCCGAGCAGCGCCGCGGGACCGAAGACCGGCCAACGACAGACTCGGATCCGAAACGGAATGAAGGGAGGGGGGAACGCGCCGGTGTTGAAGACGATCAGTCGTTCGATCCGCTCGATCCGCTTCAGCGCCGCTCCGATCCCGATCGCTCCTCCCCAGTCATGCACCGCCAGCGTGATGCGGTCCAGATCGAGCGCGTCGATCAGTCGGACCAGATGATCGATGTGCTGCGCCAGGCGGAAACGCCGATCGTTCGGACGANNAGACGATCGCTCCAGCCGCAGCCGACATGATCGAGTGCGATGCAGCGGCGATGACGACGCTGCGATTCGATCAGCCCCTTCCAGTAGTAGCTCCAGGTCGGATTGCCGTGCACGCAGACCAGCGGCGACTCGCGGCGCCCCTCGGGCGCGGTGTCGATGAAGTGCTGACGGAGCGGCGAGCCCCCCGGGCCGGTCGGCCAGGAGATCTGCCGGGAATCGGCCGGTGCGAAAGGCCACCAGGAACCCTGTGGGAGCGCCCCGGAAAACGGCTCCGAGACGCCGAAGCGGCGCGGGGATGGCGAATCGGATTCAGACAACGCGACGGCTCCGGCAACGACGACGAACGTTCGGGCTCCTTTATAGCGGGGGCATCGATCGAACCGGAGTGGGGCTTGCCCCAGGCGATTCGTCGAAACCGATCGGTTCGCGAGCCGCTCCCCTCCGGATTGATCTTGCCCGATCGTCGCGAATCGGGAAATTGGACGAAGTTCCGTCGCCGATCAGGGAACGATTCGCGGCGGATCCGATCCGCATTGCCTTGCGATTCAGGGAGGAATCCATGGGCGCGTTCTCGAGCCTGTTGGCCATCGTTGCCGTGTCCGTCGTCGGCGACGTCGAGTTGCTCTTCTTCCACGGCGAGTTCTGCCCCCCGTGTCGCGAAGTCGCTCCGGTCGTCGAGCGGATGCGACAGCAGGGATACCCGATCCGTCCGATCCTGGTCGAAGAGGATCGGCAGGCTGCCGACCGATTCGACGTGCGACAGGTTCCGACCTTCATCCTGGTCGTCGACGGTCGCGAGATTCGTCGGAGTGAAGGAGCGATCTCGGATCGCGAAATGGCCGGCTGGATCGAACAGGGAGCCGAGATGGCGCGGCTCCAGCCGCCCTCGGCCGACGGGTCGAACATGATCCGACCGGTCGGCTATCAGGCTCCGGCGAGCGACTCTCAGGCAGGAGCGTACGCCGACGAGCGATTCCTCGCGGCTCCACCTGCGGATTCGATCGACTCCCCGCGCCGGAACGACGACGAGTATCAGGGGTGGCGCGACCAGGTCGGCTTCGCGCGTCGACTCGATCGCCCTCAACAGAACGCGCTCGCGGCGACCGTCCGGATCGTCGTTTCGGAACCGAACTCCGTCGCCTACGGATCGGGAACGATCATCGATCAGCGCGGAACCGATGCGTTGGTGCTCACCTGCGGGCATCTCTTCCGCGATGCCCAGTCGCGAACGTCGATCGAGGTGGAGTTCGGATTCCCCGGCGAACCGACTCGCGTCCCTGCGATGGTGCTCGGCTTCGACAGCGAAGATCACGACGTGGCGCTGGTGATCGCCCGAGTCGATCGACAGGTCCCGGTCGCACCGCTCGCGTCGCCGAATACCGTTCTGCTGGCCGGCGATCCGGTGTTCAGCGTCGGCTGCGACGGAGGGGCCGATCCGACCGTCTTCCGGACTCGGATCAAGGCGATCACCGACTATGTCGTCGCGAAGAAATTCGACACCTACGGTCGTCCGGCTCAGGGTCGAAGCGGCGGTGGGCTCTTCACTGCCGGCGGACAATTGGTCGGCATCTGCAATGCGGCGGCGGTCGAGGTGGACGAAGGGATCTTCGCCGGGCCGGACAGCCTGATCGCACTGCTCGATCATCACGGGCTGCGAGAGTTGCTCGAGCGCCCTGCACACCTGGCGCAAGCCGATCCGCGGACCGCGCCAGGCTCGTCGTTGGTGTCGGACTCCGATGCCGCGTTGCTCGGAGCGGCTCCGATCCGCCCCGTCGGACACGATCGGTTCGGGGCTCCGGGAGCCGTCGGACCAGGGGTGTCGGTCGCTTCGCCCGCTTCCGGTGCGGGGCGAGTGCTGCGCGTCGTCGAAGAGATTCCCGGTCAGCCCGGCGCCACGCGAACGCTCGTCATTCATGATCCCGATCCGGCGTTGGTCGCGGCGCTCGAAGCCCAGGCGCGCGATCGAAACGTCGCGGTCGCCGAGGGGAACGGCGCCAGTCAGGCAGAAGGAGCCGACCAGCGCTGGAACGGCGTTCCTGCCGGTTACGGATCCGGCGGTCTGATGCGCGGTCAGAGCCCTCGCTGACGGTTTTGCGGAGCGTGTCGAGCGGGGGTCGGTTCGGTCGGTCGGAAGTCGCCTTCGAGGGTTTTCCGCAGGATTGTGGAAGCGTCGACTGCCGCGCATACTGCCCCATCCGGCTGGCTCGGCGGTGCCTCGAGAAGGCGACTCGCGAGCCACCGAGCCGGCTCATCGATCGGATTCGCACGCCGTCCGCGCTCACCTTCGAGGTCGCTTTCTGATGGCTTCGTCCGACTTTCCGACCTCGTCCGCCGGACCGACCTCTTCCGCTCGGAACTCCGGCGACGGCGCTTCCCGTCCCAAGACCGAGCTGACTCCGTTCGCCCTGCCGATCATCGTCATTCACCTGCTGTCGCTGACGGCGTTGGTTCCGGCGTGGTTCTCGTGGACCAACGTCCTGGTGATGGTCGTCGGCGTCTTCGTCTTCGGACAAGGGATCAATCTCGGCTACCACCGACTGCTGGCTCATCGCAGTCTGGTCGTTCCGAAGTGGCTCGAATACTTCTACGTGACGCTGGCGCTCTGCTGCATGGAAGAGAGTCCCGGCAAGTGGGTCTCGACTCATCGCCGGCATCACACGTTTTCGGACGAGCCGACCGATCCGCATTCGTCGCGTCGCGGCTTCTGGTGGTCGCACGCCGGTTGGCTGATGTTCCGCCGATCGGACGTCGACGGGTTGGTCGTCGACAAGCGCTGGTCAGCCGACATCCTGTCGGACCGCTGGTATCGAACTCTCGAGCGGCATTGGTGGCTCCCGCCGATGTTCTTCCTGATGCAGCTCGTGCTCTACTCGGGAATCGGTGCGACGATCGGGTGGCTGCTCGGCGAGACGACCGGCGAGATCGTGCATCGTTCGATCGGCCTGACCGTCTGGGGCGTGCTCGTCCGCACGGTCGCCGTCTGGCACATCACCTGGTCGGTCAATTCGCTGACGCACGCCTTCGGCTATCGCAACTACGAGACGGGCGAGAACAGCCGCAACAACTGGCTCGTCGCGATCCTGGCGAGCGGCGAGGGGTGGCACAACAACCACCATCACGACCAGGCGAGTGCCAGCAACTCGCATCGCTGGTGGGAGTTCGATCCGACCTACTGGCACATCCGCCTGCTCGAGCGATTGGGGTTGGCTCGCAAGGTGATCCGCCCTCGCCATCTCAGGCACCAGGAGCGGGCCGCGTCGGCGAACGAGGGTTCGTCGAACGACGCGTCGTAATTCGAGCTAACTTGCGCAAGTAGGGCTCATCGTTCAGGCGTCATATGAACCGGACGAGCGGCGATGCCGTGCCGATCGGTTCGTCCCCGCCGCAAATCGAGCTCGTCCCGAGGCGCCGGAGCGCGACGGCGATTCCGAGCGAGCGGCAGAGCTACTCGATCACCTGCCGTCGCACGGCCGCGCGTCGGGGACGACGCGGGCCCACAGCGTCGTCGAGCTTCGGGGAAGAGCGGCACCAGGCCTTGTTGCTGAGGCGATGAGTCGGCGGGACGACGGCTCGTCCCGCGTTGCCGAAGGGCTCGACATCGTTCCGCTCACCCTGGCAGTCTCTCCGCGGCAGCGAGACAATTCGGAGAGGTCGCTCTTGTCGCTTGCCGAGAGGTGCTCGCTCATGTCTTCGTCACGCCGTCGAATCTGGTCGCTGGTCGTCGGAGTCGGGTTGATGTTGCCGTTCGTTGCCCGAGGTGCCGCCGCACAGGAGACCCCAGCCCCCGTTTGGAGTTTCACGCGAACGCTCGGTTTCCGCCCGGCCGAAGCGATGCATCAGCGGAGCGACTACGCCTTTCAGGTTTCCCGAGACGGGACCTGGATCTATCGGTCGTTCGGTGCGATCGAGGCCGAACGAGCCCCGTACGATCGACAAGGCAAGCTGCCGATGTCGCTCGAAGAGTTCGAGACGACGCTGAATCGACTGGGAATCGACCAGCTTCCCGAACCGGACCCGAATGCGCCTCGCATCGCCGACGCTCCGGAGATGGTCATCGCGAACAATGACGCCGAACCGAAATGGAGTCGCTCGATTTCGCCGCGCACGCCCCTGGCGGTCGAGATCGATCGTCTGATCGGCCGCATCGTCATGCAGGTGACCGAGATCGACCTCGAGGCCCATCCGCTGACCGAGGCGGTCGACGAAACCGGGACCGAATCGCCGCTGGTCATCGTCGATCGCGCGGGGCTCGATCGAGCGTTCGGCGAGCAGGCTGCGGCGGTCGCCGAAACGATCGATTTCGAGCAGCACGAGCTGATCGTCTTTCGTTGGTCGGGGTCTGGGCGAGACGAGCTGATCCCGTATCGAGAACCGCACGGCAAGGAGCCGCTGCTGACGATCGCCTTTCGCCCCGGCATGACTCGCGACCTTCGCTCGCACGCCGTCGCGCTCGTGGTGCCGAAGGGGATCGAGCGACGAGTGATTCGCGCCGAGGTGATGTTGCGGCGCCGCTGACGGACGAGAGCGGTGCGGCGATCAGGATTCGTCGAGTCGAATCTGCACGCGCCCCGAGACGACTCGGGTGGCGAACGTAGGGTGCTTCGCTTGCGAGGCGTGCTGATAGGTGCCGTCGCGCACGTCGAAACGCCATCCGTGCCAAGGACAGGTGACGACACAGCCGTCGAGTCGTCCCTTGCCGAGCGGCCCGCCGTGATGCGGACAGGTCCCGTTCATCGCGAACCAGCCGTCTGCCGTCCGAAAGAGCGCGACGATCCGATCCGCCACCACCACCTCGGTCCCCGAGCCGACGGCGCACTGTTCGACTTCGCCCGCATCCAGCCAGCCGTCATCGTCGGACATCCGTACGCTCCGCATTCGAGCTCGATTCGGGGTTCGTGATTGCGAGCGGAACGAGACAAGTCGCGAGCNNCGCCGTGAGGCCTTGTTTCAGGCAGCCTGGCGCGAGCTCCTCGCGGCGGCACGCCCCTTTTTCGGCGGCTCGCCCTTCCATCGGCGATGGAGCCACCAGTACTGCCCCGGCGTTCGTCGCACGATCGCTTCGAGACGGTCGTTGTACCACTGCGTCAGCGGCTCGATCCCCTTCAGCTCGGCCGGCATCGTTCGCGGATCGACTTCGCCTTCGAGTCCGATCTCCAGATGCATCGGCTTTCCGGTCCGACGGACCGAACAGACGACCAGCGGCGCATCGGCGGTGAGCGCAAAGACGGCGACCGCCTTGTGGTACGAGGCGGGGCGGCGGAAGAACTCGATCCAGCATCCCTTGGGGCCCGCGTGCTGATCGGCCAGGAGCAGGATCGTGCGGCGGCGATCGAGATGTTCCTTGACCTCGTTCGCACTCCCGTCTTTGCTGATCATGTATTGCCCCTTGACCCGACGAAAATCGTCCAGGTACCGGTGCACGTACCGATTGTCGAGTTCGCGCGCGATCGCGTAGGTCGGAAAGCCGAGCAGTCCCGCGGTGAATCCGGCCATCTCGAAATTGCCGAAGTGCCCCGAGACCATCACCAGCGGACGATCCTCGAGCAGATGCGCGACGAGACGACGGCGTTCGGGGATCGAGAGGTAGCGGTACCAGTTGGTCTGATGAATGCGTCGAGGGGCGTGAGCGATTTCGCAGACCATCAGCACCAGATGTTCCCACATCTGTCGCTTCAGGTCGCGTCGGCGAGCCTCGGTCGCGTCGGGAAACGCCTGTCGCAGATTCTCTTCGAGGACCTGATCGCGAACGCGCAGCAGATCGACGGCGAGCCACGCGATCCAGCGAGCCAGCCCTCGGCAGGCGTCGAGCGACATCGCCTGGACCACGCAGATGACGAGACGCAGGACGGCATAGACCGCCCAGTCCGCCAGCTTCCCGATCGCCGTCCGCTCCATCATCCATCCCGCTGCACGAAACGCCTCAGCCGGGCTTCCGTCCCGGCCCGAAGCAGCTGACCGGTATTCGAGCAGAATCGGCCTCCGCGAACCAGATCGACTCGGGCGCGCGAGAGGCTGCGGGCTGGGAGGCACGGAGGCGCTGAGTGAGACGCCGAGGGAAGTCCGGAGTCACGGCCGGAGTTTTTCTCACGGAGTCACCGAGGAACGCGAAGGCACGGGGCTCGGATCGTTCGGTCGCCCCTTGGTCCAAACACTGGCCTCGGCCGGTCGCGATCGAGTAGCGTGTGCGGAACGGAATCGACGTTCGCCGCCGGAGGCTCGGACCGTGATCCCAGACAGATCCTTCTTGCTTCGATCGGTACTCGCCGCCGTGGTATGGGCCCCGTTGGTGGTTTCAGCCGATGACGGGCTCAATTCGCCTGCGCCGCAACAGACTCCGGTTCGGTCGATCGGCCGAGGGGTTTCGGTCGAACCGGGCGAACGCCCGTATTCCCAGATCGATCGGGACATCGACGCGTTTCTGCGGCGCGAGGCGCGGGCGCAGGACGATGGCGAGCGGATTGCAGCGATCGAGGATCTTTGTGGCTTGTTCGTCGAGATCAAACGCGACCCGCGTCTCGATCGCTCCGAAACGCTCCAGGGCTACAAGGCCAAGGTCCACTCGAAGCTGATGACGATCCGTCGCGAGCTGGAACGGATCGAAGAGCGAGAAGCGAAACGGCGCGAACGGGAATCGCGAGCGGCCGACGAGCGGCAAAATGCCGCAAGACGCGGGCTCCCCGATGCCTCGCAGCTGGACGACTCCCCGACCGGATTTGCGGGAGGGGCGAGGGGCGTCGAACCGGGCGATGCGTTTGTCGGTCAATATCCGTACCTGTCGGCGGCAGGGGGAGGCGGTGCGGCGATGCTCCTCGGTTCGTCCGGGCACTACGGCGGCGCATCGGTCGCCGGCAATGCCTCCGACCTGATCGAGTTGATTCACCGGACGGTGCATCCCGATCACTGGGACGTCAACGGCGGCCCCGGAACGATCTTCTTCTACCAACCGCTCAACGCACTGGTGATCCGAGCCAACAGCGAGGTCCATTCCGGCCTCGGCGTGACGCTCGACGAACTGCGCCGAGTCGGCGGCCGATAGCGAGTCGACCTCAATTCGGGCCGCGTCGTTTCGCGACGGGGCCGATCCCGGCGCTGCGCTTCGGGCTGGTCGGGTTGTTGCCGTCGGGGCATTCGGTCGCCCGCTCGGCTCCGAACCGTTCGCTGCGGCGTTATCATCGATCCTCTGCTGGCGTCTCACCCTTCCTTGCCCGTTCGGTCCCCGATGTCTCGCTCTTCTCCCTCTGCCGAATCGCCTTCGTTGCCGGTCGTCGTAGCCGATGTCGCCTGTACCGGGTGCGGCTGCGTCTGTGACGATCTGCAACTGACGATTCGGGACGAGCGAGTCGTCTCGGCGACCGGCACGTGTCCCCTTTCCCACGATTGGTTCCTGGCTCAGCGGCCGTTTCGCGAAGCGAGCTGCCGGATCGACGGTCGCTCGGGAACGCTCGACGAGGCGCTGGCACGAGCCGCCGAGATTCTCGAAAGCTCACGAGCGCCGCTGATCTACGGACTGGCTCGCAGCAGCACGCCGGGGCAGCGAGCCGCGGTGGCGCTGGCCGATCATCTCGGAGCGACGATCGATACCACCGCTTCCCGGCGTCACGGTCCGTCGATCGTNNCGCTACTCGATCGATCCGCCCGGCCTGCAGGTGCCGCGCGGGCGAGCCGATCGGAAGGTCTGGGTCATCGACGTCAAGCCGACTCGAACCGCCGCGATCGCCGACCGTACGCTGATCGTTCCGAGCGGTCGCGACCTCGAACTGCTCACCTACCTGCGGCTGCTG
>DMPQ01000330.1 GCA_003455945.1 Planctomycetaceae bacterium
CTGTCCCTGACCGGGCTGCTGACTCGTCTCCGTGCCTTGAGAAGCTTCGTCACCGGCCGCTCCTTCGGACGCTCCCTCATCGGCTTCGCCATCGACCTCGTCGGCCAGCCGACGGAGCATGCTCTCGGCCANNCCCAATTGCCGATCGATCGCTTCCTCGATCGGTCGCGACTGTTCCGGGAAACCCTCCTGAACCCACCGCCGCGATTCCTCCGCATTCCGATCGACTCCCGACTGACGCGCTTCGCGAAACGCGTCGTACAGCCGTTCCGAAACTCGCGGCTCGGTCGTCTCGGTCGCTTCGGTCAGTTCCCGAATCCGTTGCAGCTCGGTCTCCCAATCGGTCTCGCGCCGCTGCATTCGCTCCGCCAGATCGTCGTCGCTACGAGCCGAGCGAAGACCGGGGCCGTTCGTTTCCTGGTTCTCCTGCAGCGCGTCGCGAATCGCTTGTTGTTCCTCGGCGATTCGTTCGAGGTTTCGATCGATCGCCTCGATCTCGTCGCGGACCGCCGACCCGGAACGACGATCAAGTCGTTCCCGCAGGTCNNCGCAGGTCGTCCAGTTCGCGAGCCGATCGCCGCCCCTGAGTCAGCGCCTCGTCGACGTTCTCTTGGGCGAGCGCTTCGGAGGCCTGTTGTGCGGCGTCTCGAGCGGTCTGCAGCCCCTCGCGTTCTTCGGCGGTCGAGGGCGTTCGGGCCTGCTCCTCCTGCAGCTCTTCCGCTTCTTCCTGCAGACGGCGCTGACGCTCTCTCAATCGCGCCAGTCGCTCCTGACGCTCCTGTTCCTGTTGCTCGTCGGTCGGCCGATCGGCCGTCGCCTCCTGCTGCAGTTCGCGATTCAGATCCTGCTGACGCTGCGCCAGATCCTGCAGCCGTTCGAGCTGCTGACGCTGAGACGACTGGTCTTCGTCGACCGGATCGCGAGCGGCCGATTCCTGTTCGTAGCGATTGCGATCCGGATCGAGCTGCAGCGACTGGAGTTCTCGTGAGCTGGGACCCGACGCGCGACTCTGCGAACGAGCACTCTCCCCCTGCTGTCGCATCACCTGATTTTCTTCGGGGGCCATCGAGACGAGCGTCTCGAGGATCCGCTGCTGAGCTGCGACGACGTCGGCGAGCGGTTCGGTCGAGAGGTCGCGCGACGCGGCCAGCAGCCCGTCGACCGCGGCAATCGCCGCTCGTTCGGTCGCGAGGAGCGTTTCGGGAGGGAGTACGAGACCGGTGCCGAGCAGCTCCCGCAGTTCGTCGCCGATACCGACCTGCGATTCGAGTACGACGGTCAGATCGGGACGCCATCCGTCGGCCGAAGCCTCACGGCGAGCCAGGTTCCAGGTCGCGATCAGCGCCTGCTTCTGGCGTTCCGCCAGTTCCGTCTGAGGAGCTCCTCCCTGTTCTCCCTGGCCGCTCTCGCCCGCTCGCTCGGCCGCTTGGGCCTGGGCCTGGTCGGAATCAGCCTGGCGAAAGATCCGTTCGAACGGACGGATATCGATCAGGATCAGGTCGGACATCGCCCGACGAGCAGCACCGGTCTCGTCCTGATCCTCGGCCCACGCTCCGACCGCCAGCATCCGCCCCGGAACGAGCGAACGTTCTTCGAGCGACAGCGTTCGAGACCAGGTCGTCGTTCTTCCTTCGCCCTCACCGATCGTCAGCTCCTCGGGAGCGGTGCTCGGATCGAGGACGACGAAGCCCCAGCGAATGACGCCGAAATCATCCTCCGCTTCGGCCGACAGGTCGATCTCCTGCAGCGGATGAGCCGAAAGGTCCTGACGCGGGAAGAGCCAACGGACCTCGGGGGGCGTGTTGGGCAGCAGAGTCACGTTCAGTTCGGTCGCTTCGGCCGGCGTCCGTCCGTCGCGATCGGCCACCTGCCAGGTCAACCGATCGTCGGCCGTCACCGTCCACTCGCCGCGCACCGTCGAGCGAAAGCCGCCATCGATCCCGACCGACTCGGTCGAGAGCACGGCGGTTCCGGTCGAACCGACGATCGAGCCGCCGACGGATTCGCCCGAATAGACCGCGGTCATCTCAAGACGCGTCCCGAGCGGTCCGCGCACGCGACGCGGATCGCGGATCGTCGACGGCTCGCTCCGCGCGAACGATGGGGGAACGACGCGGACTTCGAGCGACTCGAGACGCGGACGACGATAGGCGACGATCGAGAACTCCCGAGTCGCTCCGGTCGCCGATTCGATCCGATAGCTCCCCGACGTTTCGATCGACGGAATCCGTACCGAATGGACCGGATCGTTCAGGTTCGGTTCCATCGGCAGGCGACGGACCGAGTCGCCGAGCGTCACCACCAGTTCGAACGCGTCGACGCTCGGTCCCGGCAAGCGAACGGTCACGAGCAGACTCGATCCGATCTCGATCTCGCAGTTTCCCGGAGCGACGCTCCAGCGATCGACCGGATGCCGGAGCGGAGCCGAGTCCGGACTCTCCCCGACCAGTCGCTGACGCAGATCCGAATCGGCCAGCAGCAGCACCGCGAGCGACAACGCGGCGGTCCCGANNCGGTCCCGATCGCTCCGATCGAGACCAGACGAAGCAGCCCGAGCCGTTTCGGTGAGGCGATCTCGGACCAATGCCGGCGAGCATGCACCAGCGTCTCGCGCAACAACTGATCCTGCAGAAACGTCCAGGGGCGATCCGGTTCACCGGCTCGCTCGGACCAGATCGCATGCAGTCGCGCATCGAGATCAGGAAAGCGGCGTTCGAGATCGCGGACGACGATCGCTGCCGACGGCGTGCGCGCGGCCAGGAGCGCGACGAGTCGAACGAGGGCGACCACGCCGATCAATCCCGCGATCAGCGCCGCCGGTCGCTGCGCTCCGTCAGGAATCGGCCACTGAGAAGCCTGGCCGCCGAGACCACCGATCCGCAGTCCCCACGCGATCGCTCCGGCGGTCAGCGCGACGATGATCGCCGTCCAGGCGGAGCGGCGACGACGAATCCGCTGACGGACCGCGTCGACTTCGCGGACCAACAGCGACCAATAGGGACGATCGACGGCCGACATGCGATCCCCTCGAACGCGTCCGACGGACGAAACGATCCTCGCTCCGGCGGAGCGATCCTGTTCGTCACGTGCCGCGTCGAATCAGGAACCCGATTGTGGACCGACGGACCGGACCGGAGCAAGTCGCGATCGGGCGCACGGCGGCATCGGCGAGGAAAGGAGACGAGCGACCTGCGGCCGTTCGAAGCGACGCAGCGACGTCGCATGTCTTTCGGGCAGGAGCGAGCAGCGCTCGAAAACGACAGCAGTTGCGCCGTTCGAGTCGATCGTCGTCAAGTCGCTCGTGCCGGCGAACCGATTCCCGACAGCGTGACGATCCGTCGAACCTCCAGTGCAAGGGACTGCCTGTGGTTCACCCCCGTCTGCATGACCGCCTGTCCGCCGACATGCTCGGCGAAACCGGCCCGCGTCGCTTGAGCGTCCGTCTCGGCCAGATCGTGCCGGCTCTGATCGATGCCGCAGCGAGCGGCCGATCCTGGGTCGCGGATTTCGAGGACGAAGAACTCGTCGTCTCGGAAGATCTCTACGACGTGCTGCTCGCCTATCAGCACTTCCGTCAGCGCTGATTCCGGTTCGGAAACAAAGCGACGGGCGAGACCGAGGCCGATCTGACGTCGGACTCGGCATGGGGCGTCGATCCCCGGAACCGAGGCAGAGGCGTCTCGGTCGTGGCCGCTGCGTCGTCTGACCGCAGCGGAAGCGAAACCGCTTCGGCCATCAGACGAGCGCCGACCGTTCGGATGGCGAAGTCGATTCGCCGCGGACCGAATCGCGACGATCTTCGAGCTCATTCCGAAGATCGGCCGGCGCGAACGACACCGCCGATCAGGTCGACGAACCGCGATCGTCGTCGAACCGGCGGACCGCGATCAGCGTTCGATCGACGTCGAACTTAACGCGGACTTCCGATCGCGGCGACGTCGACTCACTTCGGAGCGACGGTACACATCATCCGCTTGGCCTGCGTCGACGGATGGCTCTCGACCTTGCCGAACTCGGAAAGCGCGGCGAGGATCTGATCCATCACCTTGCGACCTTCTTCGACGTGAGCCAGTTCGCGACCGCGGAAAAGGACGGTCACCTGGACCTTGTCCTTGTGCTGCAGGAAGGTCACGGCCTGCTTGACCTTGAAGTCGATGTCGTGCTGTCCGGTCTTGGGACGAACACGAATCTCCTTCAGCTTGGTCTGATGCCCCTTCCCCTTGGCTGTCTTCTTCCCCTTCTCGTACTTGTACTTGCCGTAATCCANNGGGACGAGCCTGGGCAGCCACCTCGACGAGATCGAAGCCCTCATCGCGGGCGAGTCGCACCGCTTCGATGGTCGGCATCACGCCGAGCTGGCTTCCGGTCGAGGAGATCACACGCACGGGAGAGATGCGGATCTGTTCGTTGATCCTGGCCTGAACGCGGTCGATTGCAGGGACCCTTTCTCGTTCGAGTCGCGATCGGGGTTCTTTCGGGCACCGCTCGTCGTTCGCCAACAAGAGCGAGTCGACGGTCCGTGCGGTAGCTCCGAAGCCCCAGCGATGTCAAGAGTATCCGCAAAGCGAGATCGTGGCGTCAACTCCAGCCCCACAAATTCGGAGAGAGCGGCAACCTCGGCCGCTCCGGGCGAACGGAGCGATCGAAGCGGGGGCGACGCGTCGACTCCTCCGGCCCGACGTGAGATCCGCGCAGCGGCGAAACGGGAAAACGGGGAAGCCTACGACCGGAGCCGCGAAAACCGGGGCTGTGCGCACCCGACGAATCCGATATCGATGCTGACCTGATCTGCGCCGGAGAATCGGACCGGCGCCGTCACGGGCGTTTCCGATCGGAGACGGGGGATGAGCGGGAAGGAACTCGGGCGTCATCTGGATCTGACCGTCGGCGATACTCCCGGTCCGTCGGTCCCCCGCTTGCCCTCGTCTGGTGCCGAGACCGATCGGAGCGGACGTCCCTTTCTCGGCGTCCGATTCCATTGCTGTGCGACCTACGCCCGGATCTACCGGAATCGGGAAGGGACCGCGTACCAAGGGCATTGCCCTCGTTGTTCCAATCCGGTTCGCGTCGAGATCGCCCCCGGAGGCTCGGACAGTCGCTTCTTCGACGTCTACTGACGAGCGAGTCGGCGAGTCGCTCGTTCGTGGCGCGCGNNCGAGACCTCGTGCCGATCGCTCTTGGTCGTCCCGAGCCGATCGCCTACGATTCGACCCCCCGAACCGTCGAGCGACCGTGCGACGGGGCTCGGGGGGATCGAGACTCCATCACCGGTCACGCCGCGAATGATCGACTACGAGGTGTCGCGCTGCACGCGCCGCTGCGCCGTCTCGGGACGCGAACTGCGTCCGGGCGAGGCGATCTGGTCGTATCTGGTCGAAGAGCGTGACGCGGTGACTCGACGCGATGTGGCGAGCGAAGCATGGACCGGAGCGCCGGACGAGGCGATCGGCTGGTGGCAGACCCGTCTGCCGAAGCCGGCCGGCGGACCTCCGAAGATGCTCCCCGGACCGACCGTCGTCGGGCGCTTCGATCGGCTGGTCGAACAACAGGCGGATCCGCAACTGATCGCCGTGATGGCGCTGTTGCTGGTCCGCAAACGTTGGCTTCGCGACGATGAGCATGATGGGCCGGCGGAGCGGAACGAGACGACTCGCTGGCGCCTGAACAGTCCGCTGAATGATCGGGTCTACGAGCTGGAGCGGCCGCAGATCGATCCGCGTCACGCGGCTCGGCTGCAACAGGCGCTGCTGGAATTGCTCTACGGCGAGGACGATACGGAAGGACTCGATTCGCAGGAAGCGAACGAGTCGGACCATGAGGATGCTGCCGACGCGGCGGAGAAACGAGCCGAACGCGGACGGGACGGTTAGAGCCCGGCCGTCGTTCGAGGCCCGAAGTCCTTCGGGCCCACGAGCCCGCCGTGCCTCACGCTTCCGAAGACCGAAGCGGCACTGGTGGAATCATCGCAGCAAGGATGCTGACGTGAAGACCGAGATGGGATCGATCGATCGCCGGCCGAGCTGGAGTTCGCCGGTGCGAACGGCGCTGGGGGTGTCGTTCGTCCTGGTCGGTCTCTTGTCGGGATGTCGTCTGCCGATCGGTCGTACGCCGGCGCTGCGGACTCCCGAAGTCCTGTCGGCTCAGCCGACCGCTCAGGAGCTGGCGGCGGCGGTCAACGCCAATGCCGGCCAGGTCGGACAACTTCAGTCGCAAGTTCGCCTCTCGGTGCAGGACCTCCCCGGTCTCTCGGGACAGCTGATCTACGAGCGTCCGCGCCGCCTGCGACTCCAGGCGCGTCTGCTCGGAGTCGGTGGTCCGGGAGTCGACGTGGGGAGCAACGAATCCGATTTCTGGATGTGGTTCCAGACGTCGCTGCCGTCGTCCGGGCCGATGTTCGTTCATGCGAATCACGAACGATTCGCAAGCACGCTGGCGCAGCAACGTCTGCCGTTGCAGGCCGAATGGATCTCGGACGCGCTCGGTCTGGCGACGATCCCTCCCGATGCGACGCTCGCCGGACCGTTCGCGCGCAACGATCGGAACTGGGAGCTGCATGTCGTCGAACAGGTTCCCTCCGGAACGCTGACCCGGATCCTGGTGATCGAACGCGGGACCGCTCGCGTGCTCGAGCAGCATTGGTACGACGACGCTCGACGTTCGCTGGCGATCGCGCAAGCGACCGACTTCGAGTACCTGCAGCCGCCGGGAGTCAATCTGCCGCGGCGCGTCATCCTGACCATCGCTCCGTACACGACCGACAAGATGACGCTGACGTTGCAGATGAGCGGCTTGCGCGTGAACCAATCGGTGACGTCTGCGGCGACGTTCGAGATGCCCGATCCGGGGAACACGCCGCGCATCGATCTCGGCGCGCCGGGGGCTTGGATGCAGGAGACCGCCGCCACCGCTCCCCCCGCCGTGACGAACGTCCTGTCGGGCGACGATCCGACCTCGTCCGCCTTCCGGCCGCAGTATCGAGGTCGCACGCTGCGCTGACGAGCCTCGGGCTCGGGACCGTACGACCCGACTGCATGTCTCTTGCCTCTGCCGAAACGAAGCTCCTCCGTTCGTCGACGAGAGCGCAGGCGGCCTCGCTTCGGTTTCGATCTTGACCCTTCCTGACCGTCGTCCTACCGTGACCCGGCCGCGCTCCGGGAAGGATCGCGGCGATCGAACGACGACCCCGGTCGTCTCGCGATTCCGCAGCCGAGCCGTTCGCATCGGCCCGATCGGNNCCCGATCGGACGACGACCTACGACGCGCATGGAGGCGCACGATGCAGTCCTCGAAGGCCGAGCCCTCGACGGCTCCCGTTTCCCTGTTGGACATCGGACGAGGGAACGCTCCGCTCCGCGATCAGGTGCTGCGGCGCCTGGCCGAGATCTACGACGCCGGTTGCTTCATCGGCGGTCCCGACTGCAAGGAACTCGAACGTCGCGTCGCCGAATTCTGCGGCGTCAGTCATGCGATCGGCTGCGCCTCGGGGAGCGATGCGCTGCTGCTGGCGCTGATGGCCTACGACATCGGTCACGGGGATGAGGTGATCTGTCCGAGCTTCACCTTCTTCGCCACCGCATCGGCCGTCACGCGACTGGGTGCCCGTCCGGTCTTCGTCGACATCGATCCGGTCACCTTTCAGATCGATCCGAATCTGATCGCCGAACGCATCACCGCGCGGACGCGGGCGATCATTCCGGTCCATCTGTTCGGCCAATGCGCCGACATGCAGCCGATTCTCGATCTCGCTTCGCGCTACGGTCTGAAGGTGATCGAGGATGCGGCTCAGGCGATCGGCGCCGAGTACCGTGGCCGTCCGGCATGCTCGATGGGAGATGTCGGCTGCCTGAGCTTCTATCCGACCAAGAACCTCGGCGGTTGCGGCGACGGCGGCATGATGACGGCCCTCGACCCGGCCGTTGCCGATCGCCTGCGGAAGCTTGCCAATCACGGCATGCACCCGCGTTACCATCACGGCGAGGTCGGCATCAACAGCCGGCTGGATACGTTCCAGGCGGCGATCCTCGCGATCAAGCTCGAACACCTGAACGGTTACGCCCAGGCGCGACGGACGCATGCCGATCGCTACCGCGAAACGCTCGCCGACCGGAGCGAAACGCTCGGTATCTCGCTTCCGAGCGAAGCGCCGGGATGCCATCACGTCTGGAACCAGTACACCATTCGCGTTCATGGCGATCGCCGCGATGCGGTTCGCGATGCGCTCAAGAGCGAAGGGGTCGGCAGCGAGGTCTACTACCCGATCCCGATCCATCGCCAGGAATGCTACCGCTCGCTCGGTTGGCCCGCCGGCTCGCTGCCGCACACCGAGACGGCTTGCCGTGAAGTGCTCAGTCTGCCGGTCTATCCGGAGCTGACCGAAGCGGAACAGCATCGAGTGATCGACGCGCTGGTTCGAGCCACCTCGGCGCGGCGGGCTCGCGCGGCGGCCTGATCGGCGGAACGCGTCACTCGGTCCGAGGAGAACGAACAAGGCCCCGCGATCATCGATCGCGGGGCCCTCGTCTATTTCTTGATTGGTCGCGGAGCAGCGGGCTCTCGCGGAGACCTTTCCGCTCGACGCGGATCAGACCTGGAACGACTTGCCGCAACCGCAGCTGCGGACGACGTTCGGGTTCTCGAACGTGAAGCCGCGCTTGTCGAGCCCCTCGTGGAAGTCGAGCGTCGTTCCTTCGAGCAGCATCGCGCTCTTGCGGTCGACGACGACCGTCACGCCGTGCTGAACGGTCTTGAGGTCGGCCCCTTCGTCCGACTCCTTCACGAAGTTCAGACCGTATTCGAAGCCGCTGCAACCTCCCCCCAGGACCGAAACCCGCAACAGGGTGTCCGGCTCGCAGTCGAAGCTGCTCATGGCCCGCTTCACTTCCTCGGCCGCCTTCTCGGTCAACATCACGCTCATCGACTTTGCCTCGCTGCTCGTTGCGATTACCCGGAGACGACTCGGTCCTGCCCGAGTCGCGAACGGTCGGAGGCCGCAGATCGACGATCCGCACCACCGTCCGATGTTTTCGGAAGATTTGCCTTCGGAATGTTGTTTAAAGGCTCCGACGCATTCTTTCCCGAACCCCCGAGGTCGTCAAGGGTTCTGAGGGACGGGGCGTTCCGGAACTCCCTGCCTCGAAACCGCTTCGGGCGACTCAGACGCCGGGGCGAAGGCCGATCACGCCGTTCCCCAGGCGACTCGGATATCGGCAGACCCCTCGTTCCACCACGACTCCGTCCGCCACATCGCCCGCCAGAAGTGCCGCTCCGTCCATATCGACGAAATCGAGCCACGGGAGGAACTGCGCGATGGCCGAGATGCCGACGCTCGATTCGGTCATGCAACCGATCATCACCTGCAGGCCGAGCTGCCGCGCCTGGTCGATCATCCGTCGGGCGACCGTCATGCCGCCGCACTTCACCAGCTTGATGTTGATCCCGGTGAAACCGGCGTCCGCACAGCGCCGGACATCCTCGAAGACCTGGCAGTTCTCGTCGGCGATCAGCGGGAGCGACGTCGCTCGGCGAACCTGAGCGATCCGATCGATCGCGTCGGCATGCAGCGGCTGTTCGATCAGTTCGACTTCGAGCGCTGCCAGGCGGCCGATGCGGTCGATCGCCTCGTCCACCGTCCAGCCGCCGTTGGCATCGACTCGAAACGGCACCGCCGTCTCGCGGCGCAGTCGCTCGATGATCGCGACATCGTCGGCGGTTCCGAGCTTGACCTTGTAGCAGGGCCAGTCCGGCGTCTCGCGCAGCTTCGCCACCATCGTCTCGATCCGATCGAGTCCGATCGTGAAGTTGCTGTCCGGTCGAGGCATGTCGAACGAGCCGCCGAAGAGCTCGAGCGTCGCTCGGCCGTGCCGCTTGCCCCACAGGTCATGCGCCGCCTGATCCAGGGCGCAGAGCGCGAACGGATCTCCGGCCAGCGAGTCCTGAATCGCCCCGTGCAGTTCCGCCGGTTCGCTCCAGACCGTCGCTTCGATCGTCGAGCGAAGGCGCTCGAGGTGCTCGGTCATCGAGGCGACGGTGTGGCCGTAGTAGTCGTTGGCGGTCGCTTCTCCCCAACCGACCAGCCCCTGGTCCTCGAGCGCGACGATCAGCGTCGGCTGAACGTCGATCGACCCGCGCGAGATCGTGAAGCGATGGGCGAGTCGGAGATCAAACGGGTGAAGCCGCATCTTCATCCGACGGTTCCTTGGTCGAGGCGTGGTCGGGGATCGTCGCGATCGGATCGGCCGTCGCACCGTCGGCGACTCGGCGATCCGGGCGGCGAGTCCCCTTGAGCCGATGGATCATCCAATCGCCGAGCCCGGCCGACAGCTGGCCGAGGGCGAAGAGCAAGCGAGGCCAGCGAGGCAGAATCAGCTCGGGCGAGCGCCGCTCGCAACCGCGAACGATCGCCTCCGCCAGCCGATCGGGATCGAGCCCCTTCATCGGCGCGCCGGCTCCCGGCTTGCCTGCCTCGGCCGGCAACTCGCGACTTTCGGTCCGGTAGCGCGTGCCGCCATCCGTCCGCCGGATCGGCCCGGGACAGACCAGCATCACGTGCAGGGCACGAGGGGTTTCGAGGCGAAGCTGTTGCGTGAAGGCGGCGACCGCGAACTTGCTGGTCGCGTACGGAGCGACGAACGGCCACGCCGTCTTGCTGGCGAGCGAGCCGATGTTGACCACGTGACCACCGCGGCGAATCAGTTCGTCCGCCAGCGACAGCGTGCAGCGGACCAGCGCGAAGAAGTTGACCTCCATCAGGTCGCGATACTGCGCGAGGGTCGACGAGGCGACATCGCAGCGAGTCGACTTGCCGACGTTGTTGATCAGGACGTCGAGTCGTCCGTAGCGGGCGAGCAACTGCTGCTTCGCCCGCTCGACCGAGCTCTCGTCGGTGATGTCGACGCGGACCCCTTCGACCTGCCAGCCGGCGGCGCGGGCCTCGGCCTCGAGATCGGCCAGGCGATCGGGATCGCGCGCCCAGACGATCACGCGGGCTCCACGGCGCGCGAAGCTTCCGACGAGCGAACGGCCGAGTCCAGCCGTGCCGCCGGTGATCAGGACGACTCGATCGCCCCACCCGGTTGAGACAGTCGCGGACATGAGATGAGCGGCTCGGAGGCGAAAAGGCCGCGGCGCAGATGCCAGCAGTTCGCGGCAAGCCTCTTCCGAGGCCCGATCAGCGTAAACCTTTTGCGACCCGAGGTCGATGCCCGAGATGGTGACCGGAAGGTCTGGGAAGACTCTGCCGGTTCCGACGACTCGCCGCGAGTTCCCGTCCTCCGACGGACGTCGAACTCCCCTCTCCCCTCGGAGCGATTTCGTGAAGGCTCTCCAGATGGTCGCTGCCGGCCTCCGTTCGTTTTCNNTGCTGGTCGCCGGCGGAAGCTTCGGCTGCAGCAGCTCGCCGTTCGCGGCGGGGGGGCTTTTCGCACCGGCCGACGCGGTCGCCGACGCCGACGCGACTCCTCAGGCTCAGCCTCAGGGACAGTACCTGATCGAGGTCCGACGAGGCGGGAGCGATGTCGAGTCGAACTCGCATCCGCTGTACGGCACCGAAACGGTGAACACGGCGCTCGAGAAGGCGGGACTGACCAAGAAGAAGGGGGGCTGGGATATCGAGCTGATCCGCACCAACCCTCAGAACGGCATGCGGCACAAGATGCACGTCGACTATGACCGAGCCGAACGCCGCGTCCGTTACGAGCAGGACTATGCCCTGTTCCCCAACGATCACCTGATCGTCAAGAAGTCCGAGGAATCCCCGCTCGACGAACTCTTCTCGAGCTTCTGAGCACCCCCGGCCTTACCGATCGGCGATGCCGAGGGGACTTCGCCGCGGAGGCCCGATCGGTCGGCGCTCTCGGCGTCGACCGTCAGCCGCCGGACGAATCGGCGACGCGCCAGCGGATGCGAAACGCCTGGAGCATCAGGACGATCAGCAGTCCGGTTCCGCTGGCCGACATCAGCAGATGCTGACCGAACTCGTTCCAATCGCTCGGCGCGTAGCTCAACAGCCAGCGGTCGGCCGGATCCGAAGTTCTCCGACGCCGCATCTCGCGCGGCGAATCCGGTTCGTCGAACGGGACGTCGAACGCGGCGCGGAACGGCGAGATGCGCGCGGCGACCGTCGTGACTCTTCCGAGTGCCGGCGCATCCAGATAGTTCCGCACGAAGAGATCGGCGGCCGGCGGCACCGCGTAGAGCGTCAGCAGGATCCCGTAGCTCAGCAGCATCGCGTGCGTCGTCTTGCGCATCAGCGTCGACGACGCCATCGCGGTGACCGACGCGGCCAGACAGGTCGCCGCGCAGAGCAGGACATACGCCGCGATACCGCCGATATTGCCCCAGTAGATCGGGACCAGGACGGTGGCGAGTACCAGAGGCCAAAGCAGAAAGCCGGTCAGCACCGTCGCGACTCGTAGCCCCGAGATCAGCTTTCCCCAGAGGATCTGCCACGGGCTGATGTTGGTCGTCAGCAGCAGGTCCAGCGTCTGGCGTTCCCGCTCGCTCGTCAGGCTACCGGCCGAGAAGACCGGACCGACCAGCAGCGCGAACAGGAGCACGTAGCAGACGTACCACGAGTTCATGCCGGGATTGAAGAAGAGGGCCCAGGCCATCATCGGGATCGACAGCAGCATGCTGATCTGGACGACCAGCCGGAGCATCAGCGTTCCCTGGGCGAAGATCTCGCTGTGCAGTTCCTTCTCGTAGACCGGATTCGCGCCATCCTCCATCAGGTCGTCGCGCCGCGGTGGGGCGAAGAGTCGATCGGGGAAGCGCTCGCGATCGATCACCAGGCCGACCGCATCGCGCTGCTCCTCGACTTCGTCGACCACTTCCTTCCCTTCGCTCCCGAGGTCCCCGGGCTGGCGCAGCCGATCGGTCGCATCGCGGAACAGCAGGCTGATGCCGGCCCAGGCGACGGCAGGAACCGCGATCACGACCGTTTCGAGACGAAGCGCGCCTTGGTCGCGCAGCGCCAGCCAACCGCCGACCGCCAGCGCCGCGAGCGGCAGGATGATCAGATAGCTGACGACCAGCGCGGCGCTCGTCCGCCGAAAGCGACTGCTGCACGCCAGGCTGATGACGCCGAAAAGAATCAGGCAGGCGAGCATCGCCAGATACGCCGCCAGCACCTCGTACAACGAGATCCCTCCGAGCGGCAGGCAGAGGACGACGATCGGCAGCGACGTGACGACCAGCAGACCCAGGTGAGTCAGCGAGGCGATGATCTTGCCGAGTACGACCTTCTCGGGACGGAGCGGACTGGCGAGCAGCATCTCGAACGTCCGCCGCTCCTTCTCGCCCGCGATGGCGCCGGCGGCGAAGCTCGGCGCCATCAGCGAAGCGATGACGAACTGCCCCAGGAAGAACAGGTCGCCGAGCTGGCGAGCCGACTCGGGGCTCTCGCGCAGATCGAGACGCGTCTCGCGGGGCCAGGCCGCCATCACGATCAGCGCCAGCAGCCCCTGATAGATCGCCAGCAGGACGAACGCGCGCGGCATCCGCAGGTTGACCAGCAGCTCGCGCTGCAGCACCGGGTTGTCGCGCAGATCGCTCATGCCGCTCGCCCGAGACGCTACGGTCGTTCGTGCTCGGATCGCCTACCGTCGGCGCGGCGGAGCGATCAGTAGCTGCGAGGCGTGACGCGCCCCTGGACTCGCAGCGGGAGTCCTTGGATGCGCAGGAAGCCCTCGGCATCGTCCTGGTTGTACGCGCCGCCCCCTTCCATCGTCGCGATCCCCTCGTCGTACAGGCTGAGCGGACTGCGGCGCCCCTGGCAGATGATGTTCCCCTTGTACAGCCCGAGCGTGACGCTGCCGGTGACGGTGCGCTGCGCCGAGCGGTTGAACTCCATCAGCGCGTCCATCTTGGCCGCGTACCAGAAGCCGTAGTAGACCATCTCGGCCACCTCGGGGCTCAGCCGATCCCGCAGGTGCATCAGATCGCGGTCCATCGTCAACTGCTCGAGATAGCGATGCGCCGCATACAGGATCGACATTCCCGGCGCCTCGTAGACGCCGCGGCTCTTCATGCCGACGAAGCGGTTCTCGACGACGTCGATCTGGCCGATGCCGTTGCGCCCGCCGATCGTGTTGAGCGTCTTGACCATCGACAATGCCGAGAGCGGCTTGCCGTTCAGGCGGACCGGAATCCCTGCCTCGAAGTCGATCGTCAGCGACTCGACCGCGTCCGGAGCCTGCTGCGGCGAGACGGTCATGCCGAACTCGACCAGATCGACGCCGGTCACCTCGAGATCCTCGAGCTTCCCCGCCTCGTAGCTGATGTGCAGGCAGTTCTCGTCGCTGCTGTACGGCTTCGAGACGCTCGCCTTGACCGGGATCTTCTTCGCGTCGCAGTACGCGATCATCTCGGTCCGTCCGGGGAACGCCTGACGAAAGGCCGGCATCCGCCACGGCGCGATCAGCTTGATGCTCGGCTCGAGCGCTTCGGCCGCCAGCTGGAAGCGGCACTGGTCGTTCCCCTTGCCGGTCGCTCCGTGCGCGTAGGCATCACAGCCCAGTTCGCGCGCCACCTGCAGACAGACCTTCGAGATCAGAGGCCGGGCGATCGACGTGCCGAGCAGATACAGCCCCTCGTACTTCGCCTGCCACTGCATCACCGGAAACGCGAAGTCGCGGCAGAGCTCTTCCTGCACGTCGACCAGACGGGACGACTTGGCGCCGCAGTTTCGCGCCTTGGCGAGGATCGCTTCCCGATCCTCGCACGGCTGGCCGAGATCGACATAGACGGCATGGACCTCGTACCCCTGGTCCTGGAGCCAGCCGAGAATCACGGACGTGTCGAGACCACCGGAGTAGGCGAGAACGCAGCTGGGCATGGAACCGAGAGTCCTGTCGCAACGAGCCAACGGATGGGAAACGCTCCGGATCGACCGAGTCGAGCCGAACGGACGACCGATCGTAATCCAATCGCCAGCCGCGCGATAGCGGCTCGCCGCGCTCCGCGAGACACCACGCCGGCAGGCGCCGACCGGTCCGGGGCTCGCTCCGTTCGGGCAAGCGAAAGCCCCGAGGCGAACTCCCGAGTCCTCGCCCCCGGCTCCCTCCCTTCATTACGCCGCGTATCATCGACCGGAAGCACGCGATCCGATTCGCGTCGTCCTCCGCTCCCTTCCCTCTCGATCCTCCGGCCTCTCCGATGTCAGATCCGGTCCTGCAACTTCTCGCCTCGCTCGGCCTCGTTCCTGCGACGGCGTCCGACGTGGCGTCTTGCGAGGCTCCGTCTTCCGAGGTGATGTCGTCCGATCAGGGCCGACCAGCCTCTGCGCACGACGCGATGCCGTTGACGCTCGATCTCGAACGGCAGCAACGCTGCGGTTTCGCCGAGGTGATCTACGGACCGGGAAAGTCGGATGAGGTGCTGATCCGAGCGGCGGCCGGTCTGGTCGCCGCGGGACAGGACGTGCTCGCGACACGACTGACCGATCGCCAACTCGACCTGCTGTCCCGCGCCTGGCCCGAAGGTCATGCCGACGCCACCGCTCGGACCTGGCGGCGAATGCACGGCTCGCCGTTGCCCGACCGACGGCTCGCTCCGGTCGCCGTCGTCACGGCCGGAACCGGTGACGGACCGGTGGCGGCGGAAGTGCGCGAAACGCTCCGCTGGATGCGCGTTCCGGTGCGGCAGGTCGATGACGTCGGCGTCGCCGGACCGCACCGACTGGTCGAGCGTCTCGACGTGCTGGTCGACTGTGCGGCGATCGTCGTCGTCGCCGGCATGGAAGGGGCGTTGCCGAGCGTCGTCGCGGGGCACGTGCGCTGTCCGGTGATCGGCGTGCCGACGAGCGTCGGCTATGGCGCCAACTTCGGCGGTCTTTCGGCGCTGCTGTCGATGCTCAACAGCTGCGCCGCGAACGTCACGGTCGTCAACATCGACGCCGGGTTCAAAGGGGGCTTCGTCGCCGGATTGATCGCCACTTCGGGCCGGCGATCCGAGTCGTCGGATCCCGCTTCCGTCACGCGAGACGCGTCATGAACGACTCGCTCCCGATCGACGTGCTCACCTCGCCCCCCGTTCTCCCGAAGCGCCGAGTCGATGCGCACAAGGGAGACTGCGGTCGCGTGCTGCTGATCGGCGGGAGTCGCGGGATGTCCGGCGCGATCGCGCTGGCCGGAAGAGCCGCACTGCGCGGCGGCGCGGGGCTCGTCACCTTGGCTGTCCCCGACCGGATCGTCGAGGTGGTCGCGAGTCTGCATCCTGCCTACATGACCCTCCCGCTCGCTTGCGACACCGACGGCGCGATCGACGGCGAACCGGGGGAACGCCTGATCGAGGCGCTGAAGCGAGCCGATGCGGTCGCGGTCGGGCCGGGGCTGGGGCGTACCTCGGGGACCGCGAAACTGCTGCGACGACTGGCGGTCGACTTCCCCGGTCCGCTGGTGATCGATGCCGATGCGCTCTTTCCGGGGAACCTGGCAGATCTGCTCGAACGTCGAGTCGGCGAGCGACCGATCCTGACGCCGCATGCCGGCGAGTTCAGTCGCCTGATGCCCGAGGTGACGGCCGATCGAGGTCACGCCGAACGCTGCGCCGTTCGATTCGCTGCCGAACGTCGCTGCGTCGTCGTGCTCAAGGGGGCGGGAACGTTCGTCTCGGACGGCGTCACCGCCTATCGAAACCCGACCGGCAATCCCGGCATGGCGACCGGCGGAACCGGAGACGTGCTGACCGGGCTGATCGTCGCGCTGACCGCTCAGGGAATGACGCCGCTCGACGCATCGATGCTCGGCACTTGGCTCCATGGCCGAGCGGGCGATCTCGCGGCGGCCGACGGACACCCGCTGTCGTTGATCGCGACCGACCTGATCGAACGACTGCCGGCCGCGTTCCGGGATCGGGAGCGACTTGCGGACGGCGATTGAACGCGGCGCGCGTTCAGCCGCGACCGAAGAGCAGATCGATCAGCGGGCGGTGCTCCTGAAAGTCGGCGACGATCAGGTGCGCGCCGACCGAGATCAGACGCTCGCGCTTCCAAGGATCGATCCGTCCCTGACGATGCCGCTCGTCGCTCGCGACGCCGATCGCCGTCGCACCGTAGGTCGCCAGATTGTCGATTTCGACGTAGCCGTCGCCGAAGCCGATCAGATGCTCGGGGCGCACCGAACTCGACTCGAGAATCTGTCGGATCACCATCTCCTTGGAGAACGCCTCGACCTGTTCGAGAGCGCCGTAGATCCTCGGCCCGAAGCAATGCGCGATACCGAGCAGTTCCGCCTCTTCGCGAACGTACGGGAGGTCGGTTCCGCTCGCCAGGAAGAGCTCGACCCCTCGCACCAGCAGCCCTTCGAGCAGCTCGCGACTTCCCGGCACCAGCCATGCGTCAGGGCTCACCCGACCGCTCCGCAGATCTTCGCGTCGCGCCGTGATTCTCGCGGTGAGCGCGTCGTGATACTGCCGCTTGTAGTCGGCCGGCTCGCGCGGTGCCCCTCCGCGACGCCGGATCTCTTCGGCCAGGCGGATCATCTGATAGATCGTCTGCTTGCCGGTCAGCTCGTGGACGAAGGTCGAAACCAGGTGGGTCAGCTCGTCGTCCGTCTCGCTCGTCCCGGTCGATCGCAACTCGCCGACCATCATCGGGATCATGACGTCGGGCCACCCTTCCCGGATCAGACTGAGCGTCCCGTCGAAGTCGAACAGCGCGGCTCGCGGGAAGCCGGGGCGACCGATCGGGCGGATCCGTTCGATCGCCGTGCCGGGGTGGAGGTCGCGAGTCGAGGGCTGCGGATAACGGGATCGGAAGTCGGTTTCGGTAGTCATGGAGCGACCGGTTCGAGAGGGGACGAGGCCTGGCGTTCGGGCCTGAAGCAGGTCGGCGAAACGAGGGCCGCCGGACGATGGGGGCGGCACGGCGGCGAGCGGACCGGGCGGGTGAGGAACGACCGGGCGCGGAACATCGTACCAGGGGAAACGGAGGTGAGAACTCGGGCGGCCGGTCCCCGATTCGCCGCTCGGCATTTGATCTAGGTCGGCCCCCGCCCCCTCTGCTAGACTCGCCGACCGCCCGTCTCGCATCGGCTCCGGCAGGAATCCGAGCCGGAACCGAACGACCCCTCGATCATGGATGATCCGATGAGTTGGAATTCCCTTCGGCTGAAGGCCGCCGGTGCGGCGCTGATTCTGCTGGCCGCCGCAGGAGCGACTCCCGCCGCGGCGATGTTTCAGGGACCGTTGACTCCTCCCGACGATCGCGGCCAGGTCGGTTCCGGCCAGCCTCTCGGTGCACAGGGGAATAACACCCAGGTCCCGGTCGAATCGGCTCCGGCCGGTCCGACTCCGTTCGCTCCGAGCGACGTCGGTCAGACGCCGCTTCACGATCCGAACACGCCGCTCCCCTGCCCGTTCCCGCCGCTGGACGAACGTCACGAGGCGTACGTGCGGCAGCTGCTCGAATACTGGGAGAACAGCACGAACCAGGTCGAGCGGTTCCACTGCAAGTTCAATCGCTGGGACTACGATCCCGTCTTCGGTCCCGCTCCCGATCCGACCACCGGCAAGGTCGAAGCCGCCGCGATCAGCACGGGAGAGATCAAGTTCGAAGGCCCGGACAAGGCGGCGGTCGAGGTGACCGGCCGCTGGCTCTACACGCCGGCGACGGCCGAGGAGCAGGCGCAGTACAAGGAAGCGGGGCCGGAGCAGCTGGAACGCTACGTGACCGACGGTCGCTATGCCTTCGAGTTCGACTACACCACCAAGCAGGTCCGCAAGCGGGAACTCCCTCCCGAGATCCGCGGAACGACGATCGCCGACGGACCGATTCCGTTCATCTTCGGAGCCAAGGCGGATCGGATGCTGGCTCGCTACTGGATCCGCGTCATCACGCCCGAGGACGCGGCTGCCGATGGCCAGTATTGGCTCGAGGCGTACCCGAAATACCTGTCGGACGCGTCGAACTTCAGCCGCGTGCGTGTCGTGCTCAACGGCGACGAGTTCCTGCCGATCGCGATGGAGGTCTTCGACCCGCAGTGGGACGAGGTCCGCAACTTCCGGTCTCAGTCGTATCAGTTCGAGGAGCGGGTCAAGAATCCGTCGCAGGGAGTGCTCTTCCTGCAGCGCCGGCCGTTCTATGACCCCGAAATCCCTCGCGACTGGACGCTGATCGACATGCCGCTCCGAGCCGATGTGGCGACTCCGGTCGACCCGGCCGCGCCGCCGATCCGCTGACGAGTCTCCGACGAGCCGCACGGCGGTCGGTCATCCGATAGCGTGCCGCACCGACTCGGGCAGTCTCGCTCTTGGGCGAAGTCCGCGATTCTCACGTGACGACCCCGTCGGCGCCGAGCGCCGGCGGGGTCGCGTCGTTGCCGGCGGGGGCGAGTCGCGGCCGTTTCTTTTCCTTGTCCGTTCCGACTCCTATAATCCGCCGCAGAGCCCGAAGACCTCCGTCGGTAGCCGAGCCGAGCGATCTCGAGCGCCCGATCGATCGCGGCGGAGCGGCGTTGCGAAGCAAGGGGGCGAGCGGTCCGTCTGCTGGCGGCGTTCCTTCCCCCCTCCCCTTCCCTCCCTTCGCTCGCGATCCGCCGAGTTCGGCCGCCGAGTCATGCTGCCGACGACTCGGCCGGCCATTGCGGCTTGCGCGTCGAATCGTTCCCAGGAGCTTCGTGATGTCCCTAGTCGGTCCGAAAGCTCGAAACGACCGACCGAGGTATGTACCGCTCGCGACCCTCCCGGCCGTAGGTTACGCGGCTCCGGTTCTTGCCGTCGCTCTGCTGATCGCCGGGCTCGGCGCTTCGCCGGTGGCCGCCCAGACGCCTCCTGCCCCGGCCGATGCGACGACTCCGGCTGCTCCCTCCCCCGAATCCTCGACTCCTGGTCCGACCGCTCCTCCTTCGAGTCCGCTCCCGGGAATCGTCGTTCGCGTGCCGTTGCCGATCACCGGCCAGACCGACGCGCGAGTTCAGGCGACGATCGAGCGGCAATTGGCGCTGCTTCCGGTCGCGTCTCAATCCAGCGAGCGTCCGATCCTGATCCTGGAGTTCGATACCCTGCGGGGAGCCGGAGGTCGCGGAAGTCAGTTCGAGCGCTGTCTGACGCTGGCTCGCTTCCTGACCAGCCCGGCGATGGATCGCGTCCGTACCGTCGCGTACTTGCCGGGGGCCGAGATCGAAGGAGCGCCGGTCCAGCCGCTCACCGGTCATGCCCTGCTGGTCGCCTTGGCCTGCGAACAATGGGCGATGGCCGACGAGGCGGCGATCACATCGGCCGGGCTGATCGACGACGCTGCCGACCCGTTCGTGATCGAAGCGTATCGATCGGTCGCCTCCCGACGTCGAGTGCTGCCGGAAGCGATGGTCGAATCGCTCGTCGAGCCGTCTCGCGGGCTGGCTCGCGCCGAGATGGCCGACGAAACGGTCCGCTGGGTGTCGATCGCCGAACTCGAACGCCTCGAAGCGGCGGGCGAGGTGACTCGCGGCGAAACGATCATCGCCCCCGGCGAGATCGCGACGTTCGACGCCTCGTCGCTCTTCCGTCGGCAGTTGCTCGAACTGCAGGTCGACGGCCGTGGCGACCTCGCGAACCGTCTGGGACTGGACGCGGAAGCTCTCTCGGGAGATCCGGCCGAGGGGGGCAACTGGACTCCGGTCCGGATCCGCCTGGAGGGGCAGATCGACTCGCGTCAGATCCAGTGGGCCCTCGGATCGCTCGAGCAGCGACTGGCCGAAGGGACCGATCTGGTGATCGTCGAAATCGACAGCACCGGAGGGGAGTTCACCCAGGCACTGCGTCTCGCTCGACGTCTTCTGGAACTCGATCCGCTCGAGGTCCGCACCGTCGCGTTCGTGACCGGAAATGCTCGCGGGGGCGGCGCAGCGGTGGCACTCGCCTGCGACCATCTGTTGATCCGGTCCGAGGGGAGTCTCGGTGGTCCGGCGATTCCCGAGGTGACGGTCAACGATCTCGCGGCCATCGAAGAACTGCTGCCGCTCTGGTCCGAGCGAGGCGGCACGGAGCCGGATTGGGTTCGGGCACTGATCGATCCGCAGATCGTCGTCGCCAGATATCGCGACCGGTCGACCGGCGAAGAGCGGGTGATGACCGAGCGGACGCGAGCGGCGCTCCCGGCCGAGATCGCGGTTCGCTGGGAGCCGGTAGCGGAGGTCTCGTCCGCCGACGGGGTCGATGCGACCGAGGCGGTGCGCGTCGGATTGGCGAGGCATCTGGTCGAAGGGTTCGACGAACTCGCGGCGCGGTATCGGATCCCCTCCGACCTCGAAATGCTCCAGCCGACCGTCGCGTTCCGGTGGATCGATCGCTTTGCCCGATTCATCGCGCGCCCCTGGGTCTCGTGGTGGCTGTTGCTCATCGGGATGATGCTCCTGTCGAGCGAGATGTCGTCGCCCGGGATCGGCTTCCCCGGCTTCGCGGCTGCGATCTGCTTTTCGCTCTACTTCTGGGCGCAGTACCTGGACGGCAACGCCCACTGGCTCGAGATCCTGATGTTCATGCTCGGAGCCGTCTTTCTGCTGTTCGAGATCTTCGTGCTCCCCGGCTTCGGGCTGTTCGGTTTCGGCGGGATCGTGCTGATCCTCAGTTCGATCGTGCTCGCCAGTCAGACGTTCGTGGTGCCGGTGACCGACGAGGACTTCGCGCGACTCCCCGCCTCGCTCTCGACGCTCGTCGCCATCGCGATCGGCATGGCGCTGCCGATGTATCTGATCCCCAACTACATCGACCGGATCCCGATCCTCCGCCGACTGTCGCTGAATCCGGCGGCCGATCAGGCGTTCGAGAACCTTTCGGAGCGGGAGAGTCTCGTGCGGCTCGATCACCTGAAGGGGAAGATGGGCGTGGCGGTAACGCCGTTGGTCCCGGGAGGAAAGATCCAGGTCGGTGATGAGGTCGTGAGCGTCATCTCGGCCGGGATGGCGATCGACAAGGGGAACCGCGTGGTGATCAGCGAGGTGCGAGGAAGTCGGATCGTGGTGGTTCCCGCCGACCCGCGACTGGACGGTTGACGTTCCCGCTCGAAACGACGCGACGATCCGGATACCGTACCGCCCGGTCGATCTCTTCGGCGGCTGACTTCTGAGACGAATCGAGGCGAGCATGTCCCCCTGGCTCTGGTCGTTCTCGTTGCTCGGACTCGGCGCCCTATTGGTCGTGCTCGAGTTCTTCGTTCCGTCGGCGGGCGTGATCGGCATCACGGCGGCGATCTGTCTGGTCGCGGCAGTCGTCGTCGGCTTTCTCGATTCGATCACGACCGGGACGATCGTGCTGGCGATCGAAGTGCTCGGCATCCCGATCATCCTGACGGCGATGGTTCGCGTCTGGCCGCACACGCCGATCGGGCGTCGACTCTTTCTGCGCCCGCCCGACGAACAGGAAGTCACCGCCTACAAGGAACGCGAGTCGGCTCTGCAGAAGCTCGTCGGTCGTCGCGGCGTCGCCAAGTCACCGATGATGCCCAGCGGCCTGGTGACGATCGAGCGACGTCATTACGACGCGGTCGCCGAGGGGGAAGCGGTGGAGGTGGGAGAGCCGATCGTGGTCCGGACCGTACGGATGAATCGGCTGATCGTCCGAAAGGTACGCCCCGACCTCGTCCCTCCACCCGCGACCGAGCCGGCCGACCTGCTTTCCCGTTCGATCGAAGAGCTCGGGCTGAGCGGAATCGACGACGACCGGAACTGATCCGCCTCGATCGAACTCGGCCGTCGTTTTCCTCGCCGTCCTCGCCGTGGCGGCGAAACTGCACGAGAGTTCGGGACCGGTGCGCCGGCCTTTGGCGGCGCCAGGTCGCGGTCGTGACGATCGATCGGATCGATCCGAGTCGGAGCGTCGGTTTCGTCACGCGGCAGGATCGCTCGAATTACAGTGGACGACGGTCGGGAAAGACGCGAACGGCTCGCGTTCCCGGCCCGACGTCGCTCGGCGCGATCGCCTGAGGCAGCCGACGTCGATCGGAAGTCGTCGTCGAAAGGTCCGCCGTGCCGCTCGCCTGGGAGATCGCGATCGTCGCCGCCATGGCGCTCTTCGCATCGGTCCAGGGAGGACTGGTCGTCGGCTTCCTGTCAGCGCTGCGGCGCGGTGCGCGTCCGACCTCCGCGGCCGCGCGGAACGAATCGGCCGCGCGGAGCGAAACGCGTCGAACACCACCGCGAGTTCAGGTCGTGCTCTGCGTGCGCGGTGCCGATCCGAGTCTCGCTCGCTGCATTCGCTCGCTCGCGTCGCTCGACTATCCGAACTATCGAGTCAGCGTCGTCGCCGATCATGCGGGAGATGATGGGCTGATCGCCATCCGACGCTCGCTCGACGAGCGTCAGCGGGAGCGGATCGACGAGCTCGTTCTCGACGATCAGGATCGCCTGGAATCCTGTAGCATGAAGTGCTCGGCGTTGATCCGCGCCTGTCGCGAGCTGACCGACGAGGTCGAGTTCGTCGCGACGGTCGATGCCGACACTCGCCCTCCCGCCGACTGGCTCGACCGTCTGATCGCGCCGATGCTGGGCGATCCGTCGATCGGCGCGACGACCGGCGTCCGTTGGTATTCGCCCGGTGATCGTCGCTGGGGGAGCTGGACCAGAGCGGTCTGGAACGGTGCGGCGATCGTCCAGATGTGGGCCTACTCGATTCCCTGGGGAGGATCGATGGCGGTCCGTCGGTCGCTGCTGGAGCGAGCCGGTCTGCTCGAACGCTGGCGAACGACCTTCTGCGAGGATACGCCGACCACGTCGCAGCTGTCGCGGCACGGGTATCGAGTCCGTACGGTGGTCGATCTGATTCTCGACAACGACGAGACCTGTCGCCTGCCGGACGTGGCCGGTTGGATTCGTCGCCAACTGCTGACCGCTCGGCTGCATCATCCGGCCTGGGCGCTCGTGTTGGGGCACGCGGTCGCGACGACCGCGATTCCGATCGCGGCGCTCGTCGGAGCGTCGATCGCCGTCGCTCAGGGAGATCTCGCACGAGCCGGGCTGCTGGCCGGAGCGTGGGCGATCTACCAGACGGCCATGATCGCCCTGGTCGTCGCGATCGACGGCGGTGTGCGTCGAGCGATCCGTTCCGGGGGAGGCGCGACGGTCGGTCGCGCATCGACGGTCTCGTTGGCCGCCGCGGTCTTCGCGAGCCAGTGGGTTCATCCCTGGGCGGCATTCGGAGCGGCGGTGATCCGCGCGGTCACCTGGCGCCAGATCCGCTACGCCGTGCTGACGCGCGGGCGAGTCCGGCGTCTGGACTACGCTCCCTATCGTTCGGACGCCGAAACCGCGACCGAATCTCTTTGAGGCGTCTTCCTGTCGCCGCTCGTCGGCGTCGACTTCCGAGATCAGGTGCAGTTCTTCGAGCGACCGGCGGCGAATCGCGCCGCGCGGGTTGAGTCCCCTCGGCGGGCGCCGGAAGATGAGACACTGCTCGTTCCCGCCTTACGTCGCGTCGTCGCCGACGGGAGCGAACGAATCGTACCGAGGAGTCGCTCCAGGATGATCGCCAACGGATTCGTCGTCGCATCGAATCGCCGCCGTCGAGCGGTTACGCGAGTCGCGATCGGCTTCGCGCTCGGTCTGCTGATGACCGCCTCGGGAAGTGCGACGACCGCGTCGCGAGGAGACGAACCGGTGAAGTGGGCCCTCGTGATTCACGGCGGCGCGGGGAGCGCGGCCGATCCGAACGATCCTGAAGGGAATCGGGCCAAGCGAGCGACGCTCGATGCGGCGCTGGCTGAGGGGAGTCGGATTCTGGCCGAAGGGGGAACGAGTCTCGATGCGGTCGAGAAGGTGATCACCATCCTCGAGGACGATCCCGGTTTCAACGCCGGGCGCGGAGCGGTGCTCGACGCCAAGGGGTTCCACGAACTCGATGCCTCGATCATGGACGGAGCGACGCTCCGTTGCGGCGCGGTCGCCGGCGTCATGCATGTCCGGCATCCGATCTCGGCGGCCCGAGCCGTGATGACTCGCACACGCCACGTCCTGTTGCACAGTGAAGGGGCCGAGGCGCTGGCGCGCGAGGCGGGGCTCGAGATGGTCGACAACGAGTTCTTCACCGCTCCGGCTCAGGTCGAACAACGAGATCGGCTGCGAGCTGCCGCCGCCGACGAAGGGCCGGTCGACGATTCGCACAAGGGGACCGTCGGTTGCGTCGCCCTCGACTCGCACGGCCATATCGCGGCAGGAACGAGCACCGGCGGACTCGAAGGAAAGCGTTTCGGACGCATCGGCGACTCGCCGATCATCGGTGCCGGCACGTACGCCAACGACGCGACCTGCGGCGTCTCCTGCACCGGCGTGGGCGAGGAATACATCCGTCACGCTGCCGCGTTCTCGGTCTCGGCGTTTCTCGAGTTCCGCGGCATGACGATCGACGACGCGGTTTNNCGGTTTCGGAAGTGCTCCGCAAGCGATTGAAGCCGGGGGACGGCGGGATCATCGCGCTCGATCGGCACGGGAACATCGCCGCCGACTTCACGACCGACGAGATGGCCTACGCCGCCGCCGATTCCAACGGCAAACGGGAGATCCACTGGGGCGAAGGGCATCCGTCGCGCCGCTGAGACCGCGACTCGGTTCGCCGCTCAATCGAACGAATGTTCCGGGCCGGGGAAGACGCCGGTCCGGACTTCGTCGCAGTAACGTTCGGCAGCCGACCGGATCGTAACTTCAAGGTCGGCGTACGCCTTCACGAATCGCGGGCGATGGGCGCTGGCGATACCGAGCAGATCGTGCAGCACCAGGACCNNTACGGGATCTTCAGATCGGCGGTCAGCTTCGCGGCGAGTGCGCGCGGAATGCACTCGAGCACGATGCCGAACGCCCCGGCCGCCTCGGCCGCCTGAGCATCGGCGATCAGCGCCGCCTCCTGTCGCTGCACGCGGAAACCGCCCATCGTGTGCACGCTCTGCGGCCTGAGACCGACGTGCGCCATCACCGGAATCCCGGCTCGGACCAGCGCCTCGATCACTTCCGCCTGCTCGGCTCCCCCCTCGAGCTTGACTGCCTGAGCCGACGTCTCCTTGAGGATCCGACCGGCATGTTCGACGGCGATCGGCAGGCCGAGATGGTTCGACGGGAACGGCAGATCGACGACGATCAGCGCCCGCGAAACCGCTCGCGACACCATCCTCGCGTGATAGATCATCTCGTCCAGCGTGACGGGCAACGTCGTCTCGTGCCCTTGCACGACCATCGCCAGGCTGTCGCCCACCAGAATCGAATCGACCCCCGCCTCGTCGATCAGTCGAGCCGACGGATAGTCGTAGGCGGTGAGCATCGTCAACCGCTCGCCCCGCGCCTTCTTGGCGACGAAGCGCGGAACGGTCATGCGAGCCGAGGGGGCCATCGGTGTCTCGGGCGAAAGGCATAGGCGAAACGGCAGGTCGCGGATCCGCGACCCGGCCTCGGCCGATTCTGATTCCGGTCGGTCCGAACGACAACCGGGGGCCCGACGATCGGAACGGTGCGACGTTCGCTTGCCGCGAGTTCAGCGGATCCGTTCGTAGCCGCGCGGCGAGTTGCCGACCGCCGGAGTCTTGGCGACCGGCGGGACCGCTCCGACCAGGAAGACGCCCGAGCCGAACAACGCGATCGCCCCCCAGAGAAAGAAGCCGACGGTCGGCAGCGAGGCGATCGCCGCCATGATCAGCGAACCGGCGATGATCGGCAGCAGCATCGCTTCACGACGGAATCCGGGGAGCCAGCCGAGCAGCGTGCGGGCAAGCCAACCGGCGAACAGCGTCGGCGCGACCCAGCTCGCGGCGAGCAAGCCGCCGCACCAGATCATGGCGATCGCCAGCAGCGCGATGACGATCAGCATCGGAATCGGTTCCGCCAGTCCGACCAGTCCGAGTCCGGTCGCGAGTGCCGCACAGCCGGCGACGACCGCGGCGCCGACGAGTACCAGCAGGATCAGGAAGAGCGGTCCGAAGACGACGACGCGCAGCGGTCGCGCACCGAAGTTTCGGATCGCGTGACGCGAGCGCGTCGGAAAGAGGACCCGAAACAGGATGCCGGCGATCGCGAACTGCACCCACGATGCGAGCAGCGTCCGGAGCCAGGAGCGACCTACGGCGGGAACCGCCGCCGGACGCTGATAGTCGACCGTTCCGCGGATCGTGCTCCCTTCCTGACGATCGGGCTCGCGTCCTCCGCGGACCTTCAGGTCCCCTTCGAGGACCGCTTCCGGATCGATCGTCATGCCGGTCTCGGCGACGTTCCCTCCCATCGCGACCTGTTCGATTTCGACCGGCCCGCCGAATCGTCCCCCCAAGGAGCCTCGGGCGACGATCAGCCGAGTCGTGTCGGTCACGTCGGCATCGATGTCGGCTCGTCGAGCCGCGGCGCCGATCCCGCCCGAGATCACCGTTCCGCGGCGTACGACGAGCGTCGACGTCGAAGCATTGAGGTCTCGCCCGATCGTCCCTCCGCCGATCGTCAGCGACTCGCCGAGCGCTGCGCGCAACGAGCCGCCGATCTCGGCGTCGACTTCGGCACTTCGGCCGAGCAGATGGACAGAACCGCCGATCTTCCCGTCGATCTCGATCGATTCGCCGATCGCGAACAGATCTCCCGTGACCGTTCCCGACACCACGATCGAATTGCCGGCGCAGAACAGATCGCCGTCGATCGTCTCGGCGGCATCAAGGTGGACCCGATCCCCTCCCAGATGTCGGCTCTCGGCGTACGACCGCCCGGCGCACAGCATCGACGTCAGAAGAGCGACGACGGCGATCGAGACGCATCGGGTCCCCGGGAAAGCGTGACGAAACGAGCGGAAGGCGAATCCACCGAAGCGACTCGCGTTCGATCGATGCAGGACGTTCATCATCGAGGGATCCGAGGGGAGAGCGAGCGAACCGGACGAGACGCCGGAGAATCGTTCCGATCCACCAGGTTCTCGCTCCGCGGCGTACAGGTACCGCGACCGCGTTCCAAGCAAGACGCCGCTGCGCGACCGATCGCCATCCGAGGAATGTAGCTCGATCCGCCCGGAGCGCCGCCGCCGAGTTCGGATCGACTCGGCCGTTCGGTTCCTGACGATCTCACCGATGCTGCCGACGTGCCGTCCGACCGGATGTCGCACGGGCCTCCGTCCGGCCCGATTCCGGCGTCGTTGGTTCGGCTCCGGTACCGGTCCCGGTACCGGCAACAACGCCGACACCGGCGAGGCTGCCGGCGTCGACGAAGGTTTGCCTCAGGCAAGCAGCGCTTCGATCGGAGCCGCATTCGGGTCGCCGATCGGCATCGGTCGCCCGTCGACGTCGAACGAATCGGTCGAATCGACTCCGACCGCCTGCAGATAGGTATGGAAGAGGTCGCCGTGATCGACCTCGCCGTCGGCGACCGCCGTCCCGTCTTCGTTCGTCGCACCGTAGACGGCGCCGCGCGCGATCCCTGCTCCGCCCAGACAGATCGACCAGGCGCTCCCCCAGTGATCGCGGCCGTACAGATGATTGATGCCGGGAGTCCGGCCGAACTCGCTGAGCACGACGATCAGCGTGTGTTCGAGCAGTCCGCGGTCGGCCAGATCGCCGACGAAGGTGGCGAACGGGCCGTCGAACTCGCCGAGCTGCTCGAGGTGGAAGTTGAAGTTCTCGTTGTGCGTGTCGTAGTTCGAGTGGGTCACCTGCACGAAGGTGATCCCCTGCTCCACCAATCGGCGCGCCAACAGGCAGTGACGACCGAAGTCATGCTCGCCGTAGCGATCCCGATCGGCCTGACTTTCGCGCGACACGTCGAAGACTTCTCGGCGTCGCATCAGCTCCAGCGCCTGCTCGTAGCTCGCGACATAGGCGTCGGTCATCGCGGTGCGGCGTCGTGTCGCGAACTCCTCGTTCATCCGCCGCCGGTGTGCCTGACGACGTTCGTCCGCTTCGGCCGAAATCCCTTCGGGACGAGACGAGTTCTGCGGCGGGTTGCCGTTCCCCAGCACGATGCTCGAGTACTTCGGCCCCAGATAGGCCGAGTCGTTGCCGCGGTTCCCTCCACCACCGGGCGTGATCTGGATATGTCCGGGGAGGGCATCGTTCTCGTCGGCCAGCGCCTTGGCGGTGACCGCTCCCAGTCGCGGATACTCGACTCCGGGAACCTGAGCGCGGCCGGTGAGCATCATGAACGCTCCCTTGCCGTGATCGTTCTCGGCCGTGTTGATGCTTCGGACGAGCGCCAGGTGATGCATCTGCTCGGCGGTCCGCGGGAGCAGCTCCGAGATGTGGATCCCGGGGACCGATGTCGGAATCGCGCGAAACGGACCGCCGGTCGGACGTCCCGGCTTCGGATCCCAACTCTCGAGCTGGCTGAGCCCTCCCGACATGTTGAAGACGACGACTCGCCGCTCGTTACGGATCAGCCTGGCCGCGGCCGCGGGCGTCGCGAGCGATCCGAGACCGCCGAGCACACCTGGGCCCAGCAGCGCACCGGCTCCCGCCAAGCCGCCGAGGAATCGTCGACGCTCGAGCCGATGCGCCTCCGAGCCGCAAGCATAGTCGCAACGCTTCATCGTCCGTTCCCTTCGTTTCGAGGCTCGTGAGGGTCGTTGCTTCCGACAACGCGGAAGACCGGTCGTCCGAGGCGAGATGCTCTCGGTTCAGCGATCGAAGCGGAACTCCGCCGCTGCGATCCATGCCCAGATCAGTTCGTCCAATCGCGCCGGCATCTGATCACCGGCATTGTTCAGCGCCTCGGCGACCCAAGCCCTCTCCCGCTCCGTCGCCGGTCGGGCAAAGAGAGTCAGCGCCAGTTCGTCGGCTGCCGCGTTCGGCTCGGCGGCGACCGCCGCGGCTCGCTGCCGCAGACTGTTGCCGCCGCTCGCCGCCCAGGAACCGATCGTTCCGCCGTTGGCGAAGAACAGCGACTGATCGGCGGTCGCGAAGAAGCCGTCCTGCGGCTGAGCCGCCCCGTTGCCGAAGAGCGAGATGAAGATGCCGATCGACGGTTCCAGCTTGTCGAGGGCGCCGACGAGAGCCTGGCGTTCACGCATCGCGATCCAGTTCGGATCGATCGCTTCGGCCTCGGTCGCCGGCGTCGCCGCATCCAGTTCCTGTCGCGTCGCATCGATCGTGTTCTGCAGCACGCCGGTCCCCTGCAGGACGCTCCAGCCGAGTTGTTCCGGAGTCAACGGCGCGAGCGCCGCGATCGCCCCCTGACGTTCCGCGATCTCGATCCAGCGCTGTTCTGCCTCGGCACGCCGTCGCTCGAGCGACTCGACCTGCGTCTGCAACGCCGTCCGCTCGCCGTCGAAGCGAGCGAGAGCGGCTTCCGCTGCGGTCAGCTCGGCTTCGACTTCCTCCGCCTGACGTCTTGCCGCACCGATCGATTCGCCCGCTCGACGACGCTCGTCGTTCGTCCGTTGCAGATCCCCTTCGGCAGCTTCCGCCAGTCGCTTCGCTTCGTCATGTCGCGAAGCGATCGGATCGATGGTCGAGGCGAGAGTCGGGTCGCCCGGCCAGAGATCGGCGGCACTGCGGAGCGCGACGAGCGATCGTTCGAGTTCCGTCGCGACCTGACGATGTCGTGTCGCCGAGGTTTCCAGGTCGCGATGTCGCTCATCCGCGACGGTCGACTCGACCGTTCGTCGCTCGACCTCGACAGTCGTCTCATTCAGGCGGGCGGTCAGGCGTTCGATCGAAGCTTTCGCTTCGGCGACCTGCCGATCGTGGTCGGCGCTCCGGTCGAGAACTCGCGCGAGCTCGGTCTCGACCGACTGTCGCTCCCGGATGGCGGCACGCCGAGCCGTCATCGATTCGATCCGGCTACGTAGCTCGCGCCGTTCCGCCATTTCGCGCCGCGCGGTCTCCCAAGACTGCCAAGCTCGCTCCAGATCGGCCCGACGAAGCTGGAGCGTTTCGCGTGCGGCGTCGGCCGCCGGTCGCAACGCCGCGATCTGCTCGACCGCCGCGGCGATCGTCGCCGGACGTTCGGTCGCGCGAGCGTCGATGGCGGCGATTTCGGCGAGCGCGGCATCTCCTCGCGCCGTGAAGAGCGGAACCTCGAGCGAGTTCGGATCGAGGCCGAACGCGGTGGCTGCTTCGCTCAGCTTGGCGGCGATCCCTCGCGTCGACTCGACGCTCGTCGTCAGTTGCTCGCGCCGAGCGGCATCGGCGGCTTCGGCCTGTTGCGATTCGGACAGGCGACGTTCGGCCGCGAGCAGCGGCGCTGCCGCATCGCGGTAGGTGGCGTTCGCTTCGAGCCATGCGTCCGAGGCGGCGATCCGTAGCGTGTAGGCGGCCGATTCGGCGTTGACCGCGTCGGTATCGGAGGTCGCTGCGAGCGCGGCTGTCGCGTCGCTGAGCGAAGCATCCTGCGGAGCCGGGTCGGCAGCCATCGCCCGCTCGATGTCGAACGTCGCCTGATAGGTGCGCGACAGCACGACCTCTCGGACGAACGACCTCGCCGAAAAATCGTTCTCGATCAGGCCGTCGGTAAGGGCTTCGAGCAGGACCGGATCCGACGCGGGATTGTCGGCATGGTGCAGATCGAGCGGCTGAACCAGACCGCGGCCGAACAGCAAGGCCCAGAGACGGTTGGACCAGTTGCGAGCGAAGCTCCGGTCGGGCGAGTCGAGGAGCGCTTCGGCGAACCGCTCGCGACGAGACATCGACGGGACCGCGCGGACGCCGTCGGCCGGAGCGACGACATAAGGAAGTTCGGTCGGGATCGGACCGTCCGGAACGATCCAGCCGTCGATCAGTCGCGCCTTGGCGGTTCCCTTGTCCTCGGTGAAGACCGACACGAACTCGTGTTCCCCGTCCGCCTTCTCGGCGACGAATGCCTTGCCGGCGGCGTCCTTAAAGAGAGAACTTCGGAGCAGCGCCGCGTAGAGACCGTAGTAATCGGACTGGCGATACGAATTGATGTGCGGATGGTCGTGGCACTGAGCGCATTGCAGATCGACGCCGAACCAGAGCCGCCCGACATCCCTGACCAGCACGTTCGTGTCGACGTCCCGATCGAGCAGGAATCGTGCGGCAGCTCGTCCCCGTTCGTCGGTCCCGTCGGCGACGAGCAGTTCGTAGCCGAGCCGGCGAAGCGACTTGTCGTCCTCGAACGACCGACGCAGGAAACCGATCCATTCCTCGCGCGGCACGTTGACCGCCGGCCGTCGTTCCATGACCGAAACGTCATACCAGTCGGCCAGCCGACGGACGAACCGAGGATCATCGAGCAGCGATTCGACCAGCCGAGCGCGCTTGTCGACTGCCCCGTCGGCCAGAAAGCTTCGCACCGTTTCGACCGACGGGATCTGGCCGATCAGATCGAGATGGATTCTGCGAACGAACTCGGCGTCGTCTGCCAGAGGCCAATCGGCGTTTCCCCACTGTCCGGCCGTCGCCTGATCGATCCGATCGCGGAGCAATGGAGCGTCGGCCGTCGCGACCGAGATCGACGAGACCTCCGGTGCTGCCGCGTCGCCTCGCTGTGCCGAATCGTCGTCGCCTCGCAATCCCGCGGCCACCCCGAACACCGCGGCAGCCAGCAGGCTCCATGCCAGCGGCCGGCGATGCCGAACAGACAACGCGTGACGAGCGATGAGCCTCGCAGCTCGAATCCTCGGCGCGCAGCGGCTTGCGACCGACATGCGTCTCTCTCCAGGCAGGCGGCTTCGACGATCGCCGTCGATCGGATCCGCTCGACATCGAACGTCGGAGCGCGGATCCGTCAGCGGATCGAACGAGCCAGGCATCGGGGCGGGGAGCCGTCATCGATGACGGCGCAGCGATCGAGCAGGCGGGGTGTCGAGCCGAGCGGCGGGGAGAGCCGAGCGAGGAAAACGAGCTCGACTTCCGACGCCGGTCCGACGCGATTCGGAACAAAGGGGCATCGCGTTGGGCGGGAGTCGCGTAAGGGGAGATCCTCTCCCTAAGCACGCGACGACGGGGACCATGCTAGCGCAGGTCGAATGGTCGAGTCAATCTCGTCGGGCTGTCGACGGGGGAAATCCCGGCTCGTTCGACCGTCGATCAGCTGATCGATTCGGCCGGGACGATTCCGGTCAGGTCGACCTTGGACGCGTCGGCCCAGAGATTCTCGAGGCTGTAGAACGCCCGCGTCTCGTCGTCGAACAGATGAACGATGATCGTTCCGAAGTCCTGCACGATCCAACGGCTGTCTTCGAGTCCGGCGATGCTCAGACGCTTCTCGCCATGCTCCTTCTCGAGCACGCGTTCGATCTCGTCGGCGATCGCCCGCAGCTGACGGCCGCTTGTTCCGGTGGCGATGACGTGATAGTCGAAGAGCGCCGTCAGGCGAGTCATGTCGAGGACCACGATCTTCCGACCGAGGTTCTCCGCGATCGTCGCGGCCGCGGCGAGCGCCAGTCGGCGACTCCGATCCGGGTTCGCCCGCCCCACGCTGCCGCGCGACGAGGATTCGGAATCGGAGGAGTTCGAGGGATCGGCGGGGGCGGACTCGGACACGCTACGGAAGCTCCGCAAGTCGGACGAGAGATCGGGCGAGCCCCGATCGAAAGCAACCAGGGATTGTAGTCGCCCGAGTTCGGGATGTCAGCACGCCCCGTGCCTCGATCGGAAAAGCGTCACCTCGACGTGGGCCCGCGTCGTCCCCGACGCGCGGCCGTGCGATGTCGATCGTTCACGTAACTTCGGAGCGTGCTCGATGTCGATGTCGCACACCCTCGGCTCGGGACGAGCGGTGGCCACGCCGGGGCGACGTCGTTGACGGGGCTGATCCCGGCGCTTCGCTTCGGGCTGGTTGGGTCGGTCAGGAACCGTTGCGTCGATGTGGGCCCGCGTCGTCCCCGACGCGCAGCCGTGCGACCACGACCGCT
>DMPQ01000486.1 GCA_003455945.1 Planctomycetaceae bacterium
GTGCGACCGCCCCCGGTCGCAGCCTTTCTGTTGCCGAAGGCACGGGGACCCCTGCGCTTGGCGCTTCGGGCTGGGAGGCACGGTGACCCCTTGCTGGCGCTGCGGGCTGGGAGGCACCGGGGACCCCTTGCTGACGCTGCGGGCTGGGGAGGCACGGGGGCCCGTTGCTGACGCTGCGGGCTGGGAGGCACGGGGACCGTCAGTCTTCCGGATTCCTTCGATAGCGGAACGGGCGACTCAGCACGATCTGGACGATCAGTTCCGAGAACGCACCCTCCTTCTCGCGACTCGCTTCGAGCATCCGATCGATCGTGCAGCGATCGCTCGGATGCAGCCCTCGGCCGAGGGCGTAGATCAGCAGGTTCTCGGACAACGTCCGCGCGAACGTCTCGCGTTCCGCCAGTAACAGCTCCTTGAACGCCTCAGGGCCGTCGAACGAACGGCCGTCGGGGAGCGTCCCCGAGGCATCGATCGGCTTGCCCGCTTCGACGTCGTTCCATCGCCCGATCGCATCGAAGTTCTGCAGCGCAAAGCCGAGCGGATCGATCTTCGAGTGACAGCCCATGCACTCGGGACGACTCCGATGCCGCTCGAACCGTTCGCGGAGCGTCAGCGAGCCGTCGTCGGCCGTCGCCTCGTCCAGCGGCGGTACGTCGGGGGGCGGTGGGGGCGGAGGCGATCCGAGGATCCGTCCTGCGATGAAGTTCCCTCGCCGCGGCACGTTGACTCGCTGCGGATCGGATTGCGTCATCAGGAGTGCGGCGCTGGTGAGCACCCCTCCTCGTCGACGATCGGTCAGCGAAACCCGCGTCAGCCGCTCGTCGAACTCTCCCTCCAGTCCGTACAGCTGCGCCAGTCTCGCATCGACATAGGTAAAGTCGGCGTCCAGGATCGTCACATACGGACGATCCTCGCGGATCATCTCGGCGAGCACCGCGCGCGTTTCGGCCAGCATCGAGCCCCGCAACGCCTCGTCGAACTCCGGGAATCGCTCCCGGTCGGGCTGATGCGTCGCGACGGCTCGCAGGTCGAGCCACTGGCCGAAGAAGTGTTCGACCAGCGCATCGCTCCGATCGTCACGGAGCATCCGAAGCGTCTCGGCTCGCAGCACCTCGGGATCCTGCAACGAGCCGTCGGCCGCTCGCTCCAGCAGCGCCGCATCGGGAGGACGACTCCACAGGAAGTAGCTCAGGCGACTCGCCAGATCATACGGATCGACCGGATAGGGCTCGATCGCATCGGGCTCGGTCCGCTCGATCCGAATCAGGAAGCGCGGCGAGATGAGAATGCCGCGCAGCGCCAGGCCGATCGAATCGGGAAACGGACGCTCCGCTTCGCGAGCCCGACGGAAGATCGTCATCAACCGCTCGCTCTGCTCCGGCTCGACCGGCCGACGATAGGCTCGCGTCGCGAAGTCGGACAGGATCGCGCGAGCGGCCGATTCGGGATCGTCGAGCGACCAGGCTCCTCGGTCGTCGAGCGCCGGAGCGAACAGGCGCCGAAACGCCTCGACCGACGCATCGCTCGGATCGTCGGCGTCGGGACTCCCGGCCAGCAGCGCGGCGACGATCTGCTGGGCCGCCAGATCGTACTGCTCGACCTGGACCGGCGCGAGCGTCAGCGCATCGCCGTTGTTAGGGAATCCGTAACTGCTGGGGTCGGGCGGGAACGAATCGGCCAGTCGCAGGTCGAGGCCGGTGAGGTCGAGCACCGTCAGGTCGTACTCGGTCCGATTCAGACGGCGGAGGATCGGGCGCCCCGGATCGTCGACCTGGTCGCAGTCAAGTTCCAGCAGCGTCGACTCGAGGAAACGGATCATCAGATCGCGCTCTTCGGCACTCGGCTGGCGTTCGTCGTCCGGAGGCATCGCTTCGTCGCGCAGTGCCTGGAGGGCGTTCTGCCACGTCTCGAACTGCTCGCGGATCTGACCGGGATGTTCGGCGGTCAGATCGACGTTCCCGCTCGGATCGTCGCCGTCATGACAATGCACGCAGTAGCGGCCGACGAGACCGTGGATCTTCCGATCCCACGAGAGCGAATCGTCCTCCTGGCCCGAGGCATCGCCTGTAGCGATCGTCATCACGAGAGCGACCAGCGTCGCCGCGACGATCGAACGCAGAGGACGGCAACGTTTCGGGAGCATCAGCTCAATCCGCCGAGCAGATCGGTGCTGTCGCCGAATCGTTCGATCGGCAGGCCGGCGCGATGCAGCATCTCGAGATAGAGATTGCAGATCGGCGTCTTGGATTCGAGCGCCAGATGCCGCCCTCCTCGCAGGCTCTTTCCCGCTCCGCCGGCAACCAGAATCGGCAGATCGTCATGGTTGTGGCGATTGCCGTCGCTGATCCCCGAGCCGTAGAGAATCAGGACGTTGTCGAGCAGCGAGCCGTCTCCTTCGGGAATCGCCGCCATCCGCTCGAGCATGCGAGCGAACAGCTCCATATGATGCCGATTGATCTTCGTCAGTTCGGCGTGGTTCTCGGCCTTGTCCTGATGGTGCGACGTGCTGTGATGCGATCCCGGCGCGCCGATCTCGGGATACGATCGCCCCGACTTCTCGTACGAGAACAGGAACGACGCGACCCGAGTCGTGTCGGTGCGGAAGGCAAGCGTCAGGATGTCGAGCATCAGTTCGACATGGTCGCCGTAGACGCTCGGAATCCCCTTCCCTTCCGGAATGATCAGCGGCGCGATCTCTCGTTCGTCGGCATCGGCGGTCGGATCGGCCGAGAAGGCGTCCTGATGGTGCGAGTGGGCATCGCGCTCGGTGATCGCGATCCGCCGCTCGATGCCGTGCAGCCCTTCCAGGTACTCGGCGAGCTTGCGACGATCCTCGTAGCCGAGTTGACGCTGCAGCGTCGCCGCATCCTCGCGAACCAGATCGAGAATGCTCGCGTCGATCGAATCGCTCGCAGTCAGCCGATCGGTCGACGAGCGGTTCCAGTCGGGACGGCGCAGGCGTCGCGAACCGAAGAGCCGTTCGTAGAGAACCTTGGGATTGAGATCGAGCGACGCGGGCGTCGTCCGGCTGCGCCACGAGATGTGCGACATGTAGGTGCCGCTGTAGCCGTGATCGCCGCGGTGCCCCGGATCGATGCCGAGCGCCAGACTGTCGACCGGCGTGTGCATCCCCACCTCGCGCGCCAGCAGCTGGTCGACCGAGATGCCGCCGACTTCCGGCTCCTCGGAATGCTTGCACGGCGCACCGACCAAGAAGCCGCCCCCCGCCGGCTCATGCGCCGCGGTGTTGCTGTGGCAATGATCGGCTGCGAGGCCGCTGATCAGGACGACTCGATCCTTGACCGAGTCGAGCGGCTGGAGGATCTCGGGGAGCGTCTCGAGAGAATGCTCGCGACGCCCCTCGGCATGGACGGTGACCTGCGACTCGTCGACGGTCGGCGGACGCCACGCCGGCATGTGCACGCCGTTGGGGACATAGAAGAAGGCGAGTCGGACCGGCGGCTTGCCTGCGGCGTCACTCGAATCGCCTCGCGCCAGCGAAGGAGCCATCGCATCGAGCCACGGGAGCGCCAAGGCAGCTCCGGTTCCGCGCAGCAAGGTGCGCCGCGTGATGCGAGGCGTTCGACTCATCGTTTCGACTCCGGACGGTTCGGGCGGGAATACACCGTTCCATCTTAGTCGAGTCGCTCGCTTCCGAGAAAGTCGAACGATTGGGCCGATGCGCGACGGTCACCGGTCGCAGCGTTGTCGGGGCGAGACACGGGAGGGCACGGGGACCTGAGGGCACGGAGACCGGGGAGCACGGGGACCGGGGAGCACGGGGACCGGAGGGCACGGAGACCCCTTGCTGACGCTGCGGGCTGGCGGGTGCGGCGGGCTGGCGGGTGAGGAGAGAGACGCGAAGGCGTCTGCGGCGTTCACTCGCGTGGGATCTCGTTCAGCGTGTAATAGGCGTCGACGTGCAGCAGCGATTCTCCGTCGGCCGAACGCAACGGAGAAAGGTCGAACTCGTGCACATGCCCTTTCACCCGACCGTCGACCGTCAGATGCACCCGTCGACCGTCGTCGCTCACCGTCGCACGGCTGACTTTCGGCACGGTCCGATCGACTTCCGGACTTCCGTAGCCCTGCTGATAGACGTGCGTGAACGTCCCCAGGCGATAGGCTTCGGGACGAGACGCCGTCTCGGGATCGACCGGTAGCGTGAACTCGATGTCGAAGCCGTCGCTGGCGGCGGTGATCCGTTCGATCTCGAACGGCGTCTTGCCGGTCCAGTCCAGACGCTGCAGCGCGTAGGCCTTCGGACCGCGGACCGGCCAACCGCGGTTCGTCCCGCCGACGATCAGATCGCCCGCCGGAGTGAACTCGCAGGCGAGCAGCCCGGTCGCGAGTCCTTCGCGGAACGGATAGCAGGCTCCCTGCCAGACGCCGTTGACCTGCTCGGTCGTCGCTCGCATCACGACGCTCAAGCTGAAGTCGCCGATGAAGATCTGATTCTCGAACGGTCCGAATCGTCCGCCGGTCCGATCGATCGTAAAGCCCGAGATCGAACGCCCCATCCGGATGTAAGGAAAGACGACGGCGTACGGAACCAATTGCGGGACGCGCTCGCGTTGCGTCTCGATGCGCGAACCGCTCTCCATTTCGGGCGGCTTCGGTCCCAAGGCGTCGGTCAGGTCATACCAGGCGTAACTGGCCGGATGCCCCATGAAGCCTCCCTGTTGCAGCACCTTCAGCGAGCAGGAACCGTTCCACGGACCTTGGCTCTCGGCATAGAACATCACGCCGTGCTCGTTCGGGCCGATACCGCAGGGACTTCGGATGCCGCTGCAGACCGGCAACGTCCGCCCGTCGGGAGTCACCTTCACGCACCAGCCGCGATAAGGCACCTTGGCCTCGTACGACTCGCTCAGGCAGAGCGCGACCCAGATGTTTCCTTCGGCATCCGGCTTCGATCCGAACGCGAACTCGTGGTAGTGGCTGAAGCCCCAGCCGTCGCCCAACGTCCGAAACTCGTCCCCCTGGCCATCGCCGTCGAGGTCGCGGATGCGAGTCACTTCGGTCTGTTGGCAGACCCAGAACGCCTCGTCGCGCCAAGCCAGGCCCAGCAGTTCGTCGAGCCCGCTCGCGTACGTTCGGAAGCGAGGTTGCGGGTGCTCGTCGAAGGCCCCGTCGACCAACAGCAGGTCGCCGCGCCGAGTGCCGATCGCCAGTCGACCGTCCGGCATCGCCTCGAGGCTCCCTGCCTCGAGCGCCATCCCCTCGGGAATCGGCAGATCGACGATCCGGTAGTATTCCGCTTCCCGTTCCGCCGTCCCCCACGTGTCCCCCAACGGCTGCGCCCCGGCGCCGATCGTCGACAGACCGCACCCGATCAGCGCGAGAAGAACGCTTCGTCCGATCGCCATTCGTTCGGCGCGAGTCGATCGGCCGAGAAAGTTCCCGACGTTCGTCCATGCACGTTCATCGGTCCGGTTTCGTCGCATGCGTCGCTCGCTCTCCGAAGTCCGATCGTCAGGTTCGCCCCTGAGGTCCCGCGTTCGATCCGCTTGTCGGCAGCAGGGTCACCAGTCGTAGTCGATGATCCAGGGGCGTTCGAGCGCCGCGCGATCGACCGTCAGTCGCAACGAGATCGCGTCGCCGTCGGTCGTCCGTTCGACCTCCGGCCCCTCGACCACCGAGACGCGCCAGCGATCGTCGATCGCGAAACCCTCCCCGTCCACCGGCTCGATTTTCGTTCCGACCGCCAATCGAAACGTCAACGGTTCGTCGGGCAGGGTTCCGGAAAAGGTGAGCGTGCGCGTCAGACCGACGCGACCGTCCGGGCGCATCGACTCGCGAATCGAATCGGTCACCTCGAGTTCGCCGACGGCGCAACGAAAGGTCGGTCGACGCTCGGCATCCAGCGTGTAGCCGTCGAACCGCGGCTCGCTCGGACGCCCCTGTTCCGGCTGCCACGGGCGCCGGGCGTACTGCAGTTCGGGACCGGCAGGCAACTTCACCACCTCGGTGCCGAGAGGTCGGACATTGCCGTGCCCTTGGCCGAGCCAGACTCCGGCCGGGTCGGCAAAGTCGCCATGCCAGAGCAGCGCCAGACGCATCCCTTCGGCGTCCCAAACGTAATTGATTCCCGACGGCAAGCCGACTCCGATTCCGCGCTTGCCCACATCCGGGTACGAGCGACGCAGCATCACCGCGACGTCGCCGGCCGTCAGCCGAAGCGGTTCGCGCTTCTGTCCGCGAGGGGGATTCGCCTGACGCCCTTCGTCCAGATAGACCCAAAGTGCTTCGATCTGGCGGTCGGTATCGCCGTCGAGAATTTCGGTCCGGATCGCCCGCCCGCCGGGCCAGAACGACGGCATCACGGTGTTGGGGTGAAATCGCTGAGGGGCCTTCAGGAACTCCTCGAACCAATCTCGCTGCAGCCGCTCGGCCATCTCGGTCAGATCGACCGCCGACATCGTCTCGGACGGTTCCAGACGAAACGTATGACAGGCGATGCAGTTCAGGCCGGTATTCCCCGCCAGCTCATGCCCCACGCGGCGCGTCTCGGATTCGTCTTGGGGAGTCGAGCGCTCGCGAGCGGGGCGATCGTCGACTTCGGCGAACAGCGTCAGCAGGCCTTCGACATTCTCGGCGCCGAATCGCGGCATCCGAGTCGCCATGTAGGGACGAATCGAACGGCCGCCGACGAGCACTTGGCGGAGCCATTCGGGGCGCAGCTTGTCGCCGACGTTCGTCAGGCTCGGAGGGAGTCGTCCCTGCGGCCCCAGATTGATGTCGGACGTCTGGAAGAAGTGATCTCGAGCCGACGTCACTCCCCCCAAGCCGTCCCGTTCATGGCAAGCCAGGCAACCGAGCGTCGCCATCGCGAACTCGATCCGGCGGCTTTTGCTCGGCTCGTCCGCCTCGCTCGTCAGCACCTCGGCGATCAGCACACGCTCGTCGTCGGACAACGTGTAGTGCGGCCAAGGTCCCCCTTCGCCGCCGAGACACCCTCGGTCGATTCGTTCGATCGGAATCGGCGGCGCCGGCTCGGCAGGGATCAGATCATGGCAGCGCGAGCAGCCGAGCGACCGGAACCTCGCTTCGCCTCGCGCCACCGCCGCTCGGTCGATTTCTGCGCCGGCGAGGTCGGCGGGCTGCTGCTCCTGCAGCAGGTAGTTCGCGATCGCCGACGCTTCGAAGTGGTCGAGCTGCAGGTCGGGCATCCGCCCGGCAGGCCGGACCTCATGCGGATGCTCGAGGAACTCCGTCAGCGACTCGATCGAGTACTTCGGTGCGATCGACCCGAGGGGCACCGAGTCGGGAGTCGGTAGCTCTCGTCCCATCGCGTCGCGCGGCGCGTGACAGGCGACACAGCCGACGAGCGCAAAGATCTCCTCACCGCGATGAGCCGCTTCGGCATCGACCGGATCGCGGCGAAAGGGGCGATCTCCCTGGGCGATCAGGAAACTGACCAGATCGTCGACCGCACTCTCGCGCTCGTCGTCGGCCAGCCCCTTCAGAAGATCGGGCATCGCGGTTCCCGGTTGCGTCGACTCGGGCGCCAGCAAGAACGACTCGAGCCACGATCGATCGACACGATGAGCCACCTGCTCGAGCCGCGGTGCTCGATCGGCGGTGATCGCTCCGACCGCGTATCGCTCCCACGCCTCGATCGTGTGGCAGGAGCGACAACCGAGGCGATCGATCAGGTTCAGGCCGAGCGTCGTCCGATCGATTTCGCGACGCAGCGGCTCGCTTCGTTCCGCGACGTCGTTCGCGGCGGAGCGATCGCGCAGTTCGATCAGGTATCGGACCAGATCGAGAAACTCTCCGCGGTTCTTCAGCGCGTTCGGGAGCGAGTCGGGCATCGACGAGACGGAGCTCGTCTCGATCGCCTCGATCTCAGCCGCCAGGAACTCGCGACGCCGATAAGGGGGAGCGATCTCGCGACCGACCAGGCGAGCGTCATCCTTCGCTACCGTACGAATCGCGATCGAGTTGCCGTCGATCGTCGTGACGATCGTCGTCGCGAACCCCTCTCGCAGGATCCGCGACGGCTCCAGAATCGACTCGATCAGCCCCTCGTCGGTCCGATCGCTCGGCAGTCGACTCAGGTCCGGCCCGACCTGATCGACTCCGCCCGACGAATGGCAGCCGGCGCATCCCTGATCCGATCGAGCGAAGATCACCGCCCCGCGAATCGCATCCCCTTCGCGACGAGCGGCCTCGGCCAGTTCGGCCGGCGTTTCCTGCTTCAATCGTTCGGTCAGCGTCTGAGCCGCCCCGGGCAGGACGAAAGGAGGAAGGACCGACAGTCCGAGCGCCAGCAGGAAACTCGATACGACGGTCGAACAGGATCGCGTCATCGAGAGCCTATACGGACAACAGGTGCGTGACATCGAGAACGCCGAGAGGCGATCTGCAGGATCGAACGGATCGACCGCTCGATCGTGGACGACGGCTCGAGAGGGAATCGCCGACCCGCAGCGATCCACGACGCCGCCGCGGCAATCGCGTCGGCGATTATGAAGTGGAGAGAGTTCCTTTCGCTACCCGCTCGCCAGGACGGAGTTCGGCCGCTCGATCAGCTCGAGGATCCTCCGATCGTCTCTGCGCAGCAACGACAGACAGGGGTAATAGCCGGGTTGCCTACTCCAGCACGATCGCCCGGTGGACGGCGATCGGCGGAACGGTGATGACCGTCGTCTCGCCGTCGTGCTGCAGCGGCAGTACGACCTCTCCCGGTTGGGCGACCGCCGACCGGAACCCTCGTCCGCGGATCCGCAGTTCGACGCCGTGGATCTCGATCGCCTCTTCGCGCAGCGGAACTTCGACCTCCTGGCGTCCATGATCCGACGACGTGTTCAGTCCGTTCCACAAGTGAACGATGATGCGGTTTCCTTGCTTCCAGAACGTCGACTGCACGCACATCGGGCCCCGCACCTCGATCGCGTACGGCTCACGGGCGACCCACTGCAGGGCGCGAGTCAGCATCACGCGCTGATAGGGAAAGGCGTAGTCGAAGAGCGCCGCGTCGATTCCCGCGCCGAAGTAGACGACTCGCCCGGCCCCGTACTCGCCGGTCGCGGCGCAAGGAAACGCCTCGCGCACTCCCTCGGGAAAGTACATCAGCGCCGGCCGCATGCCACCGCCGAACTCGGTCGTGCGGATCATCGGCCCCTTGAACGTCGCCTGGAGTCCGGGGACCAGATGCTTCAGCCGCGGATCGGTCGCGAAGATCGAGTCGGCATGGTCCGAGAAGCGGAACGCGCCGGCGTGACTCCGCTGAGCCCAGTAGCGGTCGTCGATCGCGATCCGGAAGTTCGCGTCGATCTCGCGCGGCCGCGAGTCGCCGGTCGCTCGTCCCGCGTAACTTGCGCCGAACAGATCGGCCAGCGCGAAGTCCCCTCGCGAACGTCCGAGTTCGTCGCACAACGACGTCTCGCACGTCGCGACCAGGCCTCCGCCGGCACGAACATACTGCCGAATCGTCTCGCACTGCGCATCGCTCAGACAGGCGACGTTCGGCAGGACCAGGACTCGATAGCGAGCCAGTCGTTCGGGATCGAGATCCTGCTCGGTGATCAGCGTCGCCGGCAGATGTTCTTCCATCCCGACGCGGAAGACGCCGAGCGCGTGCGACAGCCAACGATCGACGACGTTGCCGTAGGCGTAGAACTGCCGAGTCGCTTCGCTGACCAGCAGCGCACACCACGGTTCCGCTTCCAGACGGACGAACCAGTCGCGGCGCGCGGCGATCTCGACGAGTGCGGCCTTTGTCGCTTCGGGACCGGCCATCTGCGCCAGCGGCGTGAACGATCCGTTCGTCATCGCTCCCAGACAGCGGACGATCAGTTCGTGCGGCGGAAAGCTGTCGGTCGAGTACGGATTCCCTCGCGACATCAGGTACGGTTCGCTCGCGCCGACTCGCCCCCCCGCGACGGCGCGAACGTACGCGGCGCCGAAGTACGGAACGACCGTCGCGCCGAGATTCACCTCATCCAGCCACCATTCCTGCACGGGGCAGTCGATCAGACGGTTCATTCGAGCCGACATGACGCGCGGGCTCGTCAGGAAGTGCCCGTACCGCCCGGCGTTCGTCGTCCAGGTATAGATCGCCCCCTCGGGGTTCGTCTCGCGCAGTCGTCGGCCGAGGCGTCGGTACCAGTCTTCGAGCTGCTCGTCGGCCCAGAGCAGATAGATGCGATACGCCTCGTCGGCCAGATCGATCCGTTCCGGGAGTTCGCGGCCGGTCGTTTCGCGATACGCCTGGCGCTCGAACGGACTGAAGTTGATCGGGTGATGGTAGCAGCCGTCGAACGAAACGCCGTCGAAGCCGAGATCTGCCATCAGCTCGCACAACGCCTCGATCGCCCAGTCGCCGTACGGCGTGTTCAGCGGCAATGACCGAACGGCGATGTTCTCGGGGAGAGTCAGATCGAGCGAGACGCGTTCGCGATGAGCGGGATCGTCGGTCGGATGATGAATCCATTCGGGATTGGCGCGCACGATCTCGATCGGTGCGTACGGCGAAACGCCGACCACGACGCGCATCCCGAGCGACTTCGCGTGCGCAATGCCGGCCGCCAGCGGCTCGCGCACCCGCGGCGTAAGGCCCGAGTTCGGATCGTCTCGACGGAGCGGATGGTAGAGCTCCGGTCCTCCGGCATGAAGCACCGTCGCTCCGAGTTCCGAGGCGCGAGAGATCGCCTCGAGGTCGTCGAGCGGCAGAAAGACCTTCACCGCTCCGTCGAGAACCCAATCGGGCGGATCGACGCCGACGAAGTCCCGATCGGCCGTCAGAAACGGATACGACTCGGACCGAACCGAACCGCCGTCGGTCGACGCCTCACCCCCGACGACCGCGCCGGCCACCACCGCACCGGCTGATGCCTGAATAAAGCGCCGACGATTCCAAGCACGTGGACCCACGAAGATCTCCTTAGGCCGGACGGTCGGAAGTCACGACGATCGGTCCGTCGACCGATTCGGCGGAGTCGGCTCGGTACGTTTCGCCGAGTCGACGATGTCGCTCAGAGTTCGATCGTCACGCCGGGATTGGCCGCGCGAATCGCTTCGAGAGTCGACGGTGAAGGATGGTGGTCGGTCAGGTCGAGCCACTCGAGGTTCGACAGGGTCGCGAGCTCATCGAGCCCGGACGCGGTGATCGCCGTTTCGAAGAGGTTCAGATTCCGGAGCGACTTCATGCGGACGATCGATCGGAGGCCGACATCGGTGATCGATCGGTTCCAGCCGACATCCAGGTCGTTCAGGTTCGGCAGAGAGGCCAGGACTTCGAGCGACCGATCGGTCACGTGCGTGGCATGGAGGTTGATCCGCTCGAGCGTCCGAACCGCGCTCAGTCGTTCCACGCCGGCATCGGTGACGGAAGAACCGCGGATCTCGAGGACTCGCAGATCGGTCAGCGACGCGACGTTGCTCAATCCCGCATCGTCGACGGCGACGGTCCCCTCCGGAAATCGGATCTCGCGCACGAAGAAGGCCGCCGAAGGGAGCGGCTGATCAGCAGCCAGTTCGACGGGGCGTCCGTCGAGAGTCAGCACGAGCGTTCCGCCGAACTGTCTGGCCCAGTCGGCAGCGCGGCGATCGGACGACGGAGCGGAGACGTCGGGGCGCTCCTGGGCAGCGCTCGGCGGCAGGCTCGCGGAGTCGTTCGACGAAGGAGCGACCGCCGGCTCACCGCACCCCGGCAACAACGTGATCAACGACAGAGCAAGCCCGCCGTGAAACTGCTTCCGGACGCACATGACCGTTACCCCGTCACCTCGAAGCAGACGACCGACGTCCCGCCGCGAAACCGCCGCTCCGTGTCATTCAAGAACGCTTCGATCGTAGCCGAGGGGGACGAAGCGGAGGAGAGACCTCGAAGCGCGAAGGGTTCGTCGAGGTGAGCGTAGCGCGTCAGGGACCCCGATCGATCGACGGTCGTGGTCGACATCTCCGCTGACGCGAATCGCTTCTGCCGCTTCGACTACCCTCCGTCCGCCGGATCGAGTTCGACCACGAGTGTCCCCTGCTCGATCCGCAGCAGTCGCCCTTGCGAGTCGAAGAAAAAGCGGTTCTCGATCGGAGACACATCGCACCATCGTCCGCGGACGGTCGAATCCCCCCAGACCAGCTCGCTCGGCGGTCCGACTCGAAAGGTCAGTCGCAGGATCGTCATCGTCGAAGCGTGATACGTGTCGACGGCGAACGCCCCCTCCTTGTCCATTACCCAACCGTATCCCATCAGCGCGAAGCTCGAGATCAGGTTGTTGTCGAAGCATCGCGTTGCCGGTCCGGCTTCAAGTTCGAGACGTCGATCTCGCAAGTTCGCGCGATTCCTTGCGACGACGGTCCCATCGCGGAACTCGCACTCCAGCGTCGAGCGCAGCAGTCCCTCGATCGTTCGATCGAAGCGGTCGACCGCCCCGTCGCGACGCGCGACGAGTTTCGCCCGGGACCGATGTGCGGTGAGCCCTGCACCGAGATCGATGTCGGCTTCGAGCACGATCGAGTCGTCGTCACCGTGGACGAACCGAAACGTCTCGGATCCCAGCACCTCGCCTGCCACTCGATACTCGTAGCGATAGCGTGTTCCGAGTTCGTACGGAAACGCTCGCGTCGCCTCCCACTGAGGTGCGGCGGTCGGTTCGGCGTGCGGCGCGAACTCGACCACCTCGAGCGACTCGGGAATCACGCCCCCCATCCCTTCGAACAGTTTCAGATGTGTCGCCGAGAGGCGATCGAACTCGCCGGTCGTCGGATCGAAGGCGAACCACCCGGCCTCGCCCAGATGCACCTCGACCCAGGCATGCTGGCCGAAGCTCCCTCCGAACGACGGCGTGTACATGAGGCCTCCGACCAACCGCGCAGGAATTCCGAGCGACCGAAGCATCGCGACGGTCAGAGTCGCATGCGGACCGCAATCGCCCTCCAGATTCCGAAGTGCCGCCAGCGCCGATGGAGTCTCGGCAATCCGATATCGAATCGATCGGAACGTCCAGCGTCCGATCGCCTCGGTCACGGTCCAGCGATCGGACGATTCGCCGGCCAGCGGATCGACGATCGACCGAGCCATCGCGACGATCTCGTCGGCATCCGATTCGATCAGCGGTTCGGGTTGCAGATATCGCTGCAGCTCCGGATCGGTCTCCTCGGACGGATACGGCGCGATGCCCTCAGCCGGACGCTCGACGGTCGTGACGCTCAAACGCCCCGAGATCCGTTCCTGTTTCTTCTCCCCATCGAACGCCTGCATCGAAGTCGTCAGGATCGATGTCGGGTTCTCGATTCCGGAGCCGATGACGCGGACCTTCAGATCGACGACCAGTCGAGTCACCTGAGACGGGGCATCGAATCGAACCGGACTCCGGATGAAGTGCCGCGCGAGCAGATCGACCGGAGCGGCCGAGCCGAACTCGTCGACGATCGACTCCTTGGCTCGTTCGATGCGAGTCGACTGGGAGGGGATCTCGACGGCGAGCAGTCGTCCCGTTGCCGGATCGATCACCACGTTCAGGTCGTCGAAGGCCCAGCGACGCGAACCGTCAGGATCCCCCTCGCTCGCCGCGATTCGGGTCCCGCGCAGTTCGACGACCGCGCCGTTTCCTTCGGGAGTGAAGATCGGCAGCACGGTCGAATCGCCGTCGAGCTTGGCGAGCCGCGCAGCGATCGCATCGAAGTGTCCGAAGTCGTTCGAGCCGAGCAGCACGAAGTCCTCGGGCAACTCCTGGGAGGTCGTCTCGGCAGCGGTTCCGGTGCCGTCACGGCGCGTGATCGTGACGGTTCGCCCGTCGAATCGCCCGTCGACCTCGCTCCAGGATTCCCCTTGACTGCCGTGCGACAGGTACGAGAGGACCTTTCCCTGATCGTCATAGCGCGTCCGTTGATCGATCGTGATCTCGCGCACCTGATCGCCCAGAGCGAGCCGCAGGCGAACACGGCCGATCACTTCGCGGATCCCCGACTGCGAATCGACGCCGAGATCGGTGACTTCGGCGTAACCGATCAGCTGATCGGTCATGCGGATCGCGAAGCGGTCGGCGAGGAGCACTCCCGGCAGTATCGCCAGGACCAGGGTCGACACCAGAGCAGGAACAAGCCCTCGCAGCGATGACGCCCGGCGATTCTTCGGTCGTTCGATACTCATCTCAGGCGTCTCCGAATCGGACGAAGGGTCGGACGGCGGCTTCGGCGTCACGTCCGATACGACCGCCGACGCCGGCCATCAGTCGGCTCGCCCCCTTTGTTGTACGGCTTTCGCCGGTTACCGGTCGATCGATCGGGGACGAATCGAATCGAAACGGGACCATGCCGACGGCGAGGGCGTTTCTTCGTCGTCGAAACTCGCTACGGTGATCGTCGAACGATTGCCGGGCCGATCGTACCGAGACGCGGTACTCGGTCTCTCTTCCTTCTCCGTGACGTGTGACGCATGAAACGACTTCTTCACTCCCTATTCGGCCTGCTCGCCCTCGCCTCGACCGCGTCGGGCGTCGAGGGACCGCTGAAGGTCTTCATCCTCGCCGGTCAGTCGAACATGCAGGGGCATGCCGACGTCTCGACGCTCGACTATCTGGCCGACGATCCGTCGACCGCCGGACTGCTGAACGACATCCGTGCCGAGGACGGGTCGTTCAGGGTGATCGAGAGAGTCCGGATCACGTCGGTCGGTTGCGCCGGAGACGGCTGGTCGGACGTCATCGAACAGGTCGGTCCGCTGACCGCCGGTTTCGGCGCCTCGACCGAGAAGATCGGTCCCGAGCTGACCTTCGGCATCACGATGGCGCGCTCGATCGACGGCCCGATCCTGATCATCAAGACGGCGTGGGGAGGCCGGAGTCTGATGACCGACTTTCGCCCCCCGAGCGCCGGTCCGCGCGTCTTCAGCCAGTTCATCCGAGATCAGTGGCGCGAACGCGGACTCGATCCGGATGCCGAAGCCGAACGCCACGAACGGGAACTGAACGGCGTCTTCTATCGGCACATGATCGAGCACGTGAAGCAGGTGCTCGGAGATCTGCCGCGAGTCGTTCCGGATTACGATCCGGCACGAGGGTACGAGCTGGCCGGCTTCGTCTGGTTCCAGGGGTTCAACGATCTGGTCGACGGCTGGTCGTATCCCGATGGCGACAAGCCCGACGGTTATCGCGAGTACGCCGACCTGCTCGGCCATCTGATCCGCGACGTCCGCCGGGATCTCGACGCCCCGCAACTTCCCGTAGTGATCGGTGTCATGGGAATCGGTGGCGCCGACGACGAGATCGACGCGTCGCAACGGAACTTCCGCGCGGCTCAGGCTTCGGTCGCCGAACTTCCCGAGTTTCGCGACAACGTCATCGCCGTGCCGACCGCTCCGTTCTGGTCCGACGAACTCGGCGCGATCGATCGGAAACACGAGCAGGTCGGACAGCAGCGCTGGTATCTGGAATCGAAACACCCGGAGCATGCGAACGCCGACGGGAAGATGTCGGCCGAAGAGATCGATGCGTCCGTGCGGAAGTACGAACAGGAACTGATCTCGCCCGCCGAAGCGGCGCTCTGGAAACGAGGCGCATCGAACGGCGGCTACCACTACCTGGGCTGCGCCCGCACGCTTGCCGCCGTCGGCAGAGCCTTCGCTCAGGCGAATCTCGAACTGATGAAGAAGGCCGAAACGCGGTGACCGCTCGCTAAGGACGATCGGCCGACCTCATGAACACCGACCACGGACGACGCGAGCTCGAGGCGAGGAGCGTGACGATGCGAAGGCGGCTTGCGAGCTTCGAGGGTGCGCTCCCGCGAGCCGGAGCGATCCGCGGCCTCGCGCTCGGATTGCTGCTCGGCGCGACGATCGTCGTCGGGACCTCCTTGCGGCTCGCGTCGCAGATCGCCGGTCCGTCCCGATCGCCGGACGCCGAAGCGGGGGAAGTTCGCTTCGCGGCCGAAGGGCCCGACAGCGATCGGCCCCCTGACCCCGATCGACTGGTCGGCGCGGTGAAGGTCACCTTCGACCGGCAGCCGATCGGCATGTCGTTCGATCTCCCCTGGCACTTCTGCCAGGTCGCCGAGAACGGGCTGAAGTTCGCGCATTTCGCCGCCGAAACGTACGATCCGCGCGACTGGGACGGGACCGGAGCCGACGCGTCGTTCGAAGCGGGGATGGACGAGCAAGCGCGGTTCGCTCGCGTCTGGATCGAGCATCAGTCGCCGGCGCGGGTCGTCGTCCGAGTCCGCTACGCGCTGGTCAACGCCGAACTCCAGGTCGCTCACGACGATCTCCCCACCGACTCTCCGTACCTGGACGGCAAGGGGGATTGGGGCGAGGAGCGGTTCACGATCTATCCCGACGGCGTTCATGTCCGCCACATGAAGATCCACAGCGGTCTGGCCGGATCGAGTCGGCCGTTCGGGTTCGATCGCGAACCGCCGGCGGTCATTCATGAGTTCATGGAGACAGTCGTGATCGGTCCCGCCGGTCATGTCCCGACCGACGATCTCGAGACCGATCCGGCGCTGACGCTGATCCGGATGTTCGGCAACGAACCGGGTTCGGTCGAACCTGAGGGGCGCGAGCAAGGGATCGCCTACGAAATGCCCGAAGGTCCGCCGAGCGACTTCGGCGACTTTCGCGACGCGAACATCCTGCTCGTCCGGTCCAAGTCGCGCTACCGACCGTTCGTCGTCGCATTGCCTTACGGCGTCGCGGCGACTCCCTACGGCTGGGAAGAAGATCNNGTGATCGACGATTTCCGTTCGCGACCTGGACCGGCTACGGCGATCCGAACATCGGCTACGTCGCCGCGCTCGGGCACCTGGTCAACTGGTGGCATTATCGCCGGACCGAAACGACGATCGAACAGATCTATCTGCACGGCATGACCGACAGCGCCGATCCTCGACGCGCCATCATGCCGATCGCCTGGTCATGGATCGTTCCGCCCGAACTGCAGATGCCCGACGATCGCCTCTCGCCCAACGGGAGTGCCGGTCGGCACGACCGGCCGACCTACGATCCGACCCAGCGGGCCTATCTCGTGCCGCGGGCGAACGCAGGACCCGAAGCGATTCGTTTTGCGCTCGACGCGATCTACGACGACGAGCACCTGCACGGGACCATGTGGCTCGCCAACCCGGCGATCGTCGTTCCCGAATGGAACGACGATCGGACGCCGATCGACCTGGAGCTCGACGGCGAGCGTCTGATCGAGGGGAAGGACTTCCGTCGCGGCTACGAGAAGGACGCGTCCGGAACGTCGCTGGTCCTCTGGATCGACCGAGTCATCGATCTCAACGACTCGGATGAGCATCGCATCGAGATCGAGATCGCTCCGCATCGGGATTGAACGCCGAAGTCGGTCCGGCCTCGTCGTTCGGTCGGTAGGCTCCGCTTTTCTCTCGCCAACGACGACCGACTCGAACTCGTCCGAACGAGACCGCGTTCAGATCGGGGCGAACGCCAGCTGAGGATGAGGAGCCGGATCGCTTCGGTCCGAGTTCGCTGCGGAGACTTCGGGAGTCGACGTATCGGTCTGGCGCCTGCCGAACATGCGACGATCGATCCGGTAGACGAGCCACGCGGTCGCCAGGCCGACCGGAAAGGCGACATACCCCTTGGCCAGGATGAACACGAAGCCGGCGGGCGGGGCGGCGAGCGATGCCCCCAGCAGCGGCGACAACGCTCCGAACCAGAGCCAGGTCGACACGCTTCGACCTCGCAGGAAGAACGCCGCGCTGCACCAGAGAATGATGCTGGCGACGATGACGTAGTTCGTCCAGAACTCGCCGAACAACGGCACGTACGGGGAACCGGCATACATCAGAGCCAGGCCGAACCAGCCCATCCCGGCCGCGACCAGAGCGACGAGCGGAAAGCGAGCCAAACGAACGAGGAGCCGAGGGGACATGATCGATCCTCCGAGGGTGCGCATCACCGACCCCAAGCGGACCGCGAGCCCCTCGTCCGCTTAACGCCCCTCCCCCTCCGCAGCGACGGGAATTCGATTCGATCGCGGTCGAGCGCGTGCGAGCGCAACACCGAATCGGCTCAGGCCGCTGCAGCCCCTCGCAGTTCCGCGAGCAGGCTTTCGGCCGCCGCGCGACCGCTCGCCAGCGCTCCCTGGATCGACGGCGCCCGACGATGGTCGCCGCAGCAGTACAGTCCCTCCGCCAGACGCGGCGATCCCGGCGCGTCGGAACCGGCGCGTTTCAGAGGGACTGCCCGAGGAATCGTCTGTTTCGCGAGCAGTCTCCAGCGGTCGACCTGATCGCCGAACCAGGCGCGAGCCTGATCGAGAGCCCGCGACCGGACCTCGTCCGCTCGACCCGGCCCGACGGTCGAGAGACTTACCAGCGACTCGCCCTGAGGGGCGTAGCTTCGAGCGACGTTGCTCGGAACGCACAGATGATTGATCGGGCCTCGCCCCGTCCCGTCGAGCATCAGCCAAGCGCCGGCGAACGGTGGCTCGGGAGCGGCATACTGCAGGCAGCAGGTCGAGCCGAACTCGGGAGCGGCGACGAACGACGGCAAGAGTCGGTGAGCAGCGAAGCCGTCGACCGCGACGACGATCGCTCGCGCGTCGAGACGCTCGCCCGCTCCGGTCAGCAGCTGCCCCGGTGCGATCTCGGCGATGTCGGTCGACAGGCGAAGCCGCTCGGCGCCGAGCGGTTCGGCCATCTGTTCCGCGATCGCCTGCATGCCGTCGGCCGGCAGCGCCGCATCGCCGGTCGCGAACATCCGAAAGGTGAAGTCGAAGAATCGGCGACTCGATCCCAGCGACGACTCGAGAAAGACTCCGGCGAACCAGGGACGAAAGAACCGCTCGATCATGTCGCTCGAGAACCCGCACACGCGACTCAGGTACTCGGCGGTCGGCAGATCGGGTTGCCGCTCGAGTTCGTCGACCGAGACGCGAGTCACACGGCGCCGCAACCGAGCCAGACGCCATCGGTCGGCCAGCGTACCGATTCCGTTGAAGCAGGTGCTCAGCACGCTGCCCGGGGATCGCCACGGATCGACCATGCGAACGGTTCGCGAGTCGGTTCGGATCAGAGCGCCGGGCTCGAACCGTTGCAGGTCCAGGCGACGGTAGTCGAGCTGCGCGATCGCTTCGGGATAGGCGGTCTGAAGGACCTGGAACCCGTGGTCGACTCGAAAGCCGTCGATCAGATCGGTCCGAACGCGGCCGCCGACTCGGGCGTCCCGTTCGACGACGACGACGTCGATCCCGCGAGCGAGCAGCGTGCGTGCGCAGGAGAGGCCGGCGAGGCCGGCACCGACGATCACCACCGGTCGATTGCTCATGGTCGTCTCGCGAGAATCGCGTTCGTTCGAGAGCCGTAGCGAAGCGGACGAAAGGGAGTGCGTCGGCCGGTCGCCGTTCGGACGGCGGATCGTCCATCCGCCGTTCGCACGCTACCGACGAGCGAGTACGTGGCCGAGACCGCCGTCGATGCCGAAGACCTGGCCGGTCACCCAGTCGTTCTGCGGATCGACCAGCCACTGGACGAGCGACGCGACCTGATCGGGATCGCCCAGACGCTTCAGGGCGTGCATCGATTCGGAGGCGGCGGCCGAAGCGGGATTCTGCCAGATCCGCTTGGTCATCTCGGTCCGGACCAGACCGGGGCTGACGACGTTGAAGCGGAGATCGTTGCCGGCGTAAGTGGCGGCCGCGGAGCGTGCGAGTCCGATGACGCCCGCCTTGGCCGCCGCGATCGCCTCATGATTCTGGATGCCGATCTCGGCGGCGGCACTGGCGAAGAGGACGATCGAGCCCCCCGTGGAGCGCAGCAGCTTGCCGGCGGCGCGAACTGCCGCGAACGAGGTGAAGAGGTTCGTCTCGAGCGTCTCGCGGAACTCCTCGTCCGACGTCGCATGAGCCCCCTTCAGCAGCACCGAGCCGATGGCGTTGACGATACCGCCGAGCTGCAGGCCGCTCGCGATCCGTCGCTCGAGAGCCGCTTCGAGATCGGCGCTGCTGCGGAAGTCGACCGTCTCCATCGGCTGATCGAGTTCGGCGGCGAGCGGTGCAAGTCGCTCGGCGTCACGCCCGACGAGAAGAACGGGACGCCCGGCCGCGACCAGCCGCCGCGCAACGGCGCTGCCGATGGTCCCCGAGGCGCCGAGAATCGCGATGCCGTTCATGGTCGAGGTCCGACGATCGGAGGAAGCGAGCGGAAGCGGGAACGGCGTTCCGAGACGAAATCGTTCGAAACACCGGTCTCCTACCGTTGGCCGGTCCGGAGCGGTTGCCAAGGGGGACCGCTCCGGTCGTCCCGACCGCCGTTCGCGAAACCGGAATCGTCCCCCTCCGCCCCATCGGAAATCGTCCGCTCGGGACCGCTCGGTGCGCTATTCCCCCTGCCCCAACGAGAAGCCGGGCGAGCCGTCGAAGGTGTAGAGGTTCTCGGTCTTGATGACGCGCAGGCCGGCCTGGTCGATTCGCTGCAGCAGTTCGATGACCCGTGCGTAAGGGATCTCGTCCGCCTCGGCCTTGAAGCGACAACGCCAATGGTCGGTCCGGAAGGTTTCGGGAAGGCCGTCGGGGTAGACCTTGACCCCTCGGTTGGTGATCAGCCCCAGGCGCAGCGTGTCGGTCGACGCCCGGTGCAGATGCTCCGCCAGCACGTTCGGGTCTCGCCCTTCCTGGTCCCAGCCGAGAAAGACGTCGACGCCGACCAGTCGTTGCTCGGTCGGCGTCGTGCGATAGCTGACCTGAATCGGACGCGTCGTCCGGTAGCGGACCGGTTCGAGCACTCGCGGCTCGCTTCCCAGTCGCTCGATGATCGCTTCGGCGAAGTCGTCGGTACCGACCTTGCGCGAGCTGATCGCTTCGCGATGGACGTCGGGGGTATGGATGCCGTCTTCGAGAGTACGGAGCCAGGCGTTCTTGATGACCGAGGCCTGCTCCGAAAGGCCGACGTGAACGAGCAACTGAGTCGCGGCGATCAGCAGGCCGGACGGATTGGCGATCCCGCGTCCGGCGATGTCGGGAGCCGAGCCGTGTACCGCCTCGAACATCGACACCTGTTCGCCGACGTTGGCGGACGAGGCGAAGCCGACCGAGCCGGCGATCTGGGCGGCGATGTCCGAGAGGATGTCGCCGTACAGGTTGAGCGTGACGATGACGTCGAAGATCTCGGGGCTGGCGGCCAGTCGCGCCGCTCCGATGTCGATGATGAAATGGTTCGCCTCGATCTCGGGATACTCCGCCGCGACCTCGTCGAACACCTGATGAAACAGACCGTCGGTCTGCTTCATGATGTTGTCCTTGGTCATGCACGAGACCTTGCGGCGACCGTAGGCGCGAGCGTACTCGAACGCGTAGCGGATGATCTTCTCGCAGCCGGGGCGAGTCACCAGCTTCAGGACCTGCCGGACTTCGGGGGTCTGTCGGTGTTCGATGCCGGCGTACAGGTCTTCCTCGTTCTCGCGGACGATGACCAGGTTCATGCCGGGATGCGGCGAGGCGACAAACGGGGCGTAGGCCTTGCAGGGACGGACGTTGGCGAACAGGTTGAGCGCCTTGCGGATGGTGACGTTGACGCTCTTGAAGCCCTTCCCCTGCGGCGTCGTGATCGGCCCCTTGAGGAGCACGCCGTGACGGCGGATCGCTCCCCAGGCATCGGCCGGAACGCCGGAGGTGTTTCCCTGTTCGTAGATCGCCTGTCCGACCCGAATCGGCTCCCATTCGATCGGCGCTTCGGCCGCGCGGATGATCTTCAGGACCGCGCGAGTGATCTCGGGACCGACTCCGTCTCCCTCCGCCACGACGACGCGCACGCTCATGGACCCCTCGTTCGATACGCAGTTCCGGAACGCCCTCGACCGACCGGCTGTCGGTCAACGTGCGCCCATTGAAGCACGAAACGAATGTCGTAGAAAGGGGGTGTCCGGGATCGCCGGCTGCGGTCGGCATCACGGGCTGCGGATGTTGAGGGGACCGGAATCGAGTTCGGACCGCTCGTCGTCGCGATCGGTCCTTCGGGCGTTCCGTCGGTTGTTCTCGCGAATCCTCGCTTCGTTCTTCGGTCTCGTCAGGCAGGACGAGCCGAGTGGAGCGCCGACCTCATCGCCAGGATGCTCCCGATACATCGCGGGAAACCGGTTCCGTGGCGTCAGTTCGGTCCTCCGGCGGAATCGTCCGAAGGCAGTTCGCATGCGCGGTGCATCTCTGCCAACACCTGTCGCATCGAATCGCCTCGCAGGAGAACCTCGCATCGCCCCTCGAACCGTCCCTCTTCGACACGTATCGACGGGCAGAGCGTCCGTCCGGTTTCCTTCGCGAGAACTCGGTGATCGAACTCGAACTCGAACCGCGGACCGCGAGCCGCCAGAACGACGATGATCCGCCGACAGGCCAACAGGTTCTTCAGAGTGACGCCGCGAACCGTCCAGCGGCCTCGGCCCGACTCTTGCGGAAACCGCTGCAATCCACCGCGATTCGATTCGGGTTCGCCGGAGAAGACCAACTCGGCTTCCGCACCGTCGACCAGAACGAACTTCACCGGGCGGCCGAACGGTACCTCATCGGCCGTGACGATGATTTCGACGTCGTCGGTCGTTTCGAGTCTCGAAATCGCACGGAAGACGCCCCCCAATCGTCGAGACGAACCGAAACCGGCCAGTTCCCGGCCGAACTCCGATTCGGAAGCACGCAGTAACCAACCGATCACGGCGCCTGTCGATGCGCGATCGGACGTCGAGGCGAACAGCGTCGAAGCCCGAGCCACGACCGCGGCCTCGACCTCTCTCAGAAATCCATCTCGCGCCGATTCGACATCGCCTGTCGACTCCATCGGAATCGGCAGCGGCCGCACCGTCGCTTCGAGATCGGCGAGCAACTGGTCCTTCGCCCGAGCGGTCTCATACGACTCTCTCAGGTCCTCGAAGTTCGGGAGCGACTCCAGGGAGCGTCGCAGTTCGTCCGCATCGGCCTCCATCCCCTTGGTCACGCGATCGCGAATCGTTCGCGCCGAGCGTCCGATCAGGTCGTAGGCCTGACGATACTCGTCATCATTCCGAAACGAGGCTCGGGTCAGCTCGTCGACGACGGCGGCCAGTTCGTTAACGGCACGGTCGAGCGGCAACGCCTCGTCGACCAACCCTCGTTCCAAAGCCGCAGCATCGGCCTGCCAGTTTCGGAACGGATCGATATCCGGCGCATCGGTGACGAGCGATTCGACCGGTGCCTCGTCGGTATCCCCAGCCGCCGGTTCGTCCGAACGATCTCCCTTCACGTTCTCGGGCTTCCTTCCGGGAGGCAGGTTCGCGATCGCGAGGATGCCTCCGATAGCGAGACCGAGGATAACGCCGATGGGGATGAGCTTGGTCCAGCGCAAGGGAACACCGGAGGCTTGCGATCCGTTTAGTCGAGCGGATTCGTGAGCCGTTTTGGGGAGGCCATTTCCGGCAGGAAGTTGACTGCAGTAGGCGGCACTCCACGAGCTCAGCGTTTCCGAGAAGACGACCGTTTGGGTCGACGCTCCGGATGTGACCTCGCCGATCAGCGCTCCACGATCGCCGGAGAGCTCCCGGAGCCAATCCAGAGCGCGCGTGCGCTGCCCCTCCGTCAGACCCGACGTGCGGCAGTTCCAGATCAGGAAGACTTCTGGCGCGGATCGATGGGACGTTTCCTGAGACGCGGCAACGGCGACTCCGAGGAAGTCCTTGCCGATCAGGAAGTCGTCTCCCGCGACGAACTCGGCCCCGAGATCGCTCCCTTCGACCGACATTCTGATCAGGCCGGTGATGTAGGCGATCCTCTCGGAGGCAGCATCTTCGGCAGCTCGTCGGTTCGAAACCAGCGTCACGTGCCCTCGCCGCCCGCGGAGACCGGAGTTCAATGCGGCGATCACGACGACCTCGTTCATCGGATGTCGGGATCCTGTGCGGTGGGGAGTTGCGGTTCCGAAGGGATCGTGAATCCGACCGGCTCGAGTCTCACGCGAATCTCAGGGTTCGGGTAATCGGCCGGAGTCCTTATCCGTACCCACGACTCCGAGGTCAAGCTCATCGCCGCACCGCTGAGCTCTCCTTGGAACGAGATGTTCTCCACCAACCAGTTCGTGGTCCGTGCGCTGAATCGGAACGTCAGTGGGTCACCGGGGCGGCCGGCGACGTCGTTGCAGTCGATGTACAGCGTCACGTCAGCCGCACCCGCCGGACCCGAGAACGAGCCAGATCCGATGTAGTTCTCCTGATGATAGGCGGTCAGGGAGTAGTCGGTGGGATCGAAGAGACTGCCGGTGTTCGACGTCGTGAACCGGTTGATCTTCAGTCGCCAAAAATGGGAGGTCGAGAGGAACTGCTGGTAGGCGAGCCACTCCTTGACCGTCCGTTTCTGCCAGTCGCGTCCGAACTCGAGCGTTTCGGTCTGTGCCGACGTGAGCGACGGGCTGATGAACCAGCGAGCATAGGCGCGATCGGCTCGCCAGTCGGCGACCAGACTCCGCTCCTGGTCGACTCTTTNNCCCGCCATTCCGTTATCGTTGCGGATTCTTCCGAGCAGCTGTTCGATCGAGTCCCATCGATCGGCTTTGGCATGTTCGACCACCTTGGCGTGGAGGATCGACACCCATTGATTCCTGAAGTTCGCCTGAAGCTGCGCGACTTCGGCAGGAAACTGGATCTTGCCCGATTCAAGTCGAGCGACCGCTTCAGGAAGCCGGGCCTCACGCATGTCCGCGAAGTAAGCCGCGGTCAGTCGTTCGGTGCCGACGGCGGTCTCCACCCGCGTCATCCGCTCGCGGACGCGACCGGCAGCGTTCTCCTTGATCTGACCCGTCAGATCGGCGAGAAGCGGGTCCGTCGGAAGCGGCATCGACTCGAGCTGCTCCAGCAATTCCTGGACTCTCGCCGGGTCGGGAGTCGCTTCGGCTTCGGCCGCCAAGCTGCCGCAGCGGATCCGGAACTCATTGGTCGCTGCCGATAGATGATTCGCGTGCTCGATCGCCGCCAAAAGCCGTCGATGCACGTCTTGGGCGGTATCGGGCGACGCCACGAGTATCTGTGAAGCGAGACGAAGCCATGACGGGCGAGCATAGGTTGCCAGAAAGCCGGAAGATTCGTCGAGCGGAGTGATCAGCGACGTCGGATTCGCCCCCGCATCGAGTTCCCGCTCCAGCGACTTGGCGGCCGCATAGCGGATCGAATCGTGAACGACGAACGCACTCTGTACCGTCCCGACGACGGTCATGAGGACCAGCGCCGCAAGCGTCGTGAGCTGGGATCGAAAGGCCTTATTCCCGCGTTCGGCCACGCGCGACAAGGCCTGAGCTTCCGGAAGATGGCTCGGCATGCGCCGCCGGAGTTCCTCGGCATGGCGGCTGACTTTCGCCCCGGTCCGCGACGGCAGCTGCCAAAGCTTCCAGAAGGCGAGTCGACCGGCTCGCTGCTCGAGTTCGTGCAGCTCGAGCTGATCGGTGCGGCGACTGATCCAGACAAGGGGATCCTCGAGGCCGTACGAGGGGAGAGGGGCCAGATCGCGAGGGAGTTCCAGTTCCCGCACCTTGCCGTCGATCTCGCGCGATTCGCGGCGTGTCCGGCCGAACGCGCTGACCGGAAAGATCTCGGAGAACGGCGTCTCGTGCAGCGAGCCGGCCAGCGACTGAAGCACGCTGTAGAGCGCTCGCTGCGGCACGACCGGCTTCTGATTGATGAACTCCTGCACCTCGATCTGAGCGATCTCCTTCTCGAACTCCTCCATCTTCGAGAACCGATCCCACTTGTTGAGCAACATGGCGATCGGAATCGGATCGGCACTGGTCTTGCGGCGACGATCGTTCACCAACGCCAGGGCCTGCTGAAGGATCTGCAGCTCGCGATACAGCTCGTAGAGCGGTTCGTCGCGGCGCGGAGCCTCGGCCAGGACCAGAATGCCGTCCGCCATCTCGAGATGATTCAGAAGCTTCCGAGCCAATACGTCGTCCGAGAGGTTCGGATCGACGAGCTCTCCCGAGTAGTCGATCATCTCGATGCGCTGAACGCGGCCGTTCGTCTGAGTGACGTCGAACAGCAGCCGAAACGGAGTCGCATCGTTCGGATTCGCTCGCGGCAATTCGCCGGCCGAGATCGCGTCGATCGCGCGCTGCAGCCACTCCTTTCCCAGAAATCTGGCGACCGTCGGGTCGTTCACGTCCCAGCTCTCGCGACTGCCGCTCGGAGGCGAGATCGTCTGGCTGTCGCAGACCCAGATGCACGAGTGCCCGTCGGGATGCGGCTCCCGAGGCATTGCCAAGGCGGCGAGCAGGCAGGTCTTGCCCGATGCCGGTCGGCCGTAGAGCACGATGCGTCGGACCGCGGCGAATGAGTTCGAGGGTCTTGCTCCTGTCGCAGCGGAGTTCGGCCGCCCCGAGACGAGATTCTGCCGACCTGAGTTCATGGTTCCACCGTCGTCGTTGAGGTTGCGGGCAGAAGGCCACCGGCACCGAGAAGAACCCATGCCGAGACCAACTCTCGCCACGCTTCTTCCTTGCTCCTGCCGTCGGCGCTCTTCGAGGTGAGCGTCATCCAGCGATCGTCGAAGAACTGCTTGACCGTCTCCTCGGCGAAGATTCCGTCCTTGGTGATGACGCCGGGGAAAAGACGTCCGTCGGCAAGTCGCAGGAACCTCGCGATCCTTATCGTCGACGCTCCTCGGACTCGCTCGTCTCGGATCGACAGGCCCTCGCACAACCGCATGCTGTCGGTGATGTCGAGCACGACATCGCCACGCTGCGACGTCACGGCCGAGACGATTTCGCGGAGATGATCGTGGAGCTCCGTCTGCAGTCGCCGGGAGTCGTCCAAGGTCTCGGGGGCCGAGTCGATCGTCACCAGCGCGTCGAGTCGTTCTCGTCGAATCGCATCCTTGACCGCGTTCTCTCCGATCTCGTAGCCGATCGGGAAGTGCTGCGCGAACGCATTGGCTTGATCGACCGGCAATCCGAGACGGCTGGCGGCGATCGGCACTCCCTGGGTCACCACATCGATCACGATCTGCTTGAGCAACGCCTNNCCTGCCGCTCGACGCCGAAGAGCGAGTCGCCGGTGACGAGCTTCAGGCCGAGACGCAGATAGATCAGTTGGGGCACGAGATCCTCGGCTGCCCAACGATTCAGGTCTTCGCCGGAAAGATCCGCCACGATCTGATCTCGCCCGAGCCCTGCGAGACGAGCGGCGGTAGCCGGGCCCGTTCCGGCCGCCGTCTCGGCGTTGATCTGTCGGCAGACCTCCGCCAGGACCTCGGCCGGCAGACGCTTGCGAAGCAACTCCAGGAAATCGCCGTTCCGCCGAAGATCGGCATCCGACAATGCCTCGACGATCGGACGATAGCCGACCAACAGGTACTCCGCCGCGAGACGTCGAAGTTCCGGATCGGCCGGCAATGCTTCGCTACCGGCGAAGATCGGCGCGGCCAACAGTCCGAGTCGGTCGATCAGGCGATCCCCCTGCTCCATCGCCAACACGTTCCAGGCATCGCCGTTGATCGCGAAGTCCTCGGCCGTTCGCGCGTCTCGATCGACCAGAGCGACGAATCGTTCCCAGGTTCTCGGGAACGATGCCGCGAACGCCCGATCTTCCAGGCGAGCCCGAATGGCGTCATGAGTCTCCAGATAGATCGTCAGCCACTGCAGCGTCCGCCCCGGATCGCGGTCGATCCGCTCGACCAGGATCCGCTCGACCCAAGCTTCGTATTCCGGAACGCCCGAGGCGTGCAGCAGCGCTTCATCCGCGCCGTAGAGCCCTTGCCGCTGCAGGGCACGCAGCGGTGCGATGCGTCTGAGCCAGAGAATCGCCGACGACGCGACGGTCGCCGAGTCGGGATGCCGGATACAGAGATTCGTCACGCAATGCTCGTCCTCGTCCGGATGAGCCACGGCGTGCAGGAACGCCGGCAGCGACTCGATCCCGGAATAGACGGCAAACGAGGCGATCTGAGGATTCGCGACGATCGTCTCGCTGCCGATCCGCGACTCGTCCACCTCCGACAGCAGGTTCAGTACGGTTTCGGCCGCCGAGCTCGACCCGGACGAACCTCGCAGCGCCACCAGAAAATCATTGTTGACCTCGAGGACCGCTTCGGCGCTATCGCGCGAGAGACCTCGCGACATCAGTCGCTTCAGATCCGAAGAGTCCGAGGTCAATTCGGGGCGACTGACGACAGCCGGCGATGTTCGTCGAAGATCCGAAAACTCGTTCGGGAGTTCGGCGGAGTCCTGCGAACTCGTCTCGATTCGCGACCGCGAGGAGAAGACCGCCGAACCGATGGCGGCGCAGATCGCCGTTGCGACAATCGCGCTGATGATGACGATCGGCTGCCTATGACCGAATCGCTTCGATGACTTCGCTTCGGGATCGATGCTCATCGTCGGTTCGTTTCGAGCGACCTCTGAAGTGACGGCGCCGCTCCCCCGATTCGCCAAGCAACCCTCCAGCGCTCGCGCGAACNNACCGAACTCCTTGGCGGACAGATAACGCTCCCGACGATCGACCGAACAGGCGCGACGAATCGCGTACCCCACGACGTTCGGCACGCCGGGGACAAGTTCGGTGAGCGGACGAAAAGGATGCTTCAGCACTCCCAACGGATCGGTCGCTCTCCCGGTCTGGAACGGCAGCCGTCCGCTGATCGCTTCGTAGGCCGTGACCCCGAGTGCAAAGATGTCGGCGGTGACCCGATCGTCGAACGGCAGTACGGTCGAATCCCGCGCCTCGGAAGAGAGCAGTTCGGGGGCGACGTACCCGGCGGTACCGAAGACGTATCCCCTGGATTCGCCCGACGTCGCACGAGCCTGTTCGACCAACTCGGACGAGAGACCGAAGTCGGCGATCTTGATCAGCTCTTCTCCTTCGATCGTCCTCGTGAAGAGCAGGTTGGCCGGCTTGATGTCGCCGTGAGCCAGCCGGGCCTTGGTATGCAACGCATCAAGCGCCCTGGCAGCCGTCGCGATGATCCGGATCGCATCTTCCCACGGCAGAGGTCCGGCCGAGATCCGATCGGCCAGACTCCCGCCGTTCATGTACTCCATCGCGATAAAGCAGTGCCCGGCGATTTCGCCGGCATCGAAGATCTGCACCAGACCGGGATGGGACAGCTTCGAGGCGCGCTCGGCCTCATCGGCGATTCGAGCGGCCAGTTCGCGATGAGATATCTCGGCCAGGTTCACCAGCTTGAGGCACTCGAGACGATTGAGCTTCGTGCGACGCGCGACATACAGCTTCGATAAGCCTGGGGAAGGGAGGCGTTTGACGAGTTCATGAGTCGGAGGTAGCACCGGCGACTCGGTATCGTCCGAACGATCGCCGGACCCGTCCGCGAAGCCGACAAGTTCCTTCCTCGCTCCCTCGTTTCCGCTCAGCGAAGGAAGAGTCTTCAGGATCTCGGCGACTCGGGCGTCGCGCGCCTCGCGCGCCATCGACTCGACGGCGCACTTCGCGAGGTCAAGCAGCACCAGCGTCCGAATCGGTTCGGAAACATCGACCCGCTCGGCGACCTGTTCCAGGGCGGCCCCTCCCCGCAGCTCCGTTTCTCCCTGATCGCACGCTCGTTCGAATCGACGTCGATCGTCTTCGGACAGTCCTGCGACGCAACGTCGCGACCAGGTATCGGAATCGATCACGTCGGAGTCAGGCGAAGGGGAGAGTCGTGCGAAGGTAGGCTTCGAAGGCGATCGAAAGGCATCGTCGGTCGTGCTCTCTTCCTTGCTTCGCGGTTCGGTCATGACTGCTTCCGATCTGGAACGGACGGACTCGACGAACGGACGAGAATCGCTCGGGCCTCTCGATGCGGCGAAGGCTCGCTCATCAGTCCTTCGCCGACACGCGACGGACGATATCCGCGAAGTGGTCGAGCTTTCTCGAGATGGTGGTCCGGTGGCAGTCGACGAGACTTGCGATCTCCCCCAACGTTCGCCCTTCGGCGAACAGGACAAGGATCCGCAGGTCGCCTTCGGAGAGCTGCCCCATCAGATGGTCAACGACGTCGCGAAAGTGTGCATGGATTTCCGGCGGCGCCGATGAAGTCGGCTGACAATCCAATGCTCGGGGGGCCTGCGAATCGCCGCCGAACTCGGGGACGCGTTCCCCAACCTCGGCTTGGTGGCGGATTCGATTCCCCGCGCGACGCTCCCGTTGCCAACGGTTGTAGGCGAGTCGAACGAGCTCGCTCGCCAGAGCGTCGACGTCGCTGGGCAAACGAGCCGCGGCCGGATCGGCTTGCGGCCCGAGTTCGATGATGGCCGACGCCAGCGCACCCAGGAGAGTCGTTACCCGATGATCCGTGGGGAGGCCTGTCGCCAGTTGACGGATTCGTGCCTCGTCCCCGCGGGAAACGCCGGCCTCTCCTCGAAAGACCTGTTCGATCCGATGGCGTGCGGTGGACAGGAGCTCCTGCAGGAACTGCTCCTGATCGACACCGGCAGGTTCCGATTCCGACATGCGCTTCACCACGTCCGCCGTTAGCCGAGGGGCCGAACAACGACGAGTTCGAGCCCGAGACCGAGTCGAGACAGGGGCCGTCGGCGATCGCGTCATGAGATCGTCACTTGCCACGATTCGGCGCGCGACAGCTCACGGCCGCTTACGATCATCCGACGAACGATCTCGACCGGTTCGGTCTCCGTCTCCGGACGCCGAGCCGTCTGACCGAAGTCTGCCCCTACTTCGATCGGCCGAGTGTAAGCAGCGAATCCCGTTCGCGGCAATCGACTTCACGACCGACCGATGCCGAATGATCGTGCCTACGAAGAACGGGCTCGCCCAATACGCCATCGGTCGGTCCTGCCACGCCGCTTCGAGGGTTCCGTCAGTCCCCTTTCTCTGCCAGCCGGCGCCGGACGATCGTCAGGTGGTGTTCGATGTGCCCGACGAGCATCCAGGCCAGGGCTCGGACCGTCACCGGGTGCCCCGATGCTTCCCCTCGCGCCGCCAGATCGGTCGGCTTCAGACGCCGCAGCAGCAAGGCGTTCGCCTGTCGGAGCAGCACCAACTCGTCGACCAGCGTCGCGAGCGACGGCGTCTCGTAGTCGGCGTGCGCGACGTACTCCTCCTGGTTCATGCCGGGTAACGGCTGCAGATCCCCCATCGCGAAATGATGCAGGCGCTCCGCGAAGATCCGTTCGGCGTCGATCAGATGGCCGACCACCTGCTTCAAGGTCCAGGTCGACGGCGGATGCACGATCGATGCCGTCGTTTCCGACACTCCGTCGAAGAGCTCCCGCAGCGTTCGGACCTGTTCGTCCAGCAGCACGCGGATATCCCCCTCCGGGACCCGATCGACGTACTTCGCGTAGTACTCGAAGTACTCGTCTCGCTGCGGCGGCTGTCGAAAGTCGGACCGTTCGGACATCGGCGTGCGCCTCGTCGAAGATCGGAAGCTCGACGAGAGTCGTCGCTGTCCCCGGTGACCGCGATCATCGACCTTCGTCCTCACGGGACGATTCTTCCCCGAATGCGGAGCGTCGTCGAGTCGTCCGGCGAACGGTTGGACAAGCGTCGTTGCCGAAGCTCACAATGCCGACTCGATCGCCTCGTCCGATTCCCGCGCGGACGAAACTCCGAACCGATTGTCGACGGAATCCGAAGCATGAGACGTTCGCTCGCCGCTCTGTTGCTGACCTTGGCGCTGCACGGCCCGGCTCAGGCCGAACTCCCCGCCGGACTTCGCGAGGCGATCGCGGCCGACTACGAAAGTCATCTCGGTCCGCTGTTCGATCACTTCCATCGGAATCCCGAGCTGTCGCTCGCCGAAACCGAGACGGCGGCGCGGCTGGCCGAAGAGCTGCGCACCGCCGGCTTCGCGGTGCGCGAAGGGGTCGGCGGCACCGGAGTCGTGGCGATTCTCGCCAACGGTCCGGGCCCGATCGTGATGATGCGAGCCGACATGGACGGGCTGCCGGTCGAAGAGAAATCCGGCCTCGACAACGCCTCGACCGCGCGCCAGGTGAACCCGGCGACCGGCGAGAACGTCCCGGTCATGCACGCCTGCGGCCACGACGTCCACATGACCGCCCTGGTCGGAACGGCCCGGCGCATGGCGGCGATTCGCGATCGCTGGTCCGGCACGCTGATGCTGATCGGTCAGCCGGCCGAAGAACGCGTGATGGGGGCCCGCGCGATGATGCGGGACAACCTGTGGGAACGCTTCGGACGCCCCGACTATGCGTTGGCCTTTCACGTCTGGTGCGGCGGCGAAGCGGGGAAGCTGACCGTCTCGTACGGCAGCCCCTACGCCGGCAGCGATGCGGTCGATCTGGTCGTGCACGGCGTCGGAGCCCACGGCGCCTCGCCGCACCAAGGGAAGGACCCGATCGTGCTCGGCGCTCAGATCGTCATGGCGCTCCAGACCCTCGTCTCGCGAGAACTCCCCCCTCGCGATCCGGGAGTCGTCACGGTCGGCTCGTTCCACGCCGGTACCAAACACAACATCATCTCGGATCGAGCCGTCCTGCAACTGACGGTCCGCAGCACGAGCCCCGAGAATCGGAAGCTGCTCCTCGACGGCATCAAGCGGATCGCCGAGAACCTGGGACGAGCCGCGGGACTTCCCGAGGACAAGCTCCCGGAAGTGATCTATTCCGAGTCGACCCCGCCGACGACCAACGATGCCGATCTGGCGCGGCGACTGCGGAGTCGCTGGGAAGAAGAGCTCGGGCCCGAAATCATGATGGACGACGACTTCGTCGCGGCTCGTCAGAAAGGGATGGGCGCCGAGGACTTTCCGTTCTTCACCACCGATCCGCCGATCCGGAGCGTCTACTTCACGGTCGGCGGCACGCCCAAGGAGGAGCTCGATGCCGAAGCGGCCGGTGGTCCGCCCGTCCCCTCGCACCATTCTCCCTTCTTTCGCATCGCTCCCGAACCGTCGATCCGATCGGGGGTCGAGGCGACGGTCGTTGCGCTGCTGGATCTGATGAGTCGCTGATCGCGCGACCGCCTTGTCCGCCCCGATGTCGACGCGCGCTTCGTTCCCGAGCGATCGGGAAGGAGGAGAAGAACCTGATGTCACCGACTTGCCGGCAACCCACCAAGGCTCGGACGTTCGAGCCGGCGAATCCTTATCGGACTCCCGGACTCGCTGAGCCGACCGCTCGTCCTGGCGTTAGGTTGCCTCCGTGGGCTTTCGGATTACTGGTGATCTTGCCGGCGGCGGCCGTCATTGCCGTGTCAATGCTCTTCGTCCTTGCCGTGCCGACCGCTCTGATGCGAATCGACCAGGGGGTAGCGCCGTCGTCGCCTGGACTCATGGCCGCGAACAAGCTGGGCTTGTCGTTGTTATGGGTCATCATCGGTGTCGCGGCCGTAGCAATTGCTTCGTTGTTCGCCTCGCGATTCCTCGGGAGCGATCGGCTGAGATCCGGAGCCAGCCTGCTCATCTACGCGATTCTGACCACCGGACTCACAGCGTTCACGGCTTGGGTCGCTTACTCGGTGATCGGTCGCGTCCCCTTCACGATGCCGGGACTTTTCGGTCGAAGTCACTTCCTGTGGTGATGATGCCTCGATGCGAACGGGCCGTCCTGAGGCCAGCCGTCGGAGAAAGGGACTTCCCGCGAACGTCTCGCAGAATCAGTCCTCGGATCAGTGCGACGTCGGAGGGGCGTCGAGCAGTTCGCGCACCTTGCCGGCCAGTCGGATCGGAGTGAACGGCTTCTGCAGGAACGCGTCGGTCGCTTCGACGACTCCGTGCAGCAGGATCGCGTCGTCCGTATAACCGCTCATGAACAGGACCTTGATGCCGGGGCGACGAGCGCGGATCGCGTCGAGC
>DMPQ01000332.1 GCA_003455945.1 Planctomycetaceae bacterium
GGCGATTCATCGCCGGGTAACGAGACTCATCGCGCGATCCTCCAAGTCCCGCCAGGGACGACAGACCACCACATCGCAACAGCCGGACACCTCGGGCGTGCCGCACGTTCTTTCGTCTCTGACGGGACTTGATGCGGACTTGGGCCGACGTCGATCCCGTGCGACCGAGGTCGGTNNGTCGGTCCGGACGCGCAGCGACGACGCGACGCTGAACTCTCCGTGCCTCCCAGCCCGCAGCGTCAGCACGGGGTCCCCGTGCCTCGCTTTCTCATCCAGTGCGACCGAGGGCGGTCACACGACGGTGGACGAAACGAACGAGGGGAGGCGTCCGACCTTCCGGCCGAGCACCTCCCCTCGCGCTGTTTCGCACGTCGATCCCGCACGACGATCAGCGACCGAGGCTGTCGGCCAGCTCCTCGGCACCGTAGATCTTCCGCAGCGCTTCGCGGATCGCGGCGGCGTGGACCGAGACGGCTCGGCCCTGCGTCTCGGTGTAGAGATAGTCGGCGGTGAGCGACTGGATATTCCCGTCGAAGATGATCCCGACGAACTCGCCGTCCCGATTGACGACCGGACTTCCGGAATTGCCTCCGATGATGTCGGCCGTGCAGACGAAGTTGAACGGGACGTCGGCGCCGATCCGATCGCGAGCGGCGATCCACGACTGAGGGAGCTGCCACGGTTCGCGCGAACCGTGATTCTCCTGGTGAGCAAAGGCGTCTCCCATCGTGGTCCACGGGGCGATCTTCGTTCCCCCTTCCTCGTAGCCGCGGATCGGCCCGAAGGCCAGCCGGAGCGTGAAGGTGGCGTCGGGATAGGTCGACGTTCCCTCGAAGGCGACGGTCGCCTCCGAAACCTTGACGTACGCCTGTCGCTCCAGCTCCTCGACCTGCTCGATCTCGGAGCGGATCTTTCGATAGAGCGGCTGCATCTTGCGAGCCATCACGATCAGCGGGTCATCCGACGCGGCGATCGCATCGGGACCGCCGGCCGCCAGCTCGCGCCGCGCCTGGACGTCGAACAGCTTGGTTTCGGCGATCGCCTTCGCCGCTCGATTCTGCGGACCGAGTCCTTCGAGCAGGTCGACGACCAACGGATCGTCGGCGCCGATCCATTCGATCAGTCGTGCGATCTCGTCGGCCAGCTTGGTCGCCTCCAGATCGGGATACAGCGGCGCCGTGCTGAACAGTTCCTGCTCGAGCGACTCGCGATTCGAGTCACGGAACTCGCGGAGCCGATCGGCACTCGGCTTCGCATCCTCGGCTCCCATCAGGACGAGCGTCTCGGCGATCCCGTAGATGCCGGTGCGGAATCCGCCGACCGCGCGGATCAGCTCCTTGCGGCGCAGCTGCAGCTCGGCGACCGCCGCAAACGCCTCACGAATCTCCTCGGCGTCCGGTCGATCGGCGATCGAGGCGAGAATGCGCGCCTCGCGCGATCGCTTCGCCTCGAGCACCGCCGGATCCTGCAGCCCCTGCAGCATGCCGGTGTAGGCCTTGCGGGAGTTCTGCACGCCGAACAGATCATCCTGAGCCCGACGCTTCTGCTCTTCCCCTTGCAGACCGAACTGCTGCAGCATGATCTCGCGGCGACGGAGCAGGTCGAGCGCGAACGGCAAGCGGGTATCGCGCAGATACTTCATCGCATCGACGGTAAAGCCGCGCTGCGTCCGGCCGGGATGTCCCGAGACGAAGACGAGCTGCTCTTCGGTCGGCGGCGAGTCATTCCAGGAAAGGAAATGGTCGATCTTCGCCGGCTTGCCGTTCTCGTAGACCCGCAGCAGGCAGATGTCCAGACAGTAGCGCGGGTACTCGAAGTTGTCGGCATCGCCGCCGAAGAAGGCGATCGCCGCCTCGGGCGCAAAGACGACTCGGACGTCGACGTACTTCTTGTACCGGTACAGGTGATACTTGGCACCGCCGTAGAGCGTCACGATGTCGCTCCGCAGGCCGGTCGCCTCGAGCGATTCGTTCTCGATCTCGGCCATCACGGCGTTGCGCGCCTTGGCCGCATCGTCGGCGGTCATCGACGAGGCGACCGAGGCCATCACGCGATCGGTCACGTCCTCGATCGAGACGAGCTGATTGAGTTCGAGATCCGGAGCGGGGATCTCGTCGGCCAGCGTCTTCGCGAGGAAGCCCTCCTCGAGGTAGTCGTTCTCTTCGGTCGAGATCTTGAAGATCGTGTCCGAGGCGACATGGTGATTGGTCAGCACCAGGCCGTCCGACGAGACGAAACTTCCCGAGCCTCCCGAATTGAACCGGACGCTCGAGAGCATCAGATGCTGCACCCACTCGTCCGTCGGCTCGAAGCCGTAGGTGCGAGCCAGATAGGCGCGCGGCAGGTTGCTGAAGAGCCACATTCCTTCGTCGGCCGACGAAGCACGAGGCGAGGTGGTGCCGACGAGCAAGGCGACGAGCGCCAAGCCCATTCGCGACCATCGACGCAGGTCGATACGCATGATCGGTCAATCTCCGCTCGATGAAGCCGCCGGCCGATCGTCGCGACGATCGCGAGCGAGGCAGGGCGGCCGATCCGTGGTCCGAGAACCGTCGACCATTGTCGGGGAATCGCCGGAAAAGGGGAGCCCGGGGAGCCGAGCCGCGCACGTGAAGCCTCTCCGAAGTCGGCGTCGAACCCTGTCGACGTCGACTTTCGACCTCCGTTCGGCCCTTGCCGAGAGCCGAAGTTTGCAACCCGAGTCGCCCTGCTCGACAATGCGGCGGTCCGTCCTCCCCCGCGCCACCACCGAGGGTTCGTCATGGCTCCCGCTGCTCCTACTCCGGACCCTTCGATCGATCCGGGGCGACGCCGCTTCCTGCAGGCGACCGCCGCCGCCTCGACCCTGTTCGCCGTGCCGACGATCATTCCGGCCAAGGCGCTCGGACGCGACGGCGCCGTCGCACCGAGCGAGCGGATCACGCTCGGAGGGATCGGTATCCGCCACCGCGGCGGTTACGTGCTCGACTTCATGCTCCAGCAGCCGGACGTGCAGTTCGTCGCGGTGGCCGACGTGCGAGCCGATCGGCGCCAGGCGGTGAAGGAGATCGGCGAGAAGCATCACGGCCCCGGAACCTGCGACACCTATCGCGACTTTCGCGAACTGCTCGAACGCCCCGACATCGACACGGTGCTGATCGCGACCGGCGATCGCTGGCACGCTCCGATCTCGATGCTCGCCGCTCAGGCGGGCAAGGACGTCTACTCCGAGAAGCCGTGCGCGATCAGCATCGAACTGACGCGGCGATTGGCCGAGACGATTCGCTCGACCGGCCGGATCTTTCAGGCCGGCACGCAGCGCCGCAACGTCTCGAACTTCCGCGATGCGGCCGAACTGGTCTGGAGCGGGAAGCTCGGACGGATCCGCACGGTTCATGCTTCGATCTACGAACTGGTCGATCGCCACGACTGGCTCCCCGAACAGCCGGTCCCCGATCCGAACGAGATCGACTGGGAGATGTGGCTCGGTCCCGCACCATGGCGGCCCTTCAACCGCTCGTACGTCGACGGCGGGTGGCGCGGCTTCCACGACTTCGATTCCGGCGCCAAGCTGCTCGACTGGGGCGCGCACACCGTCGATCTCTGTCAGTGGGCCCTGCGAGCCGACGGGACGCTGCCGCTGACCTACGAGCCGATCGATCTGCCGAACGACAACGCGATCGAGTGCACGTATGCCGACGGCACGCGACTGATCCTGCGCCGCAACGGCTGGCTCGGTCTGGGCACCTGTCCGGTTCGCTACGAAGGAGACGACGGCTGGGTCGAGACGGGAGACAGCGGACGGACTCAGGTCTCGAACGACACGCTGCGCGCGGAGTTGCCGCCTCCGTCCCCCGACCCCGGCATTTCCCCTCGACTGCACGTCCGCGAGTTCTTCGATTGCGTCCGAACCCGGCGTCAGCCCGCATGCAACGCGGACGTCATGCGGTCGTCACATGTCGCGTGCCACGCAGCCGCCTCAGCGTGGATTCTCGGTCGAAAGCTGACGATCGATCCGGCGACCGAGTCATTCCCGAACGATCCGGCGGCCGAGGCGCTGGTGCGGCGTCCGATGCGCGAACCGTGGATCTTCTGAACCGCGTTCGAGTGACTCTCGCTCGATTCGCATCGACCTTGCCCATCGTCGTCGCCTTTCGACATCCCACCACCGGATCACGCCGATGTCTTCGCCGCTTCGCATGCCGTCGCCAGTGCCGACTCTGTTCGGACTCGTACTCCTCGTTCTGTCCTTCGCATCGACCGCGACCGCTCAGCCGACTCGGGCGGTCCCAGGAGACCTGCCGAAGCTGATCGCGACTCTCGAGTCGGACGGTCCGTTGTTCGATCGAGCCATGGCGTGTCGCTCGCTCGGCACGCTCGGCGATCCGGCGGCGGTCCCGGCTCTGGCAGCGCTGCTCGATTCGGCGGAGCTCGGCTCCTACGCGCGGACCGCGCTCGAATCGATTGCGGGACCGGAGGCTGCCGCCGCGCTGCGGGATTCTCTCGGGCGTCTGAACGGTTCCGCACTCGTCGGCGCGATCGGATCGGTCGGGCTGCGACGGGATGATCAGGCGATCGACGCGCTCGCCTCGCTCGCTTCGACATCGGATTCGAGTGACGTGCGAGTCGCCGCGATTCGCGCGATGGGAAGGATCGCCGACGATCGGGCGCTCGTCGCTCTCGGTGGGCTCCTGCGATCGGACACACGCCACTCGGACGATGTCGGCTCGGCCATCCTGCTCGCGGTCGCCCGAGTCCCGAAAGGAACTCCCTATCCGGTCGCCGACGACATGCTCCGGCGACTCGCGACGATCGATCGGGCCGAGCCCGATGGGCCGGGGGAACATCTGATCGCCGAGGCGGCGGCGGCGCTGATTCGCCGCGGTTCGCCGGATGCCGAGTCGCTGCTCGACGGACTGCTGATGCACGAGCGAGTCGACTCGTTCCGCATCGGACTCCAGGCGGCTCGTGACATCCGGGCTGCCGCGTTTCCCTCGCTGGCGCGCGTCCTTCCGAACCTCGATGCGCCGCGGCGCGAGATGATCGTGACGCTCGTCGGCGACCTGCGGGATGTCGAGGGACGCTCGCTGCTGATGACGGCGGTCGATGATCCCGATCCGGCCGTGCGGGCCGCGGCGCTTCGAGCTCTCGGACCGATCGCCGGGGTCGAAGGGATCGAGCGACTGTTGACCGCGCTTTCGGACGGTGACGAACGGATCGTCGCCGCGGCGACCGAGGCGATCGGAGAATTGCAGGGCGAGACGGTCGACCGCGCGATCGTCGAACGACTCGATGCGGAGGCTCCGCAACTGGTGATCGCCGCTGCGAGACTGGTCGCTCAGCGACGGATCACCCAGGCGGTCGATCGACTCGAGCTTCTGGCTCGATCGTCCGAGAACCCGGCCGTTCGCGTCGCGGCGATCGAAGGACTCGGGGCCACGGCCGATCTCGACCGACTGGGCCCGCTCGTCGCGTTGCTGGTCCAGGACGACCCGATCCGCACGGGAGCGGTCGAGGCGCTCGCCGTTGCGGGGGCCCGACTTCCTCGCGACGAGTTCGCCGATCGGCTGGCCGAGTCACTGGAGCGAACCGATCCACAGACCGCTTCGCTGCTCTTGGAACGGATCGGCACGGTCGAAGGCCCTCGCGCGCTCGGCGTTCTCGATCGAGCGGCTCGCGACGCTCAGGATGATCGGATTCGCGATACCGCGACTCGGATGCTCGGTCGTTGGTCATCCGCCGATGCGGCCGAGACGCTGGTCGGCCTGGCGGAAGATCTGAGGGAGACGAAGTATCGGGTCCGCGCGCTGCGCGGCTACCTGAGGATCGCTCGTCAGTTCGACCTTTCTCTCGAGACCCGAACCGAGATGTGTCGCCGCGCGATCGAGCTGGCCGGTCGCGACGAGGAACGGACGCTGGCACTCGAAATCCTGGTTCGACATCCGTCGCTGGAAGGCCTCGGGCTGGCGATCGGGCGGGCGCGTGATCCGCTGACGATCCCGGCGNNTAGAGCGCCGCCGCGATCGGCGAAGCGCTCGCATCCCAAGAGCCGAGAGCGATCCTCGAAACGAGCGAACGTCTGCGGGCCGTTTCCGTCGACACGCCGCTCGCCGGCCGTTTCGCTGCGCTGATCGATGCGGCCGAGTTCGCCGACCGGATCCGGGAATCGGAACCGGAGTTCACGCCGCTCTTCGACGGCAGCACGCTCACCGGCTGGAGCGGCAACGCGGAGGTGTGGCGAATCGAAGGGGGTGCGATCGTCGGCGGCAGCCTGGCGGGCCCGGTCGGCGGGCAGAACGAGTTCCTGACCTACGAAACCGAGTTCGAAAACTTCGACCTGCGCCAGCAGTTTCGACTGCGCGGCGAAGGGGCCAACGGCGGCGTCAACGTCCGTTCGCAGCGGCGCGAGAACGAGGTCGCGGGCTATCAGGCCGACCTCGGAAACGGGTTCTGGGGGGGACTGTACGACGAGGCGCGACGCAATCGAATGCTCCAGCCCGCGATGTTCTGGCCGCTCGTCTCGAACGACTGGAACGACTACCGGATCCGCTGCGAAGGAGATCGCATTCGAGTCTGGCTCAACGGCACGCTGACGGTCGACTGGACCGAGACCGAGGGGATGCCGCGATCGGGTCTGATCGCGCTGCAGATCCAGCCGACCGGCCCGGTCGAAGCGGCTTATCGACGGATCCGCTTGCTTCCGCTCTCGGTCGACGAGATCGAACGACCGACCGATGAAACGGCGGCCGACGAGTCGGAGTTCGAACCGCTGTTCGACGGCCGCTCGTTCGACGGTTGGCACGGCAACCTCGAGATGTTTCGGATCGAGGACGAGCAGATCGTTGCCGGCACGCTCGAACGACCGATACCGCGGAACGAGTTCCTGCGGACCGATCGGACCTACGGCGACTTCGAGCTGCGACTGCAGTTCAAGCTGATCGGCACCGACGGCGCGAATGCCGGCGTCCAGATCAGGACAGCCGAGATCCCGGACCATCACGAGGTGAGCGGCTATCAGGCCGATCTGGGCAACGGCTGGTGGGGCTGTCTGTACGACGAATCGCGACGCAATCGCGTGCTCGCCGGTCCCGCTCCCGAGAAGCGAGCCGAACCGATCCGGGTCGGCGAGTGGAACGACTACCGGATTCGGTGCGAAGGCCCGAGAATCCGACTCTGGATCAACGGCGTTCCGACCGTCGACTACACCGAATCGGATCCGGCGATTCCTCTCGAAGGAATCATTGCGCCGCAGGTCCATTCGGGCGAGCCGATGGAGGCTCGCTACCGCCACCTGAGAATCAAGGTGCTCGATTGAGACGACCGGCGCGCGGCGGATCGATCGCTTTGCGCTCGATCCGCTCGATCCGGTCGCCTCTTCGATCTCCCTCGTCACGACGTCCGACTTCACCGCTCGCCCGTTTCGGAGAGACCATGCCCGCCCCCGAGGATCTGTCCGCGGCACTCCGCCGTCTCGAAGACAAGCAGCAGCATCTCGAAGAGCTGTACACCCATCAGCAGAAGTGGGTCCAGGCTCTCGACGAGTCGATCCTCGAGATCCGCAAGGAGCTCGCGCGGCTGGCGGCGCGGTTCACGCTGCTGGACAGTCGGATCGACACGGCGTTGGCGATGCGCGAGCCGGGACGCGATCTGCTCGACGAGAAGCCCCCTCACTACTGATCGCCGCCGCGCTCGAACGTGCGAGCCGGTGTCCTGCCTAGTCGATTTCCCGCCGGAGACCTCTCGCCATGTTCGATCGCCGTCGCTTTCTGGCCGCCGGGGTCGGTGCTGCCGCCGCTGCAGCACTGACGTCTCGTGCGTCGATTCTTCCGTCCTGCATCGACGAGGCGCCGCGAAAGCGAGTCGCGTTTCTTGGGACCGAGGTCCGACGCCACTCGCACGCACAGCATTTTCTCGATCGCCTGACCTTCGGTTACGCGTGGCAGGGAACGTGGACGGCGCCTCGAGTCGACGTCGCATCGGTCTATGTCGATCAGTTTCCCGACGGCGATCTGTCTCGTCAGCGCATCGCCCGGCACTCGCTGAATCAGGTCGATTCGATCGCCGACGCGTTGACGCTCGGCACCGACGAACTGGCGGTCGACGGCGTCGTGATCATCGGCGAACACGGCGACTATCCGCGGAACGAGAAGGGACAGACACGCTATCCGCGCTACGACTGGTTCAAGCAGGTCGTCCGGGTGTTCGAACGGACGGGTCGTTCCTGCCCCGTGTTCAACGACAAGCATCTGTCGACCGAATGGGACGAGTGCGTCGAGATGGTCGACGATTCGCGCCGACTGGAGTTTCCGTTCTTGGCCGGTTCGAGTCTGCCGGTCACGTGGCGATTGCCGTCGATCGACATGCCCTACGACGCCGATCTCCGCGAAAGCGTCTGCGTCGCCTACGGCGGCGTCGACAGCTACGACTTCCACGCACTCGAAACGGCGCAGTGCATGTCCGAGCGGCGACGCGGAGGCGAAGTCGGCATCCGTTCGGTCCTGGCGCTGCGCGACGCCAAGGCCTGGGAGCGATTGGCCGACGAGGGGCATCGCACGACGCGCGAACTGACGGTGGCCGCGCTGACGCGAAGTCATAACCTGCCGGTCGACGGCGGCTTTCCCAACGACCGCGTCTCGTTCGACTGGGCGCGTCAGGCCTTGCCGTCGGTCGTCGCCTACTTCATCGAGCACCTGGACGGATTCCGGACGACGATCCTGCTGACCGGCATCCAGGACTTCAACTACGCCGGCCGTCTGGGCGACGGAAGTACGCTGACCTGTCAGATGTATCTGCCGATGCCGGGGCACGGCTCGACCACCGCCGACTTCTTCACGCCGCTCTGCCGCCACATCGAAACGATGGTGCTGGAGGGAAAGGCCCCGTATCCGATCGAGCGGACGTTGCTGACCTCGGGCATGGTGATCGGCGGCGTCGAGTCGCTGCATGCGGGAGAGGTGCCGTACGAGACCGACACCATGCGGATCGCCTATCGAGCTCCGGAAGGATCGACGTTCTGGCGCGATTAGGGGGCGCGGTGCGGCCTGAGAGGAGGTCGTATCAAGTCCCGTCAGGGACGGCCGACAATCGTGCG
>DMPQ01000149.1 GCA_003455945.1 Planctomycetaceae bacterium
GTCAGCTCGAGACGTTCGATCCTCATCCGGGGACCGACATCGCCGGCGGTTCGACGGCGATTGAGACGTCGATCAAGGGGATCGAGATCGGTTCGGGACTTCCTCGCGTCGCCGAAAAGATGGAGCGGATCTCGCTCGTCCGAAGCGTCACCAGTCGCGAAGGGGATCACGAGCGGGCGATCTACAACATCAAGACCGGATTCCGCCCCGATCCGACGCTGATCCACCCGTCGGTCGGTGCGATCGTCTGTCATCAGACCGAAGAGGAGGACCGCGAGCGGATCGACATACCGCGGCACGTGTCGATCCTGTCGAGCGATTCTCCCAGCCGCGGCGGCTATCTGGGGACCCGGTTCGATCCGTTCAAGACCGACGATCCGAACCAGCCGCTCCCCGACCTGCTGCGGCCGGTCGACGACGCGCGTTATCGACAGCGTCTGAGCGATCTGAACGACGTGGTCGATCGCGAGTTCGCTCGCGGCCGCATCGACCGACCGGGGATCGGAGTCAACGTCGCTCGCGATCTGACTCAGGCGGCTCTGAAGATGATGGACTCGAAGCAGCTTGCCGCCTTCGACGTCAGCAACGCGACCGCGGCCGAGCGGGAAGCGTTCGGAGCGACGCCGTTCGGTCGAGGCTGTCTGGCGGCGGCGCGACTGATCGAGACGGGCGTTCGCTGCGTCGAGGTGACTCTGCCCGGCTGGGACAGTCACATCAACAACCATGAGATCCACGCGGGGCTGCTGAAGGAACTCGATCCCGCCTTCGCCGCGCTGATCGATNNCTGGCGGGCGGAGGGATCCGCGGGGGACAGGTGATCGGCAAGACATCGCCTCGCCCGAAGCTCGATCCCGAGCACCCCGAATACGATCTCGAAGGACCGGTCACCGTGCAGGATCTGCACGCCACGATCCTGACCGCGCTCGGCATCGATCCGGCGACCGAAATGATGACTCCGATCGGTCGACCGATGACGCTGACCGACAAGGGAGTCGTGCTGCGCGAGCTGCTCGATTCGTAAGAGAGGGCAAACCGGCTCGCAGCGTCGCCTCAACTCGGTGAACTCGGTGGCCTCGGTGGTAGGAAATGCCTTTTAGCCACAGAGATCACCGAGGTCACGAAGTTTCGCGGCGCGGCTTTTCGCGTGAAGCGTCCTGTGACCCCAGGTAGAATGCGGCCAGCAACGCATCAACACCGATGCGTGAAGTCGACTCAGGGCGGCGATGACGCCGTTTGTCGACTGCCGACGCCTCGAACTCGGACCGCAAGAGGACCTGCGAACCGACGAGAACAGGGGAGGTTCAAGGGGATGGACGTTGATGTGAGAGCGCACCTCGGGGAATCTGCGTGATGGGCCAGGAACTGACGATCGTCGGCGAGCAGCTATGGAAGAGGATCGGTGAGTCCGTGGAGCGGGTTGAACAACGTCTGCGACGCACGGTCGCCATCCTCGAAGCGGAGTCCTTTCCTTACGCTGTCGTCGGAGGCAACGCCGTGCGGATTTGGGTTGCCCAAGTCGATCCCGGTGCTGTCCGCGCGACGAACGACGTTGATGTGCTGGTGCGGGAAGAAGACCTGGAGCGACTTCAACAAGTCATGCAAGGGCATGGCTTTCGATTTCGCAAGTCCGCAGGGCTCTCGATGTTTCTCGAGGGAGAAGACGAATCGGCCCGTAATGCCGTCCACTTGGTATTCGCCAACAAGTTCGTTCGTCCGGACGACTTCGAGCCCAACCCGGATATCGAGCCGATCGAGTACGGCGACGGCATTCGCACACTGCCTCAAGAGCGGCTTGTTCGCATGAAGCTGAACTCGTATCGACTGAAGGACCGCGTCCATTTGCTCGACATGATCCAGATCGGAATCATCGACGAGAGTTGGCTCGGCAAGTTTCCTGAGCCACTCGCCGAGAGGCTGAAATCACTCCTCGACAACCCGGACCAATAAGCTGAATGTTCCGACTCGTCGGGATGGAGCGTGGCCTGAATTGCGTTCGTTCTTCCGAACCGAACGGGCTGCGGAACCGGGGATTGTCCAAAGTTGCGAGTAGCGGGAAGTGCCGGTTGATCGTCGAGTCTGTGGTGGAGTCGAGACGGTCGGCTCGCGAGTTGCCGATCGACGCCGTCCCCACCTGCTCGGCTTGCGCGGTAATCCGCCACTCGGTGACCTCTGTGACCTCGGTGGTAGGAAATGCCTTTTTAACCACAGAGGTCACCGAGGTCACGAAGTTTCGCGGCGGCGGTTCTTTCCGCCAATGTCCTCGGCGGGTGACCGCTTGCGTCGCTTCCCGGACCGTTTCACTCTCCGTTCGTTTCTGCGGTCAGTTCGAGCGCCGTGATCAGATCGACCGGCGTCTCGCGGTCGGCTCCCGCCGTTTTCCCGGCAAGAATCTCCATCGCGACGTCGATGCCGTAGACCGCCAGTTGGTCGCCGTGCTGATCGGCGGTCGCCAGGATCTCGCCGGCGCGGATCGCTTCGCGGACCGCGGTGATGTTGTCGAAGCCGACGATCTTGATCTTTCCCTCCTGCCCGGCGTTGCGGACCGCGGCCAGTGCACCGAGCGCCATGCTGTCGTTACAGGCGACGATCGCATCGAGTTCCGGGTGACTGATCAGCAGCGCGCGGACGATCGCGTCCGCTTTGGACGTCTCCCATTCGGCCGATTGGGAAGCGACGATCTCGATCCCGCCCGCCTGCAGCGCTTCTTCGAAGCCGAGCTTCCGCTGCTGGCCGTTGAACGATGTGGTGATCCCTTCGAGGATCGCGACCTGGTCGCCTGCCGCAAGCGTCGCCACCAGCGCCTCGCCGACTCGCCGAGCGCCGGCTCGATTGTCGGGACCGACGAACGGAATCACGGCTTCTTCCTCGGCCAGCACGTCCGCATCGAGACGATTGTCGATGTTGACGACGACGATCCCTGCGTCCATCGCTCGTTTCAGGACCGGAACCAATGCCTTCGAGTCGGCAGGCGCGATGACGATCGCGTCGACCTTCTGAGCCATCGCCTCTTCGACGAGCGCGACCTGGCGACCGAGATCCCGTTCGTCCTTGATTCCGTTGACGATCAGTTCGAACTTGCCGTCCGAGGCGGCTTGGTGCGCTTCGGCGCCGCTGGCCATCGTCGCGAAGAACTCGTTCGCCAGACTCTTCATGATCAGCGCAATCCGCGGCTTGCCGCTCGTATCGCCTCCGGCAGAACGCTCCGCATCGGACTTGGTCGCGCCTGAGCCCGAACCCGAGCAGCCGAGCGTCGATACGAGCAGTGCCAGAAGCCATCCGCGGAACAAGAAGAATGACATCGCTCGAGCCGAGGGGAGCGAACGGGGCATCGGAAGATCTCCGGAGTGATGAGCGGGGATTCGGTGGGGTGTTCGTACGATTCGCCGGACTCCGTGCGACCGGTCAATCGATCGAACGATCGGGAAGTCGAGAGGCGGCGAGGCGATCGACCGCGGCTCGCGTCGGAAGAGACGGTTGANNCGGCCAGCCGCAGGCTCTCCGCTTCGGAGCGTCCTTCGGCCAATGCCACGGCGAGCGCGCCGCGAAACGCATCGCCGGCAGCGGTCGAATCGACGACGTCGACCGGAAACGCCGGCACTTCGATCGCCGTGCCGTCGGCGCCGACCGACATCGCACCGGCCGCGCCGAGCGTCACCACGACTCGCCCGACGCCGCGAGCGGCCAGGCCGACCGCTCCCGCCGAAAGCAAGTCGCGCGAACCGAGTTCGCCGGACGCGATCAGGTCGGACGGATCTCGGCCCAGAAGCAACGCGAGTTCCGTCTCGTTCGGACACAAGCGATCGATGCCGGTCCAGTCGAGGTGCAGGTCGGGAATCGCCGGAGCCGGATCGAGGAGGACGCGGACGCCATGTCGCTTGGCCGCCGCGATCGCCGCTCGGACAGCCGCCAAGGGAATCTCCAGCTGCAACAGCATCACGTCGGCTGCCGCGATCGTCCGATCGGCAGCCGCCACGTCCTCGGGACCGACCGCTCCGTTGGCACCGGGAAGGATCACGATCGAGTTCTCGCCGACGTCGTCGACTCCGATGAGCGCCAGCCCGCTCGATCCGGGAGTCGTCGTCACCTGCGACACGTCGACTCCTGCGGCGCTCAGCGCCGCGCAGAGCGAAACGCCGTAGGCGTCGTCGCCGACTCGCCCGACCATCGACGTCACGGCTCCCATGCGAGCCGCGGCGACCGCCTGGTTCGCCCCCTTGCCTCCCGGGATCTCGCTCAGCTCGCGACCGAACACTGTCTGTCCGGGCGCAGGGAGTCGTTCCAGGCGGACGACCAGATCCATGTTGATCGAGCCGACGACGACGACTCGAACCGGTCGCTCCGGCTGCGCTGCGGCGCCGCTCACGGACGCTCTCCGCCGTTGCGGCGCGGCGCCTGGCGGACCGCCTCGCCCTGTCCTCGATTACGGCGCCGAGCATCAGGCGGCTGCGAGGCGAGGACCGCCAGCGACTCGCGCACCTGTGCTCGCTGCCGATCGTCGACGATCAGGTAACGATGCTTGCCGGCCGGATCGGCGACGTGTCGCGTGACGCCGTTCTCGTCGACGGTGACGCTCCCCGGCTCCGACAGCGAGAAGTAGTCGCGCGTCGGACGAACCGCATAGAGGACACTGGTCAGATCCCAGTTCGGTCGCTCGTGCGGCGTCGGCATGTACAGCTGATACGCCTCGGCCAGCGGATGATGAGGGACGTAACCGAAGTCCTCGAGAATGCTCTGCGCCGGGTAGGTGATCGTCAGGCCGATCTCGAAGCCGCTGAAGATCATCTCGGTCGGCCATCGCTCGACCAGCTGCTGCGACGCCGGCAGATCCATCACGACGTTGTATTCGCGGTGCTCGCCCCCATCGATCGGCGCGAACGCGCCGAACATCAGGCTGAGCAGCTTGACCTTCTGCGCGACTAACTCGGGACCGGCCGGGCCGAGATCATCGGCCGGAGAATCGAGAAGCTTCGCCAGGTTGGTCGAGAAGCCGACCTGCGCGATCGTCACCGATCCGTCGGGCGACTCGGAGAGCAGACGCCGCAGGAGCGTGACCGCATCGGGGAGCTGCGAAACGTCCTCGACGTCCCGCGGATAGCGCAGATCGTCGCCGTCACGCATCTGAGCCAGCGGCAGGAAGCTCCCCTGTTCCGGCGTCACGCCCGAGCGACAGACGCCGATCGGGATGTTCCCTCGCCCGTAGAACGTGTCGATCGCGTCGACCAGTCGCGCCGCGTCATCATGGTCCTTGGTGATCGTCACCCCGAGCAGACGACATTCGCGACGCGACTGGAGCGCGTGGATCACGCCGAGCGCCAACGCATCGTCGACGTCGTTGCCGATGTCGGTGTCGAAGATCAGGCGGACCGGATCACGAGCCGGCGGAACGAGCGGCTGGGGGGGCGATTGAGCAGGGACGGCGACAAGAGCGCTCGACCAGGTCAGCAGCGCCAGCGCCGCGACCTGCAGCGTTCGGATGAAGGAGAATCTCATCGGACGGCTCTCGGGAGTGGTGGGGGCCGCGGCGCGAGGCAAGGAGACTCGGCGCTCGACGGCGATCAGGGAGTCCAGTCGGCATCCGCCGGCGTCGTCGTCAGGAAGTGCGACAGCATCGTCGCCGCTCCTTCCAGGTCGTCGAGCGAGACGAGTTCGACGCCGCTGTGCATGTAGCGGTTCGGGATCGAGATCAAGCCGGTCGCCACGCCGGCGCGGCTGACCTGGATCGAGTTGGAATCGTTCGGCGCGGCGCGACCACAGGCGGCGACCTGCATGCGCGTGTTGGTCAACGTCGCCGAGCGCTCGAGCGCCGCGAAGACCTTCGGATTCATGTTCGGGCCGCGGAAGACGACCGGTCCGTTGCCGACTCGCAGATCCCCCTGCTGCCGCTTGTCGACCGACGGACAGTCGGTCGCGTGCGTCACTTCGAGAGCGATGCCGACATGCGGATCGACCGCGTAGGCGGCGGTCTTCGCGCCACGCAGGCCGATCTCCTCCTGCACGGCCGAGACGACGACGATGCAGCATGGAGGGCGAACGTCGGCGCAGCGCCGGAAACTCTCGAGCGCCACCCACAGTCCGACCCGATCGTCCATCGCCGGTCCGGCGATCCGGCGATTCATCAGCGGCACGTACCCGGGGCGGAGCGTGACCGGATCGCCGACGCGGACCCGCTCGCGCGCCTCGGCGCCGCTCGACGCACCGATGTCGATCCAGAGATCGGGAAGCTTCACCACCTGATTCCGCTCGGAATCCTCGAGCAGGTGGATCGCCTTGCGCGAAATGACGCCGGGGATCGGTTCGCTCGCGCTCCCGACGATCACCTGCTGACCGACCAGTTGCTGCGGGTCCCAGCCGCCGACCGTCTGGAAGAAGAGAAATCCCGAATCGTCGACGTGCGAAACGACCAGGCCGATCTGGTCGCAATGAGCATCGATCAGGATTCGATGCGGCGCCTCGGGATTCTTGTAGGCGATGACGTTGCCGTGCACGTCGGTCTCGATCCGATCGGCCAGCGGCTTCAGGAAGTCGCGGACCACCTGCTGCACCTGCTCTTCGTAACCCGAGGTGCCGGGAGTGGCGAGAAGATCGTCGAGCAGCTTGCGGGCGATGTCGTCCATGGAAGCGTCACGTCAGGTGGCACAGGCAGTTCGAGGCGCTGGGGCGTTCACCGACGAACCGTCCGCCGATCCCCTCGAGATTCCCTGATCGTATCAGGGGGCGATCCCCCTGGGGAACGAGACATGAATCGAAGCGCTCCTAGGAACGCCGCCGCCCCGTCGTAGCGAATCCGACGCTGCAGCGTGAATGCGACGAGGGCGGTCCTCCCCTTTCCGATCACCTCGATTCGCGGCGTCGCAGCACGTCGACCAGCACCGCCGCGACGATCACGCCGCCGGTGATCAGCAGCTTGTACGGTTCGCTGACGTTCAGCGCCGCCAGTCCGCTGGTCAGGACCGCCACGAGCACGACTCCCAGGAAACTCGCGGTGACCGAGCCGCGTCCCCCCATCAGGCTCGTCCCGCCGATCACCACCGCCGCGATCGCCGACAGCTCGATGCCGTTTCCCTCGTTCGGATTGACCGACGACAGTCGAGCCGACGAGAACCAACCGGCGAGCCCCGCCATGGCGCCGACCAACACGAACGGAAAGAGCTTCGCCGGCCAGACGCGGATGCCCGACAGTCGTACCGCCCCCTCGTTGGTTCCGATCGCCACCAGATGCCGGCCGAGAATCGTTCGGCCGAGCAGCAGCTGAGCGACGATCGCCAGCAGCAACGCCACGAGGAACGCGGTCGAGACGCCGATGCCGGGGAGCGGGCTGGCGATCGAACCGATCTTCTTTCCCAGGTAGACCGTCTGGGAGTCGGTCAGCAGATAGGCAAGACCGCGCGCGCCCTGAAGCATGCCGAGCGTGACGATGAACGATGGGACGCGCAAGCCGATCGAGATGCCGCCGTTGATCGCTCCGCACACCGCTCCCGCTGCGATCCCTGCCGGAACGGCGACGATCAAGCCGAGCTTGCGTTCGAGAAGCACGCCGATCACGGCGCTCGAAAGGGCCATCACCGAGCCGACCGACAGGTCGATCCCACCGACGATCAGCACGAGCGTCATGCCGATCACGATCACCAGCAGCTCGGGGATCTGATTGGCGATCGACGACCACTGGTCGGTCGACAGGAATCGAGGTTGCAGCGCGCCGATCACCATCACGAGCGCGGCGATCGAGACGGTCAGTCCGATCAGGTCGATCCAGCCGGCCCAGCGGCGACCGTTCGCGCGAGGCGCTTCGGCCGCACCATGAGGTGATTCGGTCCGCTCGGTCGGTTGCTGGTCGTCCATCGCCGTCCCTTCAACGCTGCGGTTCACGTTCGTTTTCGTCTTCGGCCACGTCGATCGCTCGTTCGAGCAGCGTTCGTGCGTCGACCGATCGTCGCGGTGCGCTCAGGACCGTTCGCCCCTCGACCATCACGACGATCGTGTCGGCCAGTTCGAAGAGTTCGTCCAGATCGCTCGAGACGACGACCAGCCCACGATCGTTGCCGACCCATTCGCGCAGCACGCGATGCAGCGTCCGCTTGGCATCGACATCGATGCCGCGAGTCGGTTCGTCGACCAGCAGAACGCGAGCATCGTGCCTGAGCCATCGCGACACGAGCACCTTCTGCTGGTTCCCTCCGCTCAGATCGACGACCGCCTGATCGACGTCCCGACATCGGACATCGGTCCGCTCGGCCGCTCGAGTCACGGCTCGGCGACGACGATCGAAGCGGAGCCAACCGAAGGAGGTTTCTCCCGATTCGGTCTTGCCGAGCGTGACGTTGTCGATGATCGACGCCGGCAGCAACAACCCTTCCGCGCGTCGGTCCTCGGGGACCATGCCGAGGCCGGCGCGAACCGCGGCGCGAGGCGAACGGAGCGGTCGCTCTTTCGCACGCCCGGCGATCCGGACGCTCCCTTGTCGCGCACGATCCGCTCCGAAGATCGCCCGCAGCGTCTCGGTCCGCCCCGAACCGACGAGTCCCGCGAGGCCGACAATCTCGCCGGCCCGAACCTGCAGGTCGACCTGTCGGACTCGCGGCGGCGCCTGCAGTCGTCGGACCTCGAGAAGCATCGGCCGATCGGCGAATCGATCGTCGAGTCGTTCGGTCGACATCGATATCGATGTCGGCGTCGATGTCGGGCGCGCCGTCGTTCCGGCGGGCACCGCACTCCGGCCGCTCATCGCCTCGACCGCCCGTTCCACATCGAACGCGCTCGCCGCTCCCGAATCGGTGACGACGCCGTCGCGCAGGATCGCGACTCGGTCCGCGATACGACGGATCTCGTCGAGTCGATGACTGACGTAGATCATCGCCGTACCGCGGTGACGGAGGATCGCGAGACGCTCGAAGAGTCGCGAGACCTGCGGTGGCGCGAGGGCCGCCGTCGGCTCGTCCAGGATCAGCAGACGGCAGTCCTGCGCAAGTGCTGCGGCGATCTCGAGCAACTGCCGCTCGCCGATTCCCAGTTGCCCGACCGGCAGATCGAGAGGCAGGTCGTTCAGCCCGACCGCTTCGAGCGCGGCGGTCGCCTGAGCTTCGAGCTTGCGGCGATCGATCCAGCCGAAGCGATGCGGCAGGCGATTCAGGAACAGGTTCTCCGCGACATCGAGCGTCCCGATCCGATTCAGCTCCTGCTGCACGATATGGACGCCCAGCCGTTCCGCGTGTCGCTTGTCGCGCGGCGCGAACGGCTGACCTTCCAGAAACATCGTCCCCTGATCCGCTCGAAGCAGACCGGCGACGATCCTTCCGAGCGTGCTCTTTCCCGCCCCGTTCGCTCCGAGCAACGCCAGGATCTCGCCCGGCGCCAGGTCGAGATCGATCCCGCGAAGAACCGGCGCGGCGAACCGCTTGCTCAGGCCGCGGCAACTCCAACGTGCTGTCGCCTCATCAGCCATCGTCGGACTCGAAGGGGTGTTCGGACCATCGCCGCCGGTCGAACAGCGGCTCCTGTCGCCTCGTCAGCGAGAACGCGGACCATCCGAGGGACGCGTCACGATCTTCGGCGTTCGGGGCCGGCGCGGATCGGACCGGATCCGGGAGATTCGTTCGCCGAGACTCGCTCGTTGCGAACGCTTCAACCGACGGCGACGTCGGAGGAGCTCCGGAGCACCGCCTCGATCGCCCGTTCCAGCTGCGGATCGACGACCGGATCGTCCGCTTCCGGAATCGCCGGCATCTCCCCTTCGGTCAGCTCGCCGCCGGTCATCGGGTCGGGCATCTCGGCAAACGTCTTCGGGTCGAGCAGCGTCGCCGGATAGTCGCGACGTCGGCGCGCGAAGGCGATCGCCCCTCGCTGAGCATCGTCCAGCGAGACCGCGAAGCCCGAGTCGGGTGAGACGCCCCATTCGTCCGACCCGCCGTTGCGCGGGCGATGGATGTTCCGCTCGCTCGGACGCCAGTAGCTCGCGACCGTCAGCTTCAGCGCGCTTTCGCCGCCGTCGATCCGGACGATCTGCTGCACCGTCCCCTTGCCGTAGCTCCGTTCGCCGACGATCGTCGCGCGACCGTGATCCTGCAGGCAGGCCGCGACGATTTCCGCCGCGCTCGCCGTGCCGCCGTCGACCAAGACCGCCATCGGCACCTCGACCGGCAGCACCGTCCCGCTCGAGGCGACGTACGGCGGTCGGTCGAGTTCCTCGCCGCGCCGCTTGATCGTGACGATCGTTCCCGCATCGAGAAAACGATCGCACATCTCGACGGCCGATTCGAGCAAGCCGCCGGCGTTGCGCCGCAGGTCGAGAATGACTCCCTTGGGCGGCGCGGTCTGCCACGATGCCGTGACTCGATCGAGCTCGTCGATCGTCTTCTCGCCGAACTCGGTGATCCGCAGGTAGGCGATCTCGGGGTGCGATTCCAAACGGAAATCCCAGGTCCCGTCCGGTGCACGGCGATCCCCCAGCACCGACTCGATCGGGATCATGCGGCGGACCAGGTCGACGGTGACGACCGCGCCGTCCGCCTGCTTGCGGAGTTCGAGGCGGACGGTCGAGCCGACGGGGCCGCGGATCAGATCGATCGGCGACTTGCTCGGATCGAGCGAAGCGACCGTGCGACCGTCGATCGACAGGATCACGTCTCCCGAGGCGATTCCCGCTTCCTGTGCCGGGGAACCGACGATCGGCGTCAGGACTCGCAACTCGCCGTTCGCCGGATTCGGTTCGACCACGAACCCGACGCCGCCGAACTCCTGATCCAGATGCTCGGTCACCGCCGTGAATCGATCGGGATCGATGAACGCCGAGTGCTCGTCGAGACTCCGCATCATCCCGTCCATCGCCGCGTGGAAGAGTTCCTTCCGCGTCCGAGGCTCGAGCGCCCGCTCCTCGACCAACGTCATCGCCGATCCGATGATCGAGGCGTAACGGTGGCGCTGAGCAGTCTGATAGCAGGTGATCCCGACGATCAGGGACAGGAAGATCGTCACCAGATTGCGAGTCGGCATCGCAGGCTCGAAGCGGTTGAAGAGAGACGGGNNGACGGGCGAAGCGGATTCGGTCCGCTCCGGATTGTAACCGTCCGGCGAGGTTCGTGGGCCGGTGTTCGGGCGACCTCGCTTGCCTCGGTGACCTCGGTGAACTTGGCGGTCGCGAAATCCGAACTTCGTTCTTTCCTCGACCCGACCGTGGTAGCATGAAGGCCCGGAACGATCGGTCGCCTGCGGCCCCCGGTCGTTCTCCCGCCCTCCCCTTCCCACCACCTCAGGCGAGACGTCCATGGATGTCCGACGCCCTGCCGAGTCGGTCGCTGCGGCGATCGCTCTGCTTCTTCTCGGATCGGCGCTCGTCGCGATCCCCTCGTTCGCTCGCGCGGTCGACGAACCGACCGAACTGAACGACGAGGACGAGCGGTTCTTCGAAACGGAGATTCGCCCGCTGCTGGTCGAGCACTGCCTGGAATGCCATAGCGGCAGCAGCGCCGAGGGGAACCTGCGCCTCGACACTCGCGACGGGTGGCAGGCGGGCGGTGCCAGCGGGGCGGCGATCGTGCCGGGGGATGCCGCAGCGAGTCTGCTGATGATGGCGGTGCGCCGTCTGGATCCCGACCGAGCCATGCCTCCCGACTCGCCGCTCGATCCGGCCGATGTCGAGAGACTTCAGCAATGGATCGACCGAGGCGCTCCCGATCCGCGCGGAGCGGAGCAGCGGCGAGTAGGAGGACTGACCTGGACCGAGTCGTTGGCGTGGTGGAGTTTCCAGCCGCTGGCGGCCAACCGACCGAGTCCGGAACTGCCGGCAGGTGACGAACAGCTGGCGGCTCGCGGAGTCGACTCGCCGATCGATGCGTGGCTCGCTGCGACCGCGCTCGAGCGATTCGGACTCGAAAACGGGAGCCTCGCCGACCGCCGCACCCTCCTCCGGCGTGCGACGTTCGACCTGACCGGCCTCCCGCCGACGACCGACGACATCGAATCGTTCGGCGCCGACGAGCGACCCGACGCCTTCGTCCGTCAGGTCGATCGGTTGTTGGCGAGTCATGCCTACGGCGAGCGTTGGGGACGCCACTGGCTCGATCTGGTCCGCTACGCCGATACCGCCGGCGAGAACACCGATCATCCGGTGCAGCACGCGTGGCGTTATCGCAACTGGGTGATCGACGCCTGGAACCAGGACCTGCCGGTCGACGACTTCGTGCGTTGGCAGATCGCCGGCGACCTGATCGCTGCCGAGTCGGGACGTCCGCTCGACGAAGCGGAGCGGGGCGGGCCGCTCGTCGCCACCGGCTATCTGGCCATCGCGCGACGGTTCGGGCACGACAGCGATCAGGACATGCACCTGACCTACGAGGACACGATCGACACGCTCGGCAAGTCGCTGCTGGGGCTGACGCTCGGCTGTGCCCGATGTCATGCGCACAAGTACGACCCGGTTTCGAGCGAGGATTACTACGCTCTTTACGGCGTGCTGGCGAGCACGCGGTTCCCGTTCACCGGCTGTGAGGCACGGCCGCTCCCCGCGAACATGGTCCCGATCGTCGCTCCCGACGTTTGGGAATCGCGAACCGAAGGACTCGCCGCAGAACGGCGACAGTTGCAGCAGCGTGTCGATGAGCTCCAGGCGGAGCTCGGTCCGATCACCGTGGCGGCTCGCGATCCGGCGCGCCGTATCGAACTGGTGTCGGGGGCGATCGATCGAGCCGGACTCGCGACCTGGGGGCCCGATGTCGCGTCGAGCGATGTGTCCGCTTCGACCCCGTTGCCGTCGACCGAGATCGACGTGCGAGCCGGCGACTGGATCGTGCTGACGATCGGACCGCGAGGGGATTACGGAGCCGACACGACGCGCGTCGAACTGACGATCCGCGACCTGAACGACGGCACGATCTGGAACTCGACCGCGGCGCTCGTCGACGACTTCCTGACCGGAAATCCGAATCCCGATCCGGACGGCGCCGCCTGGGGCATGATCGACGCTCGCAACGGCGAGTTCATGCCGCGCAGCGTCCGCGATCTCGACGGACGAGCCGGTCTGCATGTCTGGCGGACCGACGCGGATGTGCCGAGCGCCTTGGTGAACGCTTCCGAGTCGCCGATCGGCGTCTGGACCACCTTGCCCGCTCGCACGCTGTTCGTGCATCCGTCGCCGACCGATGCGGTCCAGCTCGCCTGGATCGCGCCGCGGGACGCGCGAATCGTCACGTCGGGGACGGTCGCCGATGCGCATCCCGAAGGGGGCAACGGCGTCGACTTTCGCGTCGATCGGATCGACCTCGCTGCAGAGGCGGCCGGCAATCGTCTGGCGGCGCTGACCGCCGAACGCTCCACGCTGTCGAATCGTCTGGCCGAACTCGAACGGATGATCCCTCCGTTGCCCGAAGGCTTCGCCGTTCAGGAAGGAGTCGGCCACGACGAGGCGATTCGGATCAAGGGAGAGCCGGAGCTGACCGGCGCGATCGCGCCACGACGCTTCCTGGAAGTGCTCGGCGGCGAACTGCTGTCGGACGGCGCCGCGAGCGGGCGTCGGCAGCTGGCCGAACTCGTGACCCCTGGTCGCTCGCCGCTCGCGGCTCGTGTCTGGACCAATCGGCTGTGGCTCCATCTGTTCGGCCGCGGCCTGGTCCGAACGCCGAACGACTTCGGGACGCGCGGCGAAGCGCCGACGCATCCCGAACTGCTCGACTGCCTGGCTCACGAACTGGTCGTCGGCGAATCGTCCAAGCGGGTCCAGCGGATGATCGTCCTCTCGCACGCCTATCGCCGCGAAGGGGAACGGGATGACCGAATCGCGTCGATCGACCCTCAGCGGATCGGCTACACCCGTTTCGTACGACGTCGATTGTCGGCCGAGGAGCTGCGCGACGCCTTGCTGAGCGTGACCGATGCGCTCGACACGACCGCTGGTCTGTCTCATCCGTTCACCGATCCTTCGACCTGGACCTACACGCAGCACAATCCGTTCGCCGACGAGTATCCGACGTCGAAGCGGACCGTCTATGTGATGACCAAACGGAATCGCCGACAGCCGTTTCTGGCGCTGTTCGACGGAGCCGACCCGAGCGCGACGACGCCGCAGCGTCTGACCACCACCGTGCCGACACAGGCGCTCTACTTCCTGAACGATCCGTTCTTTCACGAGCGAGCGGCGGTGCTGGCGGAGCGATCGCGAGGCGACGAGTCGACGGCGATCGAGGCGCGACTCGATCGATTGGTCCTGGCCGCGCTGCAGCGTCCGGCAGCCGATGCCGAACGACGGATCGCCCGCGAACTGATCGCCGATTGGCCGGCGAGTGACGATCCCGAAGGAGCGTGGCGAGCGCTCGCCCGCATCGTCCTCGGTTCGAACGAGTTCCTCTATCTGGACTGACGACATGAGTTCGCGAAACGGCTCGGATTCCGGACGCGGTCGCTCGGTCGATCGCGGCTGCAGCCACGGAGCGTCACGTCGCGGGTTTCTCGGTTCGGCGGTCGCCGGTTCGCTGTTGTGGCCTGGGGNNATCATCTTCCTGTTCATGAGCGGCGGCGTGTCGCATGTCGACACGTTCGATCCCAAGCCACAACTGGCGGCCGATCACGGCAAGGAAGTGGTGCTCGATCATCCCGAAACGCGAAACCGCGCGGGCTACGAGCGGCTGTACCTGAAGCGGCCCGGTTGGACCTTTCGGCCGTACGGCGAGAGCGGGATCGA
>DMPQ01000019.1 GCA_003455945.1 Planctomycetaceae bacterium
TTTCTCCCGCCGTTCAACGAAGGGGCGGTCCAGATCAACGTCCTGCTCCCTCCCGGATCGTCGCTGTCGACCTCGAACGAAGTGACGGCGCGAGTCGAGGCGCGACTGAGGGAGATCGACGACATCGTCGCCTTTGTTCGCAAGACAGGGCGTGCCGAACTGGATGAGCATGCCGANNTCTGATCTCGCACATGCTTTCGGGCGTCAAGGCGCAGGTGGCGATCAAGCTCTACGGCGACGATCTGGATCAGCTCAGGCGTCGCGCCGAAGCGATGAAGTCGGCGATCGCCGACGTGCCGGGGATCCGCGACCTGCAGGTCGAACAGCAGACGAATATCCCGCAGCTGCGGATCGAGGCGGATGGTTATCGGCTGGAGCAGTTCGGTCTGCGCCGGTGGGACGTCAACGAGTTCGTCCGAACGGCGATGCAGGGCGAGGTGGTCTCCGAGGTGCTCGACGGCCAGCGGACCTTCGACCTGCTGGTCAAGCTGGATGACCGTTATCGCGAGAATCGCGACTCGCTGCGGCGACTGGCGATCGAACTCCCCGACGGCGGATCGACCAAGCTCGAGGATGTCGCGCGGATCTACGACAGCTCCGGACCGAACGTGATCAGTCGCGAACAGGTGCGCCGCCGCATCGTGCTGCAGTGCAACGTTTCGGGGCGCGGGCTGGTCGACGTGGTCGCCGAGATTCGCGAACGCCTCGGTCCTCTCGAACGCGACCTGCCGACCGGATGGTTCGTCGAGTACGGCGGCCAGTTCGAAAGTCAGCAGTCGGCGTCGCGAATGATCGCCGTCCTGTTCGTCGTCAGCCTGATCGGGATGTTCCTGATCCTGTTCACGATGTTCCGCTCCGCGAACCTGGCACTGCAGGTGATGATCGCGCTCCCGATGGCGTTCATCGGATCGGTCGCGGCGCTCTGGCTGACCGGCCAGACGCTGACGATCGCCAGCATGGTCGGGTTCATCTCGCTGTGCGGGATCGCCAGTCGGAACGGGATCCTGCTGATCAACCACTATCTGCACCTGGTGCAGCATGAGGGAGAAGGCTGGACCGACGCGATGATCCTGCGCGCCGGCAAGGACCGACTCGCTCCGGTCCTGATGACCGCGCTGACGTCGGGAATCGGTCTCGTTCCGCTCGCGATGGCGGCAGGCGAACCCGGCAAGGAGATCCTCTATCCGGTCGCGACGGTGATCATCGGCGGACTGCTGTCGAGCACGGCGCTCGAGTTTCTGGTCCGTCCGGCGCTCTTCCGAACGATCGGTTTCGCTGCGGCAGCGCGAGCGATCGCTTCTCACGACGAGGAGCATGCGCTGGGCGATCGATCGCAGAACGCGCAAGCGAACGAGACGATCGAGGGTGTCGGAAAAGCATGAGGCGTTCGAGCGGAACCTTGGGAAGAACTTCATGACTCCTGCGAGCGACGCGAAGGTCGCGTCGGACGACTCGGGGAGCGGTCGAAACTACGGAAGGGAACGAGCATGTCATTCGGAAGGAACTCGCTCGCCGTGTCGGCGATCCTGTTGTCGACGTTCGGCATCGGATGCGATGGCGGGGCGGACGGTGGTGCGAAGGGGAACGGTGCGGACGCGGCTCATGCCGGAGAGTCGGAAGGAGACGCTCATCCGACGGCAGGACCGCGCGGCGGCGAGCTGATCGAACTCGGCGCCGAGGATTACCACGCCGAACTGCTCCATGGAGGAGCGGACGGAAAGATCACGGTCCACCTGCTCGACTCGACCGGTAAACAGTCGGTGGCGACGGAGGCGACCGAACTGACCATCAATCTGAAGCACGACGGCAGCGCCGAGCAGTTTCGGTTGAAGGCGTTCCCGGAACCGAACGATCCGGTCGGAAAGGCCTCCCGTTTCGTGTCCGATACGGCGGAACTCGCCGCCGAGATGGAACACGAAGGGGCCGAGATCCAGCTGGTCGTGACGATCGACGGCAAACCGTACCGCGGCGTGCTGGATCATCACCACGACGACGGCGAACATTCGGGACACTCGCACTGACGGACGCATGCCGATCTCGGAGATCTTTTTGCTTCGGCCTGTCACGCTCCGTCAGCTCGTCGGTATGGGCTGATGACGCCCGAGCGGCGAAACGCGAAGAACGAGGGACTGGGGAGTCGGCCGAACGGTCGGTGGTCCCTCGTTCGCGAACGCCGGCTCGAGGTGCCTGGAGCCTCGCTCATGTCCCCCACCGCCAAGCTTTTCGGATCGCTCGTCGTCGCCGGCCTCGCCTCGGTCACCTCCACCGCCCACGCCCAGTCCTACCTGGAGATGGCCGGCGGGATCATTCAGCAGGGGCAGGCCGATCAGGCGGCGTTCATGGACGCCTACTACCGGAGTCTGCAGGCCGAACAGGAGATCTACGCTCGCGCGATGGCTGATCCTCAGGTGCGGGCTCGCTATCGGGACTACCGCGCGGCAGGAGGGACCGCGTCGTTGGCCGACTATGCGGTCTACTGGGTCCGATCGGGGGGAGGCGATCCGGCGACGTTTCGTCGAAACACCAATCGGACGGCCGAGCTGAATGCCCGAGATCGTCGCGCGATCATCGAAACCTCAGAAACGGTCAGCGAGACGCAGCGGGAGATCGAACGGGCGCGAGGCGAATCGTCGGAGCGTCGCAGTCGGAGCACCGGAGAACTCCTTGCCGGCCATGCGTCGTACACCGACGGCGACTATGTCTACACGGTGCCGACGACGCTCGGTCGGGGCGAGGTGGCTCGCGATCGTCAGGGGAATCTCTTCACCGTCGACCACAACGATCGGTACTACCGCTGGAACGGCTGGGAGTGGGAATCGCTCCGCCATGTCAAGCGTTGAGCGGTCCCGAACGGGTCGACCGGACCGAAGGGGCGATCGGTTGACGATCGAGCGAACGAGCGGTCAAGTGGCGAGGGAGACGCTGCGGTCGAGGACCGAGGCGGACTCCCTCGGTCGCTGCGCTCGCGAGCCCCGTTGCTGATGGATCCGAAGACCGAAATCACGATTCGCTTGGGGCTCTTTGTCGGTGTGCTGCTCGCGATGCTGCTATGGGAGCAGTTCGCCCCGCGGCGACGACCGACCGTGCGCCGCGCTCTGCGTCGCGGTCACAACCTGGCGCTCGTCGTTCTGAACACGATCGTGGCGCGGTTGGTGCTGCCGATCTCGGCCGTCGCGGCTGCCGAGGCCTGCGGAGTCCGCGGCTGGGGGCTGCTCGCTCGGATCGACGCTCCCGCATGGGCCGAGACGTTGACGGCGGTGGTGCTGCTCGACCTGGCGATCTATCTGCAGCATGTCGCCTTTCATGCGGTGCCGATCCTCTGGCGATTGCACCGGGTCCATCATGCCGATCTGGACTTCGACGTGACGACCGGCCTGAGATTCCACACCCTCGAGATCGTGCTGTCGGCACTGATCAAGTTGGCGGCCATCGCGCTGCTCGGCCCATCGCCTCTCGCGGTGATCCTGTTCGAGGTGCTGCTCAATGCCACCGCGATGTTCAAACACGGAAACGTCAGCCTGCCGAAACGGATCGAGCCGCTGGTGAGAGCACTGATCGTGACGCCCGACATGCACCGGATCCATCATTCGATCGAGCGGAGCGAGACGAACAGCAATTACGGCTTCAACCTGTCGTGCTGGGATCGACTGTTTCGGACCTATCGCGCCGAGCCGCAGGCGGGACAGGATGCGATGACGATCGGCATCGAGTCGTGGCGGAACGAGCAGCAGGTCGAGCGGTTGCCCGGCATGCTCGCTCTGCCGTTCGTCGACCCGCGCCGCGACGATTGACGTCGCACGCGCGAGGTCGCTTTCTCTGTGTCCTTCGTGTCCTCTGTGGTTACGACCGTATTTCAGATTTTCTTACCACAGAGGTCACGAAGGACACGAAGGAGATCGGCAGAAAACTCCGCTTCGACGGTCACAGTTCGATGCTTCGGCGGTAGTGGAGAAGGCCAAACGCCTTCTTCGCTTGCCGGAATCGATCATGGAAATCGTCGGACTGATTTCGTTGACTCTGAAGCTGATCGTCGTGCTGCTGTTCGTGGCGTCGCTGATCCAGCGCCTCGTGAGTCTCGGAACCCGTCAGGTGGCCGGTCTGCTGACGTTCCCCGTTGCCACGATGGTGGCGACGACCGTTCTGGGAGGGAGTTCCGGGGTCGACGGCGGTTGGGCGCTCGGTACGTTCGGAGGTCTGCTCGCCGCAGGATTATTGTTGATCACGGGGCTGTCGGTACTACCGACGTCGTCGACCGGTGTCGAGCCGAGTTCGGGGGCGCCGAAGTCGATTCGGACAGCGCCGCCCGGCTATCTGCCCGCGCTCGTGATCGCCGGAGTCGCGATCGGCCTCATCGGATTCGCCTACGCCCTCTTCGGCGGATTCTCGGACGGGTGGAGATTGGTCGGCGCGCTGCTGCCGTTCCTGTTCGGATGCGTTGCGATCTTCGTGGTGGTCGGCATCGAGCGGCCGGCGTTCGGGGTGCTACTGGTGGTCTTGGTCGTGATCGGGACGACCTACGCGGCCAAGCTCTCCTACGACCGTGCGACGACTCCGACGTACGAGATGACCGACGAGCACTGACTCGCGCAAGGTCGTACTCTCGGTGTCCTTCGTGACCTCTGTGGTAAGAAAGCCGAAATACGGTCGTAACCACAGAGGACACAGAGGACACCGAGAGAGTTACCGATGCGCTACTCGGCGACGAGTTGTTCGTCGAGCGGGGGTCTCAGTCGGCGAAAGTCGAGCTTGCGTTCGACGGCATGGGCGACGGCGACCAGGCGCGCTTCATCGAAGAGCCGTCCGGTCAGCGTTTCGGTCGTCGGCATCGGGCGCTCGTCACCGCGGGCGCGCAGGCCGGTCGGCAGGACGATCGACGGATGGCCGGTCAGGTTGGTATGTCCGACGTCGGTCTGACTGACGTACAGATCGACGGTCGACATCAGCGTTTCCATTCGCGTCTGGAGTCGCGACCTAGCTCGCATCATCTGGACGTACTCGACGGCCGAGGTGAAGCGAGCGGCGCGGAAGATCCCTCCCCACGCGTTGAGTCCTTCATCGTCCCCTCGCTCGGTCAGTTCGTGGAACATCGCCGCCGCTTCGATCTCGAGCAGATGGACCATCGCCCAGACCGGCAGTTCCTCGGGGAGCTCGATCTCGATCAATGTCGCTCCCAGGTCTTCGAGGATCGCGGCAATCGCTCCTTCGTCGCGCAGCGCTCGTGGCTCGCTGTCGTCGTCGCGTCGACGGGTTCGCACGACGCCGACCTTCAGCGACGCGAAGTCGATCGACGGTGGCCATTCGAGCGGTCGGTCGACCGCCGTCCGATCGATTCCGTCGGCGCCGTGGATCGCGGCCAGGACGAGCATCGTGTCCTGAGCACTTCGGCAGATCGGTCCGATCTTGTCCATGGTCCAGGAGAGCGGCATGCAACCGGCGCGGCTGACTCGACCGAACGTCGGACGGAGACCGACGGTGCCGCACCGGCGACTGGGCGAGACGATGCTGCCGAGCGTCTCGCTGCCGAGCGCAAACGGGACGAGACCTGCCGCGACGGCCGATGCCGAACCGGCTGAGCTGCCGCTCGAACCTCGCGCGACATCCCACGGGGCTCGCGTCATCCCTCCGAACCATTGGTCCCCCATCGCCAGAGCGCCGAGCGAGAGCTTGGCGACGAGCACCGCACCGGCGTCGTCCAGTCGTTTCGCGACGGTCGCCGCCGTCTCGAACTGNNTACTGCTGCTCGCGGAACTGCGGCGCGCCCCAGGTGGTCGGATAGCCGGGGACCGCGATCAGGTCCTTCGCTCCCCACGGAATTCCGTGCAATGCGCCTCGGTCGGTTCCTGCCGCGAGTTCGCGATCGGCCTGAGCGGCGCGCTCGAGCGCCGTCGTCTCGCAGAGCGTCACGACACAGTGCAGGATCGGGTCGTACTTCTTCAGACGCTCGATCGCCAAGCGAGTCAGCTCGACGCTCGTCACCTTGCCGGCGCGAAGCAGCGCTCCAAGTTCCGCGACGGAGAGAAACGCCAGCTCGTCGTCGGCCGGTCGAGCGTCGATCGCGACCTCGAGCGGTTGCGCTCGGCGATCGGTCGGCGGCGTCGGCGCGGGATCGCCGTCGGCGACCTTGAAGACGAATGCCGGCGCATCGTCGGGGCCGAGATCAAGCGCTCCGAGCGGCTGGCGCTGGGCGACTCGGCGCGACGCCGCTTCGGCGACCGCATCGCGCTGTTCGTCGGTCAGCTCGAGTCCGGCCAGGCGTTCCGCCTGTTCGATCGTCGCTCGGTCGATCGGCCGTTCGTCGGCGAGCGCCGCCAGATGCGATGCGAAGACGGGGGAACCGATGCCGAATCCGGTCAGCAGCTTGAGCAGTTCGCGGCGTTGCATGAGAGGAAGTTCCTCGGGCGAAGCGGAGTCTCGAGGGGGGCGCGACGATCGGGAGTTCGTGCGCCGTTCGAGCGGGCGAGAACGGGGGACGTGCGGCTGCATCAGGCTAGTCGAGTCGACCGGGGACGGTCGATCGGGGATGCGGGGGCAGCAGAGGCTCGGGCNNCGCTGCATCCTTTACGACTCGGGGCGAGACGTGCGATACTTGCGACTCGGTTCGCTTTGCCGGAACGGAGTCAGGGTCGTGCGCGACGCCGCTTCGTCCGGTCGAACGACCGGTTGCCTCGAACGGATGCGGGGGCCCTGCGTCCTGCTGCGCTCCGACCCGAGCGACGACGCGTCCGCGGCCTCCAGGCCCGCTCGCGCTCTCGTCTCGCCGGAGTCTCTTCGCCATGTCGCTTGCTGTCGATCGCCTGCATCAGGGCGATTGCGTCGCGTTGTTCGATCAGGTCGAACCTGCCTCGGTCGATCTCGTCTTTGCCGATCCCCCCTTCAACATCGGCTACGACTACGACGTCTACGACGACGCGCGCGAGGCGGACGACTATCTGACTTGGTGTCGTCAGTGGATGGCGGGTGTGCACCGCGCGCTCAAACCTGACGGGACCTTCTGGCTGGCGATCGGCGACGAGTACGCGGCCG
>DMPQ01000377.1:0-15689 GCA_003455945.1 Planctomycetaceae bacterium
ACGGCACCGCCGCTCGCTCCCCGTCAGCCGCAGCCGCCAGCCGTCCGCGCGCCGCGAACTCGTCCTCGGCCAGCTCGCCCCCCGCGAGCCCTTCGTCGACATGCTCGATGCTCAGTCGGGTCGCCTGAATCGAACCGTCGGGATTCTGTCGTCCGACCGCCGTCACCGCATCGCCGAGGCCGACCCATCGCGGGTCGTCGGAATCGAAACGGACGACGGTCGAGCGGTCGACCGGCAGCTCGAACCGTCTCCCTTCATGCTCGACCAGCAGCGTTCCCGGGCGAACGCTGACGACGCGGACCAGATACCACTTCGGACCGTCGGCCGCGCGAGCCTCGCGAGCCGATCCGGCTCGTCCTCTCGCCGTTGCCGCGTCGNNGCCCCCTCGGCCTCCTCGATCGCATCGTCGTCAGGGAGGTCGGGATCGGCCGCTCCCGCCGGAAATCGCTCGATCGCTCGGACGACTCCGTCGGGACGATGCGATCGACCGGTCGCGGTCGCGCGATAGGCCAGACGGTCGCCGACCTGAATCGCGTCGATCGTGGTCGCGACGCGGATCCGGAGTTCGACCGGCAGCGCCCCCGCCTCGGGCCCCGCCGGCCCGCGCGGTCGCTGAGGATCGAACGGCAAGCCGCCGACTCCTGGCGGGAAGGCTCCGGGGGCTCCCATCCCCGGGATCAATCGACCGAGTCCCTCGACGAAGCCCAGGCGGTCGGGGAGTCCGGGACCGACCTGAATCCGTTCCATCCCGTCAGGCGTACGGATCAGCAGCCCGAACGGATCGGCGCCGATCACTTCGCCCGAGACTTCGCGACGAGGAGGTTCGCGCCCCGGGCCTTGGCCGACGACCGGAGCAGCCGGGCACAAGGCCATCAGAATCAGCACCGCCAGGACGCCAACTCTCGGACCCTCGGTCGACCGCATCGTGGTTCCCTCTCGTCTCGCCGCTCCGAGTCGGACCAGGCTTGACGGCGCGATTTCGCCGTCGGCCGGTCGCTCGTTCTCAGGCTATCGATGGGGTGCGATGGTGGCCAGCATCGGGCGCGGCGAATCGTCGATACCGGTTCTGCCGATTCTCGCGCGTCGGACTCGTTGCGGATTTACGAGGTTCCCTCGCTCCAACGTCGGCACCAGGGCCGATCCGACCCTAGGGTTTCCCTACCTCGATTGCCTCGCCTCGACTCGATCCGTTCCCCGCTCGTCGCGGTTCGTCAGCTCGGAACGGCCGATCCGTTCGCTTCCCGCCCAGGAGACTCGCCGATGTTCGCCACCGGTCATCCGATCCGCATCGCCGTACTCGACGACGATCCGACACTGGTCCGACTGATCCGCAAGCTGCTCGGCTATGCCCTGGGCGACTCGGTTCAGATCGAGACGTTCGAGTCCCCGGAAGCGTTCGAGGATTGGCTCGAAATCAACTGCTGCGATCTGCTGCTGACCGACATCGAGATGCCCGAAATGAACGGGCTCGAGGTGCTCCGCCTGGTCAAGCAGCGCAACGCCTGGACGCAGGTCGTGATGCTGACCGGCGCTTCGACCTCGGATCGGCTGATCGAGGCACTCGAGTATGGCGCGGCCGACTATCTGGTGAAGCCGGTTCAGACGGCGGCGCTCAACGAGGTGGTGATGCAGTCGGTCCAGCGCATCCGCCGCTGGCGCCGCGCGTTCGCCGCGACTCAGGCCACCTCCTGATCGACCGGCGCACCGCATCGAAAACGGAACGAGCCCCGAGAGGCGATCTCGGGGCTCGTGTCGTTCTTGTTCGCGATCGGCGATCGGCAGCGTCTCAGTCGCGATTCTCGAGCAGCTGCTTGAGCATCGCCTTGATCTCCGCCATTTCGGCACGCATCCGATCGAGTTCCGCCTTGGTCGAATCGTCCGCTTCCGCCGGCGCAGGAGCCTGATCGCCCGACGCCTCGGCCTCCCCTTCGAAACGGAAAGCCGGCATGTCGAAGCGGAAGCCCGGCACGTCGATATCGCGGAGAAGCATCAGCGGCTCGCCCCCCTGCGCGTTCTCGATCCGCAGCGCGCGGAAGCCGTTGCCGTCGAAGCCCGAGATCGAGACCTTGACCTTGTCGCGGATCTCTTCCGGCAGTTCGTCGAGCGTTTCGCTCGTCACCTCGTAGGTCTTCCCCTCGTAGGTCACCTTGATCTGCGCCGGTTCGTTCCCGGTCCGCTGCACCTGAACCGACAATCCCGCCGGCAGGTCAGCCGCCCCTTCGACAAATGGTGCGGCGCGAAACTCCATCAGATCGCGACCGTTCAGGAAGATCTCGGGCATCCCTTCCTGGAACTGCTCGAGATCGAGATCGAGCTGCCCGATCTGCGGGATGGCGAAGGCCTGAGGTCGTTCGGCCGGGACGACCGAGATCGTGATCTCGTCTCCCTTGCGGACGACATCGAGCGTCAGTTCCTTCCCCTCGGACTTCGCGACGACGTCGACCAGCTGACCGACATCACCGACCTCGTTGCCGTCGACCGCGACGATGATGTCGAGCTCCTCGACCCCCGCGCCCGCCGCCGGCGAATCTTCGACGACCGCCTCGACGACCAGCCCGTTCTCACCCTGTTCGACCTTCAGCTCCTTCCGCTGCTCCTCGTCGAGTTGTTCGAGCGGCATCGTCTGGATACCGAGCCAGTAGCGGCCGGCCTGAGCCTGACCTTGACCTCGCAGCAGCATCCCCTGCACGCGCTCGGCAAGGCGGGCTTCCTGAGCCATCCGCTCCGCCAGATCGCGCTGCAGCTCGACCCGCTCCGCCTGCCGACGAAGCATCATCCCTCGCAACACCGCCTCGCGCCGATCGAGCTCGGCGCGGAGCTTCTCGATCTCTCCGCGCAGACGCCCTTCCTCGGCTTCCTGCTCGCCGTCGGCGTTCTCGTCCCCCTCCTGCGCCGTCCCCTCGACCTCGACCGTCGCGGCCAACAGGTCGCTCCCCGAGACGACTTCCTGAGCCGCCACCGAGCCGCCGACGACCAACGTCGTCGCAGCAGCCGCGGCGACAAAGCGCCGCCAACCGAATCGCACCTTCATCACTCTGCTCCTTCCGTTCGTTCGTCTCTCGCGAGCCACTTCGGCGCGCGAGTCGTTTTCGATCGTTCCGATCCGACAAGGACCATCACCGGTCATGGCCGAACGCACCGGCTGCCGTCTCGACCTTGCTCTCGAGCCGGCACCGAATGGCCCCTTACTGATAAGCCAAGCCGCCGACATAGCGGACGCCGATCCGCGAGTCGGGGACGGCGTAGCGCCGCCCGTTCCGCTCCACCTCATGCACCACCGGAACCTCTTCGATCAGCACCCCGCGCCGCAGCAGATCGAGCTGCGTGCGAGCCGAGACCTTCGGCAGATACGACGGCGTACCGACGTAGTAGGGAAGCGATCGCTGCGAACGCTCGTCGAGCGTTCGATCGCCGCCGACCTCCTCCGAAGCGCCGGCGTCCGCCGCCATCTCGCGAATCCGCCCCGCAGCCGATCCGTCGTCATTCGTTCCGCCACGGTCGCCGGACGTTCGAGACTCGATCGCCGCGATCGCATCGCGGTCGACGGCCGCCGATCCGATGCCGCCTCGTCCGGCCAAGAATCCGAGCGTCCCGACCAGCAGCGCCAAACCCGCGGCCAGCGCCGCGTACGCCATCTGCGGTCTGCCAGACGCCGCGGCCGACGATCGCTCCGAAACGTTCACCGGGGCCGCTGCGGCGACCGACGTCGCCGTCGCGGAACAGGGAAAGTCGATCCCCGCCAGCATCGGCATCGGTACCGCCGGGCTCGTCGCGCCGCGTCGCCACTCGCGATCTTCGAGCAGCGCCAGTGCCACCTGACGCCACCGAGCCGGATCGCGATCGCACGCCGCGAGCAATTCGTCGACCGCCGCCGGATCGAGTTCATCGTCGATCAGCCGGCGGAGATCGTCGTCCGCATCGTTCCACATCGTCCTGTCCCTCGTTTCGTCCTGCCGAGTCGCATCGGTCCCCGGCGCAGGATCGTTCGTCGTTCGTCGTCGAAGAGAAGCGGGTCCGGACCGGACCGTTCGGATCACGAGGCCCGAGTCATGTCGCTCGTTTCTCCGAGCCGACTCCGCAGCGCCTCGCGGGCCCGCTGCAGTCGATACTCGACCGCATGCCGAGACAGGCCGAGATGCGACGCGATCCGGTCGTAACTCCACCGCTCCACGAGCTTGAGCACCACGATGTCCCGATCGCCGTCGCGCAGCTCGGCAAGTGCCCCTCGCACCTGAGCCCGAGCCTCTTCACGCAGCACCCATTCCGAGGCGGCCGGTTCGGCCTCCCCCTCATGCTCGCGCGCCCAGCGATCCTCGCGCCGACGACTCCGCCCCCGACTCCGCCGATACTGCTGGACCTGACGGAGAACCAGGCGATAGAGCCACGGCTCGATCCGTTCGATCGCGGCAGGAGAGTCGGTACGGCGGACTAGCGCCAGAGCGATCTCCTGCAGGATGTCGGCCGCCTCGTGCGGATCGGGGTTCCGCGAGCGGACGATGGTCCAGAGCCAGGAGCGGTGCCGCCGAAAAAGGTCGGCCCACTCGGCGTCGGTCGCCGTTCGCGTTGGTGCGGAACTCGCGCTCATCACCGATCCAGTTGCCGTCGCGCGACCGATCTCGGGTTCGCTGACGACGAAATTCCGAAAAAGGGCCCCGCGTTCGGTCCCCACGCCTCTCCCGCGTTCGATACGTCGACGACCGACCCGGGTTCGGGGGATCTCCCGAGCGACTCCGTTCCGGCGGAACGATGACCTGCAGGCGGTCGGCGCCGTTGCCTCGTCCGACACGAACCGACGTCGAACGCTTACCGATTCCACGAGACTAACCCAGCTTCGCTGGACCGGTGACTCCCCAGCCGTTTCCCGACCGGGCCGATCGAGGCGTGCTCAAGGGGCGAGTGCCGCGGTTCCGATCTTCAGAAGTGCGAACGGCGACCGATCCGGGGCCGTCGCACTCGCGTCTCGGGGAGCGATCCCTGACATCCGAGCGACCTTCACGACGAGGGAACGGAAGTGAAGTGCCAGCGTTGGGGAATCGCCGTTCTGGCTCTTCTGGTCGCGGCAGGCTGCCGCGCCCCGGAGACCGGTTCGGGCTTCCTCGGCGGGCTGATTCCGGGCAAGTCCGAACCGGAGATGGTCGGAGCCAATTCGAGCGACATGATCGCCAAGCTCCAGCAGCGCAAGACCGCTCAGGAGTCGAGTCTCGGTAACCGGTTGCTCGGGCCGATCCGCGACCTGGCAGTGCCGCATCCGAGCGGCGTGCCGGACGAACTGGTCGAAGACCGGCTGAGCATGGATGTCGAGTCGGCTCCGTCGGCGGCGCTCTACTTCGGCGTCGCGGCGTACGCCGAGCGGAGCGGCAATCTCGAACAGGCGCGGATCTTCTACGACAAGGCGCTGAAGCTCGATCGCCATCACATCGAATCGCGATTGGGGATGGCGCGCGTCGCGTTGCGTCAGGCCGAGACCGGGTTGGCCGAAGAGCTGTATGCGTCGGCGCTTCGCGACCATCCCGAATCGGCCGCCGTCCGCAACGATGTCGGCCTCTTCCGTCATCAGCAGGGGCGGNNATCTGGAAGAGGCGGTCCGGCTGGATCCCGACAATCGCCGGTATCGCAACAATCTGGCGGCACTGCAGATCGCCGAAGGTTACCCGCAACTGGCGGAACGGACGCTGATCGAACTGGTCGATCCGGCGACCGCCTACGTGACGATCGCCGAGATGTCCGAGCGTCGCGGGCATGTCGATCTGGCTCGCGACTATCGTCTGAGAGCGGAAGCCGAAGCCGCGGCACTCCCGGCAAATCACCCGGTCCGTCTGTACTTCGCGCAGCGCGAGGCGCGCGAGATGGCGGCCGCCGCCACCGGCACCCCGGTGCGCTGATGTCGGCAGGCGCCGCTGCCCGTCGGGGCCCGCGCCGTCTCGACCAGCGGCCGAGCGACTTCGCCTCGCAGCGTCCCTTCAGGTCCACATCCGTCGATCGAGCACGCGATAGCCGATCGCTTCGGCGACATGTTCGGCAGCCGGCTGTTCGNNTGTTCGGCGCCGGCCAGATCGGCGATGGTGCGGGCCACCCGGATGATCTTGTCGTGAGCGCGGGCCGAGAGTCCGAGTTCCTCGACTGCGCGGCGGAGCAACGATCGCCCTTCGCCGTCGAGCCGAGCGTGCTGTCGCACCTCGCGACTCGACATCCGTGCGTTGAAGCGGGTGATCGAGCCGGCGAACCGATCGANNCCGCGACGACCTGCGAGCGCATGTCGGCGCTCGACGTACCGGCCGTCTCGGAGCTGAGCTCCTCGATCGGAACCGCCGGAACTTCCAGGTGGATGTCGATTCGATCGAGCAGCGGGCCGCTGATCTTGTTCATGTAGCGTTCGATCTGCGGAACGCTGCAATGACAATCGCGCCGCGGATCGTTCCGGAATCCGCACGGACACGGGTTGAGTGCCGCGACGAGCATGAAGTCGGCCGGCAGTCGCGTGCTGCGGCGCGAGCGCGAGATGGTGACGTTTCCCTCTTCGAGCGGTTGGCGAAGGACTTCGAGCGTGCGGCGCTGGAACTCCGGCAGCTCGTCCAGGAAGAGCACGCCGTGATGAGCCATCGAGATCTCGCCCGGGCTCGGCACGCTCCCGCCCCCCACCAATCCCGCTTCGCTGATCGTATGGTGAGGGGAGCGGAACGGCCGTCGCGTCATCAGCGCCTCCCCCTCGGCCAAGCGCCCGATGGCGCTGTAGACCCGAGTCGTCTCGATCGCCTCGCCCGGCGAAAGCGACGGCAGCACGGTCGGAATCCGCTTGGCGAGCATCGTCTTGCCCGATCCCGGCGGTCCGATCATCAGCAGGTTGTGGGCTCCCGCCGCAGCGATGGTCGCCGCTCGTTTGGCCGATTCCTGGCCGCGGACGTCGGCGAAGTCGATCGGATCGGGCTCGCTCTGTTCGAATCGCCGCGCGACGCCGCCGACGGTCGGTTCGATGTCGAGCTGTCCCGCGAGAAACGCCACCGCCTCGGCCAGGCTGTCGACGCCGTGCACGTCGATCGCCTCGACCACCGCCGCCTCTTCGGCGCTCGCGCGAGGCAGAACGAGTCGCCGAGTCGGGCGTTCCTCGGCGGCGCGGACCGCCATCGAGAGCGCGCCGCGCGTCGGACGCATCGAACCTTCAAGACTCAGTTCGCCGACGAAGGCCAAGCGTTCGATCCCTTCGCAGGGGAGCTGTCCCGAGGCGATGAGCAGCCCCAGACAGATCGGCAGATCGAAACTCGCCGCGTGCTTCGGCAGATCGGCCGGAGCCAGATTGATGACGATCCGATCGCGGCAGAAGCGAAAGCCGCTGTTCTCGGTCGCTCGCTCGATCCGATGCAGACTCTCGCGCACGACCGCTTCGGGGAGCCCGACGAGGGTCGTCTTGGGGATTCCGGCGACCGCAACGTCGACTTCGACGTCCACCGGATGAGCATCGATCCCGAGCAGCGTATAGGTCGTGAGCTTGGCCAGCATGCGCGCACCTTCCTCGAGGGAAAGTCGCGCCGTGGCCCGTCGGACCNNACTCCGAAACGAAGCGATCCGAGAGACGCGAAGTGGGGGGACGAACGGCCCGCAGCGACTCATTCTGCGCGCCGCGCCGGTCGGATCAATCGGGGATCGACGCCCGGGCGTCTGATCCGCTCTCGTCACCCGGGTTCGCTCGCCTTGTCCGAACTCAACCCCGCGCCTCCGACGAAATCGTCGTGAGGCAGAGCCATCTCGCGGCGAGCCGATTTGACTCGAGTCGTCCTGGTGCGAGCCGCCCAGCCGCGAGTCGTCTCAGCGCGGCGGCGTCCGATCGGTCCAGCGGAAGAGATCGGCCTTGGCGACGAGCCGGGCGTTGAGAAAGCCGAGAATCTTCTCGTGAAGATCCAGGCGAGCGCGAGGATCGACGAGGGCCGCTCCCTGGAACTCGACCGGATACTCCTGCAGGAAGAGATCCTGCTGCTCGAGTCGCTGTCGGATCTGATCCTGTTCCGATCCCGACAGCTGCAGCGCCGGACGGCTCTTTTCCATCGACTCGTACAGCCCGCGGGCATCACGAGCCGCTCCGCCGCCGCGGGTTCCGACCGCGATCAGCACGCTCAGCGGCGTCGCTCCGCGTCCGGACAGCAGCGGATTGCGCATCGCCGGATTGATGTTGAGTCCCTTGAACTGCTTGACGGGCGAGAGAAGCACGAGCGCCTTGACGTCCTGCCCCTGCTTCCGCCCCGCGATCGCCGGCCAGCTCCAGTCCTTCAGCGCCCAGTCGATCGCGACGATCGTCGAGTTGCCGGCGGCGACGATCGTCAGCAGCTCGATGTTGAGCTTCCCCTGATTGTTCTGCTCCATCAGGAAGCGCTTGCAGGTCTCGAGATCCTCGCTCATCGTCGCGATCTCGAGCTTGTTCATCTTGGTCCGATCGATCGGATCGTCGTTGCCGCGGATCCGAAGGCTGTTGCCGTGCCCGCGCAGATCGGGCACGATCACCGCATGCCCCTGGCCCTGCAGGTACGACGCCAGCGCGCCGAGATCCTCGCCGCGTCCGTCCCAATCGTGCATCAGGATGATCGGTACCGAGTCCTTCTCGAGCGAGCCGGGGAACCAGGCGACCTGCAGCTGCACCCCATCCTTCGTCTCGAGCACCTTGCTTTCGGCCGGAGGGATCTCGTTCCCCGTCGGATTCTGAGCCCGGACCGCATCGCCGGACGCGAGCGAACCGGCCGCGAACAGCGCGGCGAACAAAAGACCGAACGGCCGAAGCGAAGCAGGTCGGCGGGACGACTGAGGCTGACGATCGCGACTCATGACGAGACTCTCCGTCGGATCGGAAGGGGAGGGGACAAGACGAGGGGAGGGATNNACCGGATCCTCGCAGGCGGGAGGCCTCTCCGCCGATTCATTCTATTCGCATGCCCCCGGGGGAGACCAGCATCGGGGGAGGGCCGAGCGTCGAGGTCCGCCGGAACGAGCGACTCTGCCGTCGCCGCCGAGCCCTCGCGCGCGACGACGATCGATCAATGCAGGATCGGGCAGACGTCGAACCACTCGCGCCCGTCCGACGCGATCCAGTCGCTCGACGCGGTCGGTCCCCAGCAGCCGACTTCGTAGCCGTGCAACGGCGGCGCATCCTGCTGAGCCCAGAACTCGGTGATCGGATCGATGATCCCCCACGCCTGTTCGACCTCGTCGCTCCGCGCAAAGAGACTCGCGTCCCCGTTGAGCGCATCCAGCAGCAGTCGCTGATAGGCGTCGGGCATCTCGCCCGAAAACTCTCGCGCGAAACGAAAGTCGAGATTCGTCGCGCGCAGCTTCATCCCCGCGTCGGGAACCTTGGTCTGGAACTGGAGCTGGATCCCTTCGGCCGGCTGGATCTGGATCACCAGCTGGTTCGGGTCCCAAGCCGCGTTCTGGCGTGACGAGAAGAGCAGGTGAGGGGGTTCGCGGAAACGGATCACGATCTGCGTCGTGCGGCAGCTGAGCCCCTTGCCGCTCCGCAGGTAGAACGGGACGCCGTTCCAGCGCCAGTTGTCGACATGCAGCTTGAGGGCCGCGAAGGTCGGCGTGCGGCTGTCGCTCGGCACTCCTTCTTCGTTCAGATACCCGTCGTACTGCGCGCGGAAGGTGTCCCGTTCCAGGTCGGCCATGTCGGCTCGACGAACCGCCCGCAGCACCTTCACCTTCTCGTCCCGCACCTGGTCGGCCGAGAAGCGAGCCGGTGCTTCCATCGCGGTGATCATCAGCAGCTGCAGCAGATGATTCTGGAACATGTCGCGCAGCACGCCCGCCTTGTCGTAGTACCCGCCGCGTCGACCGACCGTCACCTCCTCGGCCACCGTGATCTGCACNNGTCGGTGCCGAACGGCTTCTCGATCACGATCCGGCGCGAGAGGTCCCCCTTGAGCGGTTGCTCCTCGCCGTCGAGCGCCAGCGAATGGGCCGTGCCGAGGCCGGCGATCGCGTCGGCGTAGAGCGCCGGCGACGTGCTCAGGTAGTAGAGCCGCGTGCTCCGCTCCCCCTGTTCCAGTTCGTTCAGACGCCGTCGCAGGTCGACGAAGTCCTTGACCTGCCCGATCTCGCCCGGCTGGTAGAAGACCTTCGGCGCGAAGGTCCGCCACGACGCGTCGTCGAACTCCTTGTCGAACGAACGGGTCGTCTGCTCGAGCGATCGCCGCCAGTCGTCATCCGAGAACTTCGACCGGGCGACGCCGATGATCCGTGTCCCCTCGGGCAAGTAGCCCTTGCGATGGAGCGAGTAGAGCGCGGGGATCAGCTTGCGGCTGGTCAGATCCCCCGACGCTCCGAAGATCACCACGGTATGGACCATCGACGAGCCTCCTGCGGTACGACGGAATCTCGGTCTCGATCACCGAAGCACTCGGGCTTCGGTCGGGCGATCTCGGACAGTCGGACGGGCCCGATGCGATCGGGGGAACGTCGCGAGTGACGTGTCCCCCGTTTCGCTCATCCCGCGGACATCAGGCGCGCGGCGTCCGGCGGAGCTGGAGCCACTCGGTGTGGAAGGTCCCCGGCTTGTCGGTCCGCTGGTAGGTATGGGCGCCGAAGTAGTCGCGCTGCGCCTGGAGCAGGTTCGCCGGGAGAAACTCGCGGCGATAGCTGTCGTAGTAGGCGAGCGCGGTCGAGAAGGCGGGGACCGGCAGACCGAGCAGCGTCGCGACCGACACGACATGCCGCCACGCCTGCTGACCGCGCGCGATNNGATGGCGTCGCGGAAGTACGGATGCAGCAGGAGATTCTCGAGCTGCGGATCGGCGTCGAACGCTTCCTTGATCCGATCCAGGAACTGCGCCCGGATGATGCAGCCCCCTCGCCACAGCAGCGCACAGTCACCGAAGTTCAGCGGCCAGGCGTGCTCCTTGGCGGCCGCCTGCAGCTGCACGAAGCCCTGGGCATACGAGCAGATCTTCGACGCGTAGAGCGCTTCGCGCACCGCGTTGACGAACGCCTTGCGATCGCCGATGACCGCGGCGACATCGGCCTTGGCCGGAGCCGGCAGGACCTTGGCGGCGCGAACCCGCTCGGCCTTCTGACTCGACAGCNNGTGACGAGCGTGCTCGGCACGCCCAGATCGAGCGCCAGCTGACTCATCCACTTGCCGGTCCCCTTGGCTCCGGCCGAGTCGAGGATCTTGTCGACCAGTTCTCCCTTTCCGTCAGGATCGGCGACGCTGAAGATGTCGCGGCTGATCTCGATCAGATAGCTCTGCAGCTCGCCGCGATTCCAGTCGTCGAAGACGTCGTACAGTTCGGCGTTGCTCAGACCGGCCGCTTCCTTGAGCATCAGGTAGGCTTCGCAGATCAGCTGCATGTCGCCGTACTCGATNNTGCCGTTGTGCACCATCTTGACGTAGTGCCCGGCGCCGCGCGGCCCGACCCACTCGCAGCACGGGATGTCGTTCTTCGGTCCGACCTTGGCCGCGATCGCCTGGAAGATCGGCTTGAGGATCGGCCAGCTCGCCTCGCTCCCGCCCGGCATCAGACTCGGGCCCTTGAGCGCTCCTTCTTCGCCACCCGAGACCCCCGAGCCGCAGAACAGCAGCCCCTTGCTCTCGACGTACGCCGTCCGCCGCTCGGTGTCGGCGAAGTGGGTATTGCCGCCGTCGATGATGACGTCGCCGGGCTCGAGCAGCGGGACGAGCTGATCGATCAGGCTGTCGACCGCCGGTCCTGCCTTGACCAGCATCATCACCTTGCGGGGGCGAGCGAGCGACGCGACGAACGCCTCGAGCGAATGGCAGCCGACGAACCGCTTCCCGGCCGCTCGACCTGCCATGAACTCGTCGACCTTCTCGGTCGTCCGGTTGTAGACCGAGACCTTGTAGCCGCGGCTCTCGACGTTCAGCGCGAGGTTCTCGCCCATCACCGCCAGACCGATCAGACCGAAATCACTGTCGCCTGCCATGCTCGTTTCCTGAAAGTGGTTGAAGTGAGTCGCAAACCGCGGCCACGAACGAGACTCAGTCGTCGGACCACGGCGGTGTGTCGGGAAGGGCCGAATCGAACGCCCGATCGAGCGCCTGAGCGAAGTCGCCGGCGAATCGTCCCGCGAAGAAGCGGTCGATCCCCTCGGCCAACAGCAGCCCCCAGCTCTCGTCCTCGCGCCCCGGATGAATGGGATAGAAGAGCGCGCCGTTGGCATGCGCCGCCTGACGATCCCCCGGCGCGTCGCCGATCATCAGGGTCCGCCCGGGAGCGTACTGCGCCGCGATGCGGAGGATCTCGCGCTTGTTCCCCGCCTCCTGCCCGTAGATCGCGCGGACGTAGCGATCCAGGCCGTGCTCCGCCCACTCGGCCTGCAGCGCCGCCGTCGGCGTCGCGCTGCAGACGATCAGGTCGGCGTGCTGCGACAACCGCTCCAGCGATTCGCGCACCGAGCGGAACGGAGGGACTTCGGCGACGGTCGTCGCGATCGACGCATTGACCGCACGACTCCACTCGAGCGCCTGACGGAGCGCCGCATCGCCGGTCCTCTCGACCGCCGCAGCCAACGCCGGCTCGCCGAGCTTCTTCTCGTCCCGCACCCACGCGGCCAGCGCTGCCGGCACCTCGACCGACACCCCGCGAGCCGCCGGTTCGGGACGCTCGGCCAGCAGCGCCAGCTGCAGCACCAAACCGCCGAAACGATTGATGCCGCGATGTTTCGAGTACAGGTTCACGAACTCCGCCGTCTGACGCGCAACGCGCGAGACCGCCTGGAGCCGGTAATGGCGGATGAACTCGGGGATGAAGCACTCCTTGTGCTTCAGCTCCATCGTGTCGAAGACGCAGCCGTCCGAGTCGATCGCGACCAGGTGATCGTGCTGCGGCGTGAACGCTTCCATGCCTTGTCCGAGGGCATCGAGGAAGGGACGAGAAAACGGATCCGTGGATCGCCGCCGAGCGAGACTCGGCTGCGGCGGAGACCGGCGAATCGGCGCGATTCTACCCCCAGTCCCGGGTCCTTGATAGCGGATGCCGCAGCCGGGAAGGGGAGGGGAGCGATGGAGAAACAGCCGGTCGCGGGCGAGGGAATCGGAGCTCGGACGATGAGCAAGGGGTCGGGCGACAGGACCGGTGCCGAACCCCTTTGCCTACCGCTCGCCGAGCGGCACGAGGAAGCTCAGGTGGTGTGCCGCATGGATCCGCTGGAGCAGATCGGCCTGAGCGGGCGAGAGCGGGCCGAAGAGCGGGGAGGGGAGGAACTTGCCGCGATGCGATCGGAAACGGCGAATCGTCTGAGTCAGTCGCTCGACCGCCGCCGTTTCGTCCTCTTCCGGTCCGTGCACCGAGACCGGCAGCGTCGGCGAAGCGTTCGACATCCGTCCGGACTCGAGGATCTTCCGCAACATTCCGGGGCCGACCGTCACTCGCATCGACCAGAGGACCGGCGCCATCAGCAAGGGGGTGCGCGGATAACCGTCGAGCGGATAGCGCATCCAATCGTCCAGATGGGCGCAGATCTGCCCCAGGTTCCATCGGCCGAGCGCCTCGTAACCGCGCAGCCGCAGAACGGCGACGTCGTGCAGCACGTCATCCAGATTCGCGAAGCTCAGACGCCGCCGTTCGGCCATGCTCGGGTCTCTCCACCGAGGTCATCGCGCGCTCGGCTCGAAGCCGGGTCCGACAGCGCGGTCGAACCTCGATACCGGCCCGCTCCCGCGATTCGCCGCCGCGCGCCGCCTTATCCTAGCCGAGCTTGCCGTCGATATGGACATCGAGCTGCGGGAAGGGAATGCCGATCCCCGCCTCATCCAGATGATTCTTGACCGCGGCGGTCAGGCCGTCCTTCACCGCGAAGAAGTCATCGCGATGCGTCCACAGGCGGACCATCCAGTCGACGCTCGACGCGCCGAGCTGCACGAGCACCACCTGATAGCCTCGCCCCTCGCCGCGGATCATCTTGGGCATCATCGACTCGGCCGCTTCGGTCAGGGCCGCGCGAGTCGCGTCGAGACTGGCGTCGTAACGGACGCCGACCGCCACCTCGACTCGCCGATGGACATGGTGCGTGACGTTCTCGATCGTTCCGCCGGTCACCGAGCTGTTGGGCACGATGATGCGGCGGTTGTCGGGCGTGTCGAACGTCGTCACGAACAGATCGATCTCGTGCACCTTTCCCATCACGCCGGCGGCCGAGACCATGTCGCCGACCTTGAACGGACGGAAGACGAGCAACAGGACTCCCGACGCGAAGTTGCTGAGCGTTCCCTGAAACGCGAGACCGATCGCGAAGCCGGCGGCGGCGATCACCGCAGCGAAACTCGCCACGTCGATCCCGAACATCCCGAGCACGCCGAGGATCGTCCCGATCATCACGCCGTAGAAGACCAGACGCGCGGCAAAACGTCCGAGCGTCTCGTCGACCCGCTTGCGGATCGGCGTCGAAATGATGCGCGACAGGAAGTTCGCCGCAAAATAGCCGACGATCAGCACCAGCAGCGCGGCGATCGCGGGGATCGCATACTCGGCCAGCAGCGCGCGGACCGGGCTCAGGTCCCCTTCGATCAGCCCTTCGGCCGCGCGACCGACGTCGCGAGCCAAGGTCCCTGCCTTCTCGTTGATCAGACTTTCGGGATCGACCGGACCGGCAGACGGCGGTGCGCCGGTCGGCGGAGGGACCGGAGTATCGGCAGCGGGAGGGACAGGAGTCGGAGTATCGACCTGGACCATCGTCGGTTCTCGTTCGTCGTCAGGGAGTCATCGAAGTGGTGCATCGCCTCGGCGCGTCGGGAAATCGTCGACCGGAGCGCCGAAGCGCCATCAGGCAGCCGATCGCAGGGAGCGCGCCGAGCGAGCGGCCGCGATCCACCCTTCGACCTCGGCCCGATCCGGCTCCTTGCCCGACCTCAGGACCGATTGCCCTTGAGACGTGCCGGCGAAAGCGAGCACCTCGGACAGGAGCTCCGCCGGGCGCGCCGCCGCGATCGCCTCGGGAGTCCGGTAGTCGCAACCGACGAGCAGCTGGGCGTCATGCCCGCGGAGATCGGGAATGCGACAGACCAGCCGCGCCTGGTCCTGCCAGTCGCGCACCATCTCGTCGGTCACCCAGCGGGCATCGATCGCCGACGACAGTTCCTCGGGATCGCCGTCGAGCAGGTCGGCGACCGTCCGAATGCCGACTTTGGCGAGTCGTTTGGCGGTCTTCGGGCCGATCGACGGACCTTTCTCGACATCGTCCGAAGGCTCGAGATGGAAGCGCTGCGCCGACGCGGAGGGCTTGGACGGTTCGTTCCGCGGAAGTTCGGTGCGAGCGGCTTCAGCGCGCGACGTTTCGGAACGCGGGGCCTCGGAACGCGAGATCTCGGCGCGCGGCGTATCGGAGCGCGAAGCATCTCCCTTGGCGACCTCGCGCCGCGGTTCGTCGCGAACCGGACTCGACGGCCGAACCGGCTCGGAACGCGACGGCAATTCCGGGGCCGGTGCGATCGGTGACGAACGAAGCGGAACCGACTTGGGCGATTCGGATTTCGGCGTCTCGGGCTTGGAAGTGCCGGGCCTGGNNGAGCCGCTGGTGAACGCGGCGCAAGCTCGTTGCGCGCCCCGTCGGTCCGTTCGGGGCGAACGCGGTTCGGTTCGGGGCGCGACGCCAGCGACGAGACAAGCGAAGCGGCCGCCGACGATGAGCGGACGGACGAGGTCGACGACAGGGTCGACGGCGTACTCGTCGGCGCTCCGATCGACGCGCCGATC
>DMPQ01000377.1:15709-45563 GCA_003455945.1 Planctomycetaceae bacterium
GTCGATCGGCGAAGTGAGGGCGAGGGACCTGACCGGGCGGCACGCTGGGCGTTGCGGCGGCGGTCGGCGACGGGGACTCGACCGGCGAACGGCGCGGACCGGTCCGCTCGGTCATGACGGGCGTGATGCTCGGCCGAACGGTCGCGGCGGCGGTTCGCGCGAGCGCGGCGATGTGCGGTTTCCCGCCCTCGGGCAAGGGGCGCCAGCGTCCGGTGTCGTCCTGCAGCACCTCGCGCTCGTACGCCTCCTGAACCATCCGATCGTCGAGCGGCAAGTTGTCGACCACCTTGCCGGTCCGCTCCCATTCGTCGTACATCGCGCGGACCAGTTCCCGATCCTGCGCGTCGGCGATCTTCGCGACGATCATCCGCTTCGGCGCATCGAGCACCGCGAAGAGCATCGGGAAGGTCAGATCCTCGATCGGCGGCGAAACGCGCGACTCGCGCAGCAGACGCGAGAGCACGCCGGCCCACAGTCGGATCGAGGTGCCGAACAGCTTCGCCAGCACTTCGCGACAGACCGGATCGAGGCCGGCCGGCGGATCCTTCGCGCCGCGCCGAAAGTCGTAGTGGTCGATCAGGTCGTCGTAATGCCGATAGCCCGTCTCGGCTCCGAACCGAATCGCCTGAGCGAGCCAATCCGGATCGTCGGTGAACGGGACGTCCGGCATGCCGACGCGCAGCTGCGTGATCTGATGGATCGCGTCGTAACTCTTGCAGATGCTCCACTCGCACGCCCGATGAATCACCGTCTCGCGATCGCTCTGCGCCGTGTGGAACGGCATCACCGGATCGGTCACGTAGTGACTGAGCACGCCGCAGGCATGGATCGCGTCACTCCACTGGCGCTGCCGCAGCGATTCCAATGCGATGCCGTACCACTTCTCGGCGGTCGGAATCGCGCCCCCCCAGTAGTTGTCACCGACGTGCAGCACGTGGTTGGTGAAGTCGCGGAACCGATCGTCCGGATCCTTGGCTCCACGCAGATAGTCCTGATGATGGCGCAGAAACGCGCGGAGCCACGGCTCCCGCAGCTCCGGATCGAGCTGCTTGAGCGCGTCCATCGCGAACTTGTGGTGAGTGCTCCGGCAGGCGGTGCCGTACACCAGTCGATACAGCAGGTCCATCCTTGAACCTCTCGGGATGCGGACGCCGACGGACCGATCCCCGCGCAGCGCAGACGCCGGCGCAGCGGATCTCGAAACCTCGATCGGCGCAGGGACCAATCTGTCCCGAAAGCCCCTTTCGAAGCAAGACGAGTTTCGGCGCCCGGGTGTGGGCCCGCGTCGTCCTCGACGCGCGGCCGAGTGATCTCAGGGGTCGAACGGAGCTACGAAGCTCGATCGGCGTCGCAATCGCGCTCCCTCGGCTCGGGACGAGCCGGGGCCACTCAGGGTGCCGGCCTCGGCAGCAACCCAATCAGCCCGAAGCGCAGCGCCGGGATCAGCCCTTTCGAGACACCGTGCGACCGGGAGCGGTCGCAGGAGGAGGCCGAGCCGACCTGACCGGCGTCGCCCGGGGCGTGGGCCCGCGTCGTCCTCGACGCGCGGCCGAGTGATCTCGGGGGTCGAACGGAGCTACGAAGCNNGGGACGAGCCGGGGCCACAACGGCGCAGCGCCTTTCCAGTGCGACCGGGGGCGGTCGCACTACAAGAAGAACGTACGCCCAACTACGCCTTACTCGCCGCTGGCGAGGATCGGGCGGAGCGTCGCTCCGCCGTCCACCGGCAGCAGTTCGGCCGTGATCCCTTCGGGACGGACGGTCGAGTCGATGGCGACGACGAAGCGGTGCTTCCCCTCGCTCAACTCTCCGCGCCAGGTCCCCGACAGCGAAGTCGGAACGCCGTCGACCCAGAGCGCCAGCCCGTCGCTTTCGCCGAACGAAATCTCGGCCAGCCCCGCGCTCGTCACCTGCACGTCGAAACGAACGAAGCCGGTCGGCGGGATTCCCGGATGCACCGAGAAGAACGACAGCTCGACGGTCGGCAACACCCCGCCGACTCGACTCGCGATCGATCGCCAGACGAGCGACGGATCGTCGGTCGCCGCCGAGTCGTGACTCGTCCGATTCAGCAGCCGATGCGCCTCGTCGGTCCGCACCAGCGTCTCCCAGCTGCGGATCAGACTCCGACCGTCGACCGAGAACTCGCCGACCTTTCCCAACCGGGACAGGAAGGCGACCAGGTCGACCAGTTCCTGACGAGTCAGTCCGTCGACCGTTCCGTCCGGCATCAGACTCCGTCCGTCCGCCGAGTCGACGATCTCCTCGTCGAGCACGCGAACGAGCTTGCCGTCCGCCTGCCGGAGCGTCCAGAGTCCGTCAGCGACCGTCACGACGATGCCGGTGTAGAGTCCGCCGCTGTCGGTTTCGATCACCTTCGAATGATACCCCTCCTTCACCTTGTCGTTCGGTTCCAACAGCGAGTCGATCAGATAGTCGACCGGCGCACTGGCACCGATGCTCAGCAGGTCCGGACCGACGACCGCTCCCGCGCCGGCGATCGCATGACAGTTGACGCACTGCAGCTCGGCTCGCCGATAGATCGCTTCGCCTCGGACCGGATCGCCCGAGGCGGCCACTTCGGTGACCAGCTCGGCGACGAGTTCGGGAGTTCGCTTCCACCCGGCATCGGCGAGCGAGCCGGCGGCGCGGAGTGCTTCGATCAGCGTTTCGTCGGGGCGCGGCGCGCTGCGAGCCGCACGGATCGCCAGACGCGCCGCGTCGGCATCGATCGTTCGCCCCGCGAGTCCGGACAACATCGCTGCGGCACCGTCCTGTCTTCCCAACAGCGGCCCGATCGCCTCGACGACCTCCGCTTCGCTCCGCGGTTCGCCGAGAAACTCGACGATCGGAGCGACCGATCCGACCGCATCGAAGCGCGAACGCTCGCCGAGCATGCGCGCGATCCGAGAGGACGATCGCGCCGCTTGGGCGAGCCCCAGAAACGCGGCGCGGGAAGCGTCGGTATCGATCCGACCGAGCGCGGCGATCGCTGCCGAGAACGTCGCATCATCGTCGGTCGAGCGAGCCAATTCGGCCAGCGGTTCGATCGCCGCCGTCAGTCGCCAGATCGTGGCGATCCGGATAGCCGATCGGCGTGCCGCCGGATCATCGNNGCCTGGCCGGCCGCCAGCACGAGCACTCCGGCGCGACGCTCGGTCGCCAGGTCGGCCCGTCCGGCCAACTGCAACAGCGGCTCGACGATCCCCGGCGCCTCGACCGCCTTCAGCGCAAAGGTGATCCGATCGATGTCGCCGTCGAAATCGAGTTCGCCCGCCAGCAGGCGCGGGAGCCAGAGCGACTGGAGATCGCGCAGCGTCTGCCAGAGTGCGAAATCGAGCGGCTCGTCCATCGGACGAGCGAGCAACCGAGTCGCCTCGACCGCCGCTTCGGCCGTGCCGCTGCCGGCGAGCGCTCGCACTCCCTCCAAACGGACGCGCGGATGATCGTCGACCACCGCCGCGCGAAACATCGTCTCGGCCGTCGCGCCGAGTTCGTCGCGCCAGTCGACGGCGACTCGAATCGCCGCCGCTCGCGCCTCCCCCGACGCACTTCGCGCCACCGCAGCCAAAAGCTCCGGTTCGACGACGCGCAGGTTCTGACAGGCCCAGAGCGCTTCGAGACGTCGGTGCTCGAACTCCGGCGAATCGGCATCGAGCGCCGCAACCCAGGCGCGCAGCTTCGGCATCACCTCGACGGCAGGGCGCCCCTTGAGTTCGAGCTTGGCCCACAGTCGAACCCAGTCTTCGGGAACGGTCAGCAGGTCGAGCAGTTCGTCGATTTCGGCTCCGACGATCGTCGGCGGCGCCAGCGTCTCGCGTCCCTCGTAGGTGACTCGCCAGACCCGGCCGTGCACGTGATCGCGCCGCTCGTCGCGAAAGTCGACTTCGCCATGCTGGATGATCGGGTTGTACCAATCGGCGATGTAGAGCGCGCCGTCGGGGCCCATCTTGGCGTCGATCGGCCGAAAGGCGACATGGTCGGTCCGGATGATCTCGGCCTCCTGCCTCGACGCGTAGGTCGAGCGATCGTCGGTCACCACGAACCGACAGACCCGGTTCGCGCGAAAATCGTTGGTGACCATCGAGCCGCGCCACGACTCGGGAAAGTGACGCCCGCTGATGATCTCGAGCCCGCAGTGCTTCGGACTCCCCGGATTCAGACCGTGCATGATCCGAGTCGCTCCGGGGCTGGTCACCCAGACGCTCCCCGGAAAGACATGGTTGATCCCTTCGCCGTACGCGCCGTCGGTCGCGAACGACTGCCCCCAGCGATCGAAGTGATGCCCCCAAGGATTGACGAACCCCAGACAGAAGGTCTCCAGCTCCATCGTCTCGGGACGGAATCGCCAGATCCCGCCGCCGTTCATCCGTCGGACGCCGCGAGGGGTCTCGACGTGACTGTGGATGTAGATCGACTGGTTCATGTAGATGCAGCCGTCCGGTCCCCAGCGCAGCGAGTGGAGCAGATGGTGCGTATCCTCGGTACCGAAGCCGCTGAGCACGACGCGCCGCGTGTCGGCGGCGCCATCCCCGTCGGTGTCCGACAGATGGAGCAGTTCGGTGCTGTTGACGACGTAGCACCCGCCGTCACCGGGAAGGATGCCGGTCGGGACGAGCAGACCGTCGGCGAAGACGGTCGTCCGATCGACCGCTCCGTCGCCGTCGGTGTCTTCGCAGACCAGGATCTTGTCGGTCGCCGGTTCTCCGGGGCGGATCTGCGGATACACCTCGCTCGACGCGATCCACAGCCGTCCCTGACCGTCGAAGTTCATGTGGATCGGTTTGGCGATGTCGGGATCGGCGACGAACAGATTCGTCGCCAGCCCCTCGCCGATCCGGAACGTCTCGAGTTCCTTCTGCGGCGACGGATCGGGTATGTCGGTCAGCTCGCGCTGCGCCGGTGCCAGCCCGGGAGAGAGCGCCGCGCCGAACGTCGCCAGCAGTGCCGCCGCGCCCAGCGAACGGAACGAGACGAGCCGACGAGAGGCCCCATCCCCCCGCGACGAAGTTCGCCGTCGTGAAGGCCGACAAGCGATCGCGAACCGGGACCAGAAGTCGATCGATTCGATCCGAACCATGAGCGGCATTTCCTGAGCGGGCGGGAGACCGTGTCGGCGACCGGATCGCGCCGGATCACGGGCCAGCGGGTTTCGTGGACAAGGGGGGCGGACGGTCTGGTCGAGGCAACGGAANNAAGAAGCCGAGAGAACTCGGCTCCGGCGTCGAGGTCGGACCGGCTTCGGCCGACCGATCGGTGACGCGCGGAAGGGGACGTCGACGCGTCTCATTCACCGTCCGGAATGCGGATCAGTTCGTAACGGACGCTCCCGGACTGCTTCAGTTCGTCGATCAGAAGTTCCTGGCGTTCGATCAGCGGATCGAACTGCGGAATCTCGACCGCGTTGTTCCCCTGTTCGTGCTTGCGGAACAGGAACAGGTACGTCTCGTTCTGAGGGCGATAGCGGTGGAAGTGCAGCTCGTTCTTCGTCGCGATCGCGCGGCGCAGCTGTTCGATCCGAGCGATCGTCTCGCCGCGCGGCACCGTCATCCCCTCGGCCCATTGCCTCGCATCGGCCAGGATGGTCGGCTGGCCGTCGATGCTCAGCCCCCAGGTCCCCGGCGCGAGTCCGGCGATCGTCAGTCGTTCCGGCGGGCCGGTCAGTTCGCCTCCGCGAGGGACGTTGCGCGGAGGTGGAGGGAGCGGCAGTCGCGGCTCGTCGATCTCGAATCGGACTCGTTCGCCGACGACCTCGACCGGCCCCCCTCGTCCCGCCGAGGCTTCGACTTGCCCCTTGGCGAGATCGATCGAGACCGACCACGGCTTGACCGGCACTCCCAGACGCTCGGCCAGCGCAAACGCGACTCGCCAGTTGCCGTATTCGGTGAAATGGACGCCGTTGTCGGTCAATCGATCGCGAATGTCGGGGACGTACCCGCGCTCGGCGGTCGCCGGGACCGGATCGCGCAGGTCGACGTAATGATGTCCCCGTTCGCGAGCCCAATCGCCGATTGCCGACGCGTAGCGATCGATCTCGACATTGATCGCGGTCGGATCAGGGAGCGGAGGACCGAGCCGTTCGTGATGAATCGGCGAGAGAAAGACGAGCGTCGCGCCGGTCGATTCGAGAAACTCGGTCAACCGAAGCCAGTCGCGGCGGAACGAATCNNTCCCGATCCCGGACCTCGCCGATCAGGATGACGTTCGGCGCGGTCCGGATCAGGTCGTCCTGCAGTCGCCGGAAACCGTCCTGCGGCGAGCCGAAGACCGCGCGGGCGATTCCCGTCACTTCATCGCCGCTCCAGCCGAGGTTGCGGAAGACGATCTTCCGATCGGGATAGGCGGCCGTCACCAGCGTCTCGAAGTACTGATCCTGCTGCAGTCGCTCGATCCAGGTCCCGCCGATCAGCGTCACCCTGTCGCCATCCAGGAACTCGAAACGCTCCTGAGCCGGTCGGACGGCGCGAGTCAATTCGACGGCGCTCGGCTCGCTCCAGGCGACTCGGTCGAGCCACGGCGCGGTCGAGCCGACCGGTCCGAGCACGCTCGCCGCACCCCAGCCGTCGGTCGAACTCAGCTCGCGGCGGCGCCACCCTTCGTCGATGTCGGCTTCGCGAGCCGCCGACCATTCGCCGTCGCTGACCGCGATCGTCGATCGCCGCTCGCCATCCTGGCGCTCGATGGTCACCGCCAGGCCGGCCGGATCGGGGCCGTCGTTGATGCCGCGGATCGTGACGACATGCTCGCCGGCGACCGCGTTGCCGCGAATGACGAACCGCTCGGGACGCTGCCAGTTCTCGCCACGACCGACGGCGACGCCGTCGACGAACAGCTCGTACCGATTGTCGCAGGCGACCGTCACGACGAGCGCTGCGGCATCCGACTCCAATGAGAACGAACGGCGGAAGATGGCCGGATCGGTCCCCCCCGACGTCGCCGCCTGAGGATGATTCCAGATCCATTGCGGCGTCTGAGCCGACACGGAGGCTGCCGCGACGAGCGAGGCGATCACGCCGACCAGCGGTAGCGCGAGGCTCGAAACGGTGCGACCGAGCGACGACGAGCGACGAAGCATCGACGCGGCGCGAACGACGTGCGACGAGCCAAGGAACGAGACGCGAGCACGCGGCGGCATCGAGAGCCTCTCGATTTCGGCGGTGGGAAGCGGGGCGGGAAGGGATTCGGCGGCAGCGGCCGAGGGGAACCGCGACCGCCTGTAACGTCCTGCGGCGGCGGATCCGATTCCCTCGACGATCATAATCGTTCGATCGTGACGAAATAAGCTCCCCGGTCCGGCTTCCCCGCTTCGCGAACCATCGAACTCAGCGAGAAGGGGCCCTCGGCGATCCTCGTTTCGAACGTCACGACGTCACTCCCCGCCACCACGTCGACTTCGATATCCCGATCGTCGATCCAGAGCACGGCGGTACCGGCCTCGAACCGATAGTCGACTCCCGGCGGACGCATGCGCAGCTCGACTCGATACTCGCCGGCGGCGACGGCCTGCAGCTTCCAGGTACCGATGCCGGGCAGATCGCGACGGACATGCGACTGGTCCCACGGAATCTCCTCCTGCGGCGCATGCCAATCATGAGCGGTCAGCGTGACGACCGGCTGCGCTGCGGCTCCGACCCGGACTCGCACCGGTCGATCGAACTCGACCGAGACGCGTTGCCACCAGCGTTCGTAGAACTCGTCGAGCTGCGCGACGACATCGGGATGCTCGGACGCCACGTCGCGTGTCTGGCCGGGATCGGCGGCAAGGTCATACAGTTCCTTGCCGCGGATCAGACGCCAGCGATCGGTCATCACCGCCGTCTGATGTCGCGGCTCGGGGATCGGGCGTCGCTGCGAATGGACGACCAGCGTTCGCTCGGGCCACGCTTCGCCGCGCACCAGCGGCACCAGCGATCGGCCGTCGAAGCGAGTCGGATCGGAGGGGTACGCGCGAGTCGCCGGATCGGCATCGAAGCCTGCGAGATCGATCGGCAACGAACACCATTCGGCGAGCGTCGGCGCCAGGTCCAGATGCGCCGTCAGTCGATCGATCGAACCAGGCTCGAAACCGCCCGCCGGCCAGCGGATGAAGCAGGGGACACGATGGCCTCCTTCGTAGGGTGAACCCTTCTGACCGCGCATGCCGGCATCGAAGCCGGTCCATGCCGCGGCATCATCGTCGCGACTTGGCATGACTCCGGCGGCCGTCCCGTTGTCGGTCAGGAAGATCACGATCGTGTCGTCGGCGATGCCGAGACGATCGAGGGTGTCGAGCAGACGGCCGACGTTCGCGTCGAGGTTCTCGATCATCGCGTAGAACGCCGCCATCGGATCGGGAACGCCTCGCGCACGCACGGCGTCACGAGCCGCATCGTCGATGCGGTAGGGGGAGTGCGGAACATTGGTCGGCACGTAGCAGAAGAAGGGGCGATCTCGGGCCCCTTCGATGAACTCGATCGCGTGATCGAAGAAGAGGTCGGTGCAGTAGCCCGAGAACTTCTCGGGATGACCATCGCTCGACAGCGTCGGATCGCGGTAGTCGTTTCCCCAAGCATCGGGCGTCTGACCGATCCCTCCGCCGCCGATCGTCAGCGTCCGCTCGAAACCTCGGTCCTGCGCCCGCAGCGGGTACTGATCGCCCAGATGCCACTTGCCGAAGATCCCGGTCCGATACCCGGCCGCGACGAATCGATCGGCCAGCGTCGGCACCCGTTCGTCGAGCAGCGAGCGACCTTGGATCGTGTGCCAGACGCCGACGCGGCACGAGTAGCGGCCGGTCAGCAGCGCGGCGCGCGTCTCGGAACAGGTCGGGTCGACGTGGAAGTTCGTCAGCCGCAGACTCTCGCGCGCCAATGCGTCCAGTCGGGGCGTACGGATCATCCGATTGCCGTGCACGCCGAGATCGCCGTACCCCTGATCGTCCGACATGATCAGCACGACATTCGGTCGACGCGGCTCGTCGGCGGACGCGGGGGTCGTGCCGGCTTGGCCACCGAGCGTCAACAGCGACCACAGCGCGCCCAGCGCGACGGCGCTGCGCAACGAGTCGATCGAGTTCGGCATCGGAGCGTTCCTCGGAAAGCGGTGAAGAGATCGACGTCGACAGGCTACCCGGCCCGGCGATCGTTCGCGACCGCGGCGGTCCGACGAGAACGTTCGATCCGTCGGATCGAACGCCTGCCCGGGATGACTCGGCAACGCCGCTGCAGGATGATGGATCGCGGGGCGCAGCGATCCGTTCGTGATCGCGAGTTCTCCGCGGGAGCCCGGCGATGAGCGACTATCTGGATCGACTGCCCGAAGCGATGCGTGATCGAGGGAACTCGGAGGCGGGCGAAATCGAGATCCTCGATCGTGAGCCGGGGGATCCGACCACCGGCATCGTCTTCGAGAATCGGTGGTTCATGGTCGTCACCGATCCGGTCCGCTTTCCCGACGGGCGAACGGGGACCTATTCGCGGGTCATCGAATCGGCGGCGCTCGGCGGCCACAACGGTACCGTGGTCGTTCCGTTGACCGAGGATGCGGTCGGCTTCGTCCGGATCTTTCGCCACGCGACAAGGTCGTGGGAGTGGGAACTGCCGCGAGGGTTTCGCGAACCAGGACTCGACGGCGAAGCGAATGCCCGCAACGAACTGCTCGAAGAGACCGGGCTCGAGGCAGGCTCGGTCCGTCTGGTCGGCCGAGTCAACCCGAACACCGGTCTCTTCGCCGGAAGCATCGAAGTCTTCGTCGCGCAGATCGCTCGCGGTGAGGTGCATCGAGCCGAAGCGTCTCGGAGCGAAGCGATCCGCGAGGTCCGATTCGTTCCGCTCGAGGAACTCGACGAGTTCCTGCTGGACGAGGTGACCTGCGGCCTGAGCCTGAACGCGATCTTCTTCGCGAAGCTTCAGGGATTGCTGCGTTAGCGTCGGCTCGCCGCGAACGCCGTCGCTCATTCGAAGACGGCCGGGCGCTCGGGAGCCCACCAGGCGTCGAGCAGTTCGCGAAGTCGTTCGACCTCGCCCGGCTGCTCGGCCGCCAGGTTGCGTTCCTCGTGAGGATCGGCGAGCAGATCATACAGCTGCACCGCCGTCTTGCGCCCGCCGTGCAGCGACTCATGCCCGGTGATGTCGCCGCGATGCGAGATCAGCAGCTTCCATCGGCCGCTGATCGTCCAGCGCGTCAGCAGTCGCGCCGTGTCGTCTTCGAGCACGACGTCGTGCGCGTAATGCTCGCCGAAGATCGCTTCACGGCCTGCGAGTGCCGTCCCCTCGACCTCACCATTCCGCTCCAGCAGATCGACTCCCGGCATCCCATCGGGAACCTCGCCCCCGACCGCATGCAGCAGGGTCGGCACGAGATCGACCGACGAGACGACGGTCGATTCGTCGCGTCGCGCCGGAACACGACCGGGCCAGCGGATCATGATGGGCGTGCGGACGCCGACTTCGTTCGGGGACTGCTTGCTCCGCGGCGCGAAGTTCTGCCGCCACCCCTCGGGGACCTCCGTCGCCGCGGTTCGTTGGATCCAGCCGTTGTCGGTCACATAGACGACGATCGTCCGCTCGGCGACTCCGGCCGATTCAAGATGATCCAGCAGCTCGCCGCACGTCTCGTCGAACCATTCGACGCACGCGCGATACTTCGCCTCGGCGGGAGGGACCCCTTCGACCAGATAGTGCTCCAGCAGACGCTCCGGAGGCGTGTGCGGTTCGTGCGGCAGGAACGGCGCGTACCACAGGAAGAACGGCAATTCGCGATGCGAGTCGATGAACGCCGTCACCTCGGCCATCCCCTGACGACCGATCGTCAGGCCATGATCGCCATGGCGACCGCCGCGAGCCGGATCGCCGTGCGTCATGCCGGCGGTGAAGCCGCCGCGCTCGGCGCTCCCTTCCCACCACTTGCCGCTCTGGAAGCTCGCATAGCCGAGCGGCGCCAGAAGACGAGGCAGCGTCGGGTAGCGATCGATCCGATCGATCATCGCGGCGCAGCGAGCCAGATAGGCCGGGTCGTCGCGCCCCGTCATCCCCGGCAGACGCGAGGGATCGTTGCCGACGATCCCATGCTCATGCGGCCAACGCCCGGTGATCATCGATGCCAGACTCGGCCGGCAGAGACCGGTCGGCACGTAACCGCGCGTGAACGTCAGACTCTACGCCGCCAGTCGATCGAGATGAGGCGTACTGATCGCCGGATGTCCGGCAAAGCCGTAATCGGTCCAGGCGTGATCGTCCGAGACGATCATCACGATGTTGGGGCGAGATTCGTTTCCGGCGTTCGACGCATCGTCTCGCGCCGCCACCGCATTCGGGTCCGTGCTCGATGCGAGCGGCGTCGCGCCGGACAGGCAAGAAACGACGTTCGTCGGTCCGACCGCCGCAGCGGCGATCGGGACCGACGAGTCGTGCTTCGGGAGGGACCGGGAGATCGGCCGGCGAACCGGAGTCACTCGCGACTCCGGCTCGTCGAGCCGACGATCAGTCTTCCGCTTCGCGGTCAGTCGTTCGCTTTTTTTTTGCGACCGCCATCGATCGACTTCACCGCGACGTCGTCCGATCCGGACTTCAGATACGCGACCAGATCGCGAATGTCGTCGAGCGTGAAGGTGTCGAGCAGGCCGTCCGGCATCATCGAGACGGGCGAGGGGACCATCTCGTCGATCTCGTCGACATTGACCGGCGTCAACGATCCCGGATCGAGCATGTTCTGCTGCACCAGGTAGTTGTTGCCGTTCAGATTGATGACTCGGCCGGCGATCTGCCGACCGTCCAGCAGCGAGAACAGGGTCGGCTGGTACTGATCCGAGATCACCTTGCTCGGTTCGACGAGCGCCTCGAGCAGATTCTGCTGGTTGAAGCGACGTCCCGAAGCGGTGAGGTCGGGCCCGACGAGTCCTCCCTCGCCCTTGAACCGATGACACTTGAAGCACTGGGCGACCGCGAAGACGCGACGACCGTTCTCGAGATCGCGCCCTTCGTAGACCGACTCGTCATCCGACATCANNCGGCTGCAGCTCCTTGCGGACCATCGAGTCGAGGTTGCCGATCGCTTCGGTGCGGATGTTGGCCAGGAAGCCGCCGAAGGAATTGCCTCCTCGAAGCGCCGCGGCGCGGTTGAACCAGGCGAAGTAGTCGCGGCGATCGTCTGCGCTCCAGCCGCTGCGCAGCACTCTCAGGCAGTAGGCGTAGTGGATCTGCTCTTCCTGAGTCGGCGCGACGGCGAGCAGATGGAGGGTCCGCGACGCGACTTCCGGCGCCTCGACCGCCACGAGCAGACGGCAGAGTTCCTGGTTGAGCGTCACCGAGCGACTCGGATACATCGCATCGAACTGAGCGAGGACCGCGTTGCGCAGCGACGACGAGACCCCGCCGAGTCGAATCGCGGCGAGGCCCCAGGCGCGCATCAGGTCGAGCTGTCGGGCTTCGTCGAGCGAGGCGACATCGATCTTGCCGAGGGCCGCGACGATTCGCGCCTGATCCGACGCCTCGCCGGTCCGGGCCAGAGCGATCGAGGCCTGGATCAGGACGTTCGGGTCATCGGCGGCATCGAGTCGTTCGCGCCACGACGCGACCGGCTGCTGCTCGAGAATGACGCGCGCGGTGTAGCGCAGCGTCCGATCCTCGTGGTTCAGATAGCCCCACGCCGTCGCGACCGCACTCGGATCGGCCTGACCGACGAGCGATTCCAGTCGGCGACGGACTCGCTGCAGTTCGGTCAGCTTGCGAGGTTCGACCGCCGCCGTCGGTTCGTCGCCGACATAGGTGATCCGATACAGCCCCGACTGGGTTCGCCGACCGCCGATCGCGAAGTAGAGCGCCCCGTCATGGCCGATCACCAGGTCGGTCCCTTGCAGCGCCGGCGCCGAACAGAACGGCTCGGCCGTTCCGGTCCAGGTCGAGCCGTTCGGTTCCAGGTGCACGGCGTAGAGGATGCCGTAGCTCCAGTCGCTGATGAAGAGCGACCGCTGATACTTCTCGGGAAACTTCGCTCCGGTCCCGAAGACGATGCCGGTCGGCGAACCGAACCCGATATCGACGACCGAACCGAGGCTGTCCGGATAGAACGCCGGCCACTTCGCCGTGCCGGTCCGCCAACCGAACTCGGCTCCCGGAGTCACGTGATTGACGCGCGTCGGCCGGTACCACGGGGAGCCCACGTCCCATTCCATGTCGGCGTCGTAGGTGAAGAGCTCTCCCTCGGGCGAGAACGCGATGTCGTATTCGTTGCGGAAGCCGATCGCCACCAGCTCCCAGCTCTTCCCTTCAGGATCGGTCCGACAGACCCAGCCGCCGGGAGCTCGGATGCCGACCGCATGACCGCCCGCATCGGGCATGCTCGGCAGCAGCTGATCCTCGTCCCAGTTGCGCGGAACGAGCGACTTTTCGGGGGCCGGGATGCGGGTGTGGTTGCCGGCGCAGATATAGAGCCCCTGGCCGTCCGGCGAAAGGATCACCGCATGCGGTCCATGCTCGCCGCCGCCGTCGATCTTGCGCAGCAGCGTCACCGAGTCATAGCGATCGTCGCCGTCGGTGTCCCGAACCCGATACAGACCCGCCCCCTGACCCGCATCGCCGTTGACGACGGCATAGAGCGAGTCGAAGGCGCAGAGCAGCCCCTGGCACATTCCGAGTTCGACGTCGATCGTCTCGACCTTGGTCTCGGCATCGCTGCCGATCGGAGCCGGCTCGATCCGGTAGAGCTTGCCGTACTGATCCGAGGCGATCAGTCGTCCCTGAGGGTCGACCGTCAGGCTGACCCACGATCCTTGTTCCTCGATCGGAACGTTGTACAGCCGCTCGATGCGGAAGCCGTCGGCGAGCTTGATCTTCTCGACCGGAGTCGCCTCCTGGTCGCTCGCGACAACGCGAGCCGAACCGATTGCCCCGAGCATCAGCAGCCCGAGGGCCATGAGACTCGCGCGAAACGCGGAGCGTTCGAACCGGTGGTGCAGCATGGAGAGTTCCTTGACGATTCGACAACCGAGCCGCCATCAAGGCGCTCGGTGACGGATGAAACACGGAGAGGGTGGGGGCGCTGCGCCGTGCGGCATCGTCGGCGAGCGACAGCGTTGTCGGGGAGAGCGGCGGGAGCGGGATGAGCGGTGGCGAACGCGACGAGACCGACGAGCCCCGCCGCGATCGCATCCATGCCTCTTCGCCGCAGTCGTCAGACTAGGCGACCGACCGGCCGGAAGCTACCGGATCGAGTCGCCCGGGGTGGCGTTGATGGCATGACGACGGGGGCCATCGAACGACCTCGCACCGAACGACCTCGCGCCCCGCGGTCGCTCGACGCGACGGCGATCGACGGAACGAGAGTCGCGACGGCACTCAGCGCTCTGCGGCGACGAGCGGCTGGAAGCGGACACAGACGCAATTCGGCACGTCGAGCCGCCCCGCTTCGGTCAGCTCGCCCGACTGCGGATCGATCCGAAAGATCGTCACGAAGCCCGAACTCTGGTTCGCCGCCAGCAACCAGCGGCCGGTCGGATCGACGGCGAAGTTGCGAGGGGTCTTGCCGACNNGCGACCGACCAGGCGTTCCGCGTCGGCATCCCACGCATAGACGGCGATGCTGTCATCCCCTCGGTTCGATCCGTAGACCCATCGGCCGTTCGGATGCACCACCACCTCGGCCGTCGAGTTTCCCGGCTCGATGCCGTCCGGCTGAGTCGTGATCGACTGCAGCGAGGCGAACGTGCCGTGCGTCGCGTCCCACGCCAGCGCCTCGATCGTGCAGGCGAGTTCGTTGATGACGAACGCATGCTTGCCGTCGGGATGCCAAGCGAAATGTCGCGGACCGGCTCCGGCGGGCAAGACCAATGCCGCCTCTTCGCGCGGCGACAGGCGACCGGTCGCCGGATCGAACGCATGGACGTAAAGGCGATCGGTCCCGAGATCGGCGGCGATCGCGAAGCGGCCGCCGGTATCGAGATGCACGCAGTGCGCGTGCGGCCCCTCTTGCCGATCGCGGTTGACGCTCGAACCGCCGTGCTGCATGACCGACAGGGAAGAGGAGAGCTTGCCGTTCGAGTCGAGAGCGAACGAGACGACATTGCCGCCGACATAGTTGGCGACCAGAACATGCCTTCCGTCGGCAGAGATCGTCAGATGACACGGAGCGCCGCCGCGAGCCGAGACGGTCGACGTCTCGGTCAGCTTCCCCTCGGTCACGTCGATCGCGAACGACGTCAGACGCCCGGAGCGCTCCGGAGCCTCGCCGACCGTCTCGTTCACCGCGACGAGCGTTCGTCCGTCCGGCGCGAGGGCAAGAAAGCTCGGCTGTTCCGTCTCGGCCGCCAGCGTCACCGCTCCCGCCGCGCCGGTTTCGGCATCGAACGTCGCCGTGTAGATCCCTCGCGAGTTCGCGTCGGTGTAGGTGCCGAGCCAGAGGCGATATTCCTGGGCGGACGCCGCTTGGACGAGCGTCACCCCGACGAGTCCGAGGGCCGCGGCGAAGCCGATCGACGAGCGCATACGATGATCTCCGGCGTGGGGAAGGGGGGACCGAACGGCAGACGACTCGAAACCTCAGAGGATGGTGTCGGCCCAAAGCGCGGTCGGTACGACGCGCCGCTCAGCCGATTCCCTTCTGCAGCTGGTCGCGAATCGCATCGATATCGTACTCGCCCGCCGTCGGGATGCGGATCAGCGGCAACTTGGCGGCGGCGAACGCGGCGTCGACGAACGCGTCCCGTTCCTGCCGATCGGCTCGCTGATGCGTCGCATCATCCAGCTCGATCGCCCCGCGAGGTTCGAGCGATTCGGGATCGCAGAGCACGAAATCGATGTGCTTGCAGGCGATCCGGTTGAACCAGGTCAGACGGTTCGGCGTCTCGGGAATCACCTCGAGCAAGTCGGCGATCCGGACCATCGCGAAGATCCGCCATCGCCCCTTCACCGCCAGGTCGAGCGCCGTCAGGAACTTCCGCTCCGCCTTGGTCACGATCGGCCCGCGTTTGCGATACGGCAACCCCTCGCGTCGCGTCAGACGCATCAGGACCAGGATGACGACGATCGCCACGACGATCAGCGTGACCCACGGCCAGCGTTCGCGAAGCCAGACGATCGCGTCGTCCATGCCGTTACGCCCTCGAGGGACCTCTCCGACCTGCCGCTCGCTAACTAGTTCGGCCGACAGCGGGGTTCGACAAGATCCGAGTGCCGGGCAAGGGGGCTGAGCGGATCGCGATCGAGATGGAAGGTCGCGAAAGGGATGACGATTACGCGACGCGATCGCAGGGCCCCGGCTCGCCGCCTCGATGTTCCGAGCATCTCGACATCGAATCGTCGGAGGCCGGAGTGCCGGAGGGCTCATGGCCCCGTGGGGGGCGAGACACGGTCGACTGACCGGCCGCGAGAGAACCGGCCGCAAGAAAAGGCGAACGGCGTTCCCGGAAGCTCGTCCGAATCCGCAACCCTCGCGGGAAGCTGCCCCGGATTCCGACCGTCGACCAGGAACGCCGTTCGACGCTGAAAGGTTTCGACTCGAGGGATCGGCCGACTTGATCACGACGCGCCTCGATTGCGGGCGCCCGAAGTGGGCGGCTTGCGTCCCTCGCCCCCGAGCGGCATTCTGAATCGATCGTCCGGGTCCTCGGAGTCCCCGCTCGGGCGGACGCCGCTTCCCCGATCGGTACATCCCTCCGCTCGTTCGTTCCGGACCGATCGGTCCCCATTGCCGCGAGCGTCGATTTTCCTCTTCCTCGCTCGATCGCGCCAAACGATGACTCTGCCGACTTCGACCTCCGATTCGGACCTCGGTCTCGTCCACGGTTCGGCCACTGCGGTCGAGGCTCCGGCGACACCGACGCCGTTCGATCGACTGCCGCATCTGACGCTGGGCAAGGTGTCGATCGGCTTTCCGGTCGTCCAGGCGGCGCTCTCGGGGTACAGCGACGGGCCGATGCGGATCGTCGCGCGCCGCCACGGAGCGTCGTACTCGCTTTGCGAGGTGATGCTCGACCAGTTCCTGATCACGCTCAAGGATCGGAAACGGACGAGTCACTTTCTGCATCTGACCGACGAGGAGCATCCGGTCGGCGGTCAGCTGATGGGAGCCGAGCCGGAACAGTTCGCACTCGGAGCACGGAAGCTGGTCGAAGCGGGGTTCGACGTCATCGACATCAACTTCGGCTGCCCGGTCCGCAAGGTGCTCGGCCGCTGTCGCGGCGGGTTTCATCTGAGTCAGCCGAAAGTCGCGCTCGAGATCGTCCGTCGCACCCGCGACACCGTCCCGGCCGAGATCCCGGTGACGGTCAAGATGCGCCGCGGCATCGACGATTCGGCCGAATCGCGCGACAAGTTCTTCGAGATCCTCGACGGTGCGTTCGACGCCGGAGTGGCGGGGATCACGGTGCACGGCCGAACGGTCGAGCAGCGGTACGTCGGCCCGAGTCGGTGGGAGTTCCTGACCGAGGTGAAACGCCATGTCGGCTCGAAGCGCATTCTCGGGAGCGGCGATCTGTTCACGGCCGCCGACTGTCTCGAGATGCTGCGCCGGACCGGAATCGACGGCGTGACGGTGGCCCGCGGAGCGATCGGCAACCCGTGGATCTTCGCTCAGGCGCGGGCACTCGCCGCCGGTCGGCCGCTCCCGGAACCGCCGACGCTGCATGTGCAGCGCGAGCTGCTCCGCGAGCACTTCCGTCTTGCCGAAGGAACCTACGGCGAACGCCGCGCCGCCGTGCTGATGCGAAAGTTCGGCATCAAGTACGCCGCGCTCCATCCGGAATACGAGACGGTGCGAGCGGCGTACGGCAGCGTGCTCGGCCGAGACGACTGGAACCGCTTGCTCGACCTGCATTACGGCGAAGATCGCCCCGGAGTCCATCCCGATCCGCATCGCCATCGGAGCGCGGGGGAAGGGAGCGGCGAAGGAGAGTCGTGCGACTGAGGCTCGGGAGCGGCTCGTGGCGAGTGCCGCGCCGGAATGCGATCGGACCCGCGAGGCGTTTCACGGAACGTCGCGCCGCGAAACTCACCGACGTCACTGAGCTTCGTGGTCGAAAGGCGTTTGCCCGCCACCGCGTTCACGGAGAGCACCGAGTCGACGGTGCCGGTCGAACCGCTGCCGGTCGATGACGAGAGCGGAGGGGACGGCGAGCCCCGTCGCTCGCCGTCCCCTCCGGTTCCCTCGATCCGATGCTCCCCGTCGCAGGAAACCTCCGTTTCCCGCAGCGTTCGGGACGATTCGTCGGTCAGCGACGACGTCGTCCCGAGCCNNTCGCGTCCCGAGCCGGAGGGTGCGGCATTCTCGTAATCGCCGCCGACGATCTCGGTCGGCGTCGCGCCCCAGATCAGCTGGAAGGCCTGCTGGAAGTCTTCTCCCTTGTGGAGCGCCTGCATCAGCTGCTGCCAACGACGCGTGTCGGCCGACAAGCGAGTCACCATCGCGAGAGCGACGAGGCCCGACTGTTCGTCCGGCAGACGCCCGGCGATGAAATCGTCCGGCTTCTCCATCGCCGCGACCGCGGCCGGGATCGCCGCTTCCCATTGCTTCACGCGGGGATCGTTCCGGTGAAGCTTGACGACCGCCAGATAGCCGGTACCGTCCGCGAACCAGCGCGGGACGTTGCGTCCGAGCGCCGCGACGTATCCCGAAGCGAGCTGCTGGACCATCACCCCTTCGTAGTCGTCGTCGATCCCGCTTCGCGGCGGAATGAACGCGGCGTAGGAATCGATGACGTCATAGCGCCAGTGCGAGGACCAGTTCGCCGGCAGGTCGCGCTTCTCGACCATCGTGCCGAACTCGGAATAGTCATAGCGTCCGGCAAAGGCGAAGATCGTCATTCGCCCCTTCACGAACGGCTGGCGAGCGTTGCCGCGGAAGAAACGGACGATCGTCGGCGCCAGCTTCTCGGCCCGCGTCGACAGCTCTTCGAGGATCGGCCGGTCGACGTTGCCGACAACCAGGAAGTTGTCCGACTCGACCGACTGTCGTTCGATCGACGGAAGGCCGAGACGCCAGTTGTCGCTCGCCAGATCCGAGCGTTCCTTCAGCAGTTCGTCGTGAGTCGACTTGGCCGCCTTGGCCTGAGCGGCGACGACCAGGATGTCCTGGTTGCCCGCCTGGGCGTCGTAGGTCGCCCCTTCTTCGATCCACTTCGCGATCTTCGCGATCGTCTCGTCGGACAACGGCGGGCGATTGCGAGGCATCCGGTCGCCGCCGGCGGTCCCGCGCAGCTTCTGGATCAGCAGACTCTCGTCCGGCGTTCCCGGGACGAGCATCACGCCGGTATCGCCCCCTCGCAGCCAGCCGTCGAAGGTCTGCAGATTGAGCCCTCCCTGAACGTTCTGCGCTTCGAGGTGACAACCCGAGCAGTTCTCGATCACGATCGGAGCGACATCGAGCGAGAAGCTCACCGTCTCGGAACCGCTCGCCAGCCGCAACGGGACCGGCCCGGTCGGCATCGCACCTTCCCCCGAGTCGGCCGCCAGAACCGACAGATTCGTCTCGCGCACCGCGACCGCGGCACGAGCCCCTTCGTCGATCCACTTGCGGAGCAGCGCCAGTTCCTCGTCAGTCACTCGCCCGCCGCCGCGAGGCATGTCCCCTTCTTCGATTACCTGAACGATGCGACTCCCCACGCCGTTCCCCGCGAGCACGACTCGCCCGCCGGCGGTGCCGACCATCAGCTCGTTGTAGTTGGTCATCCGAAAGTCGCCCCGACCTTCCGAGACGTGGCAGTTGCCGCACTTCCCGGCCAAAAGCGGCGCGATCTCCTTTTCGAACGAGACGCCCCCTTCCATCGGCTCGCCGGCGTTGGCGTCATAGAGAGCGGCGAGGCCGGCGATCGACGGGACCTCGACCTCCTGCAGGACGAGCCGTCCATGAACCCCCGCCAACTTCTCGAAGATCGGCTTGGCGGCGGCGATCAGTCCGGGAGTCGGCGCGGCGGTGATCGGATCAAGCGCCGCGATCGCCTCGGTCACCTTCTGTCCCGCCTGAGGCCAGCGTCCCGCTTCGGCCGCCTTCACCGCGTCGTCGACCAGTCCGTCGATCCGCCGGAGTTCCCGACGCTGCGCCGAAGTCACCTCCTGAGCCGTCGCGGAGCGGAGCGACCCCATCGGGGCGTCGAAGGCGACGAACGCCGCGATCAGCAGTGCGAGCAGACATCGCCCGAAGCGAGCGGCGGGAGCGAGACCAGTCATTCGTGTACCTCTCCGCAAGACTTCACCTCCGCCGGTCATCCGGACCGGCGGCTCTCGGTAAGCGACTCGCCGAGCACGACGACCGACCGAGAGCCTTTAGTCTAGGCGACTGCGCCGACCTCCCCAACCTCGATGCGCCGGCGAGAAAGGGGGACCGAGCGCCGCGACCGGTCAGTCGAATTCGAGCGACTTCTGGGCGATCCGGAGGCGGGAGACTTGCCGGGAAAGGGCCCGGAACCGAGCCGGCGATCGAGGGAGCGAGACGAGGACGCGCCTCGCCCCCTTGATACCGTTCCGGCCCCGTATCGAGAGAAACGACGCGCGTCGGCCGGTGTACTCCCGCCCTGAACGGAAAAAAACCGAGCCCGATCGCGAGCGACTTCGGCGCCGAGGACTAACGCCCGTGATGACGCCGCACCACGTCGCGGGCCACCGCGGTGTCGCTCCGCTTGCCGCGCGACCACTGGTAGCCGTAGCGGATCGCGAACCACTCCGCGTACCGCTCGCGTGACGCGCTGTCCGAGTTGCGGTCGTCGAGCAGATGCCCCAGCTCATGGACCAGGACGTTGTTCAGGAAATAGTCCTTGATCGACGTCTCGTCCCAGGTCAGGGTCCAGAAGCCGTTGCCGAGATCCTCCCAAAGTCCGCCGTACATCCGCGCTTCGATCAGCTGCTGCGGCTTCGCNNGCTCGACCAGCCCTTCCTCGATCGGATACAGGTAGATCGTGGAGCCCCACTGCAGCCCGTAACAGGGAGCGAGACGCTTCTTGCGGGTCATCGAGGCGAACTGCAGGACATCGAGTCCGGCGAGCCACTCGGCCGGGAACTCGGCGAGACGCTCGCGCACCTCGTCGGGAGTGACCACATGGCGGAAGCCTTCGCCCGGGCTGCGCACGATCACGCGATAGTCGTTCCGCTCCTCGCGCGGCTCGTGCCAATCCTCCGGCGCGACGAAGGGAGCCTGATGGCGAACGCGGATGCCGGCGGCTCGCCGCCGAGGAAGAGAGACCGACTGGGTCTTCGGACTGCGGCGCGCCTGCTGAGACGTCTTGGCGTTGCCGCGGAATTCGTTCAGTCGGTGCGTGCGCTGAGCTGCCGGATGCGAAGGTGTTCGTCGAGACATGGGTCGATCCCCGATTCGTTCTGGCTCGCCGATCCTCGAGCGCCGATTCCCTCGGCTCGGATCCGCGAGTTCATCACTTTGCGGGTGGAACGTTCCCTCACTGTCGCTCCCTGCAGTCCACCGATTCGGCCCCGCCTGGGCCCNNGCCCGAGTCAGGACTCCATCGCCCCCGACTCGCCTTCCATGCTAGGAAGCGACCGTTCCCGGAATCAAGCGTCCGGATGGCGAGATTCGGCGGCCGACCGTCCCAACGCTCGAAAGCGGAAAATTCCGAGGTTTTTCGATCGACACCATCCCCCCAGAACGCCTCCGCAGACCGGAGGGCAACGACCCGAACGGGGCATAAAAACCCCTCATCAGGGCCGACCTGCGAATTAGTCGGTGAGNNTCCTCGGTCCCAGCCTCGGTTCGAGTCGAGGTCGCGAAGGACCCCTGTGCTTGGCGCTTCGGGCTGTGGAGATCGCGGCGGCGTCGACGCGGGAGAGAAGTGAGGCGCTCGGCGGACGAGCGCGTCGTCACCTGCGGAGAGGGAGATCGACTCGGGTGCCGGCCGGGAGTGGCGCGAGGGGATCGAACTCGCGCAGCGACGCGTTACTCTCCAGCTCCACGATCTCCAGATAGCGGCCGGCTTGGCCGAGCACTCGCCCGGCGATGTCGAACAGACTCTCGCTCCCCGACGCGATGTACCCTCCCGCATCCGCTCCGGCTGCCGGACCGCGCGATGCGACGACGCGCCCGCTTCCGGCTGCCGCCGTCTGGTCTTCGGGAGCGAGATCCGGCGCGACCTGGCGCAGTTGAGCGGTGGTCGGCGGCTGGAGTCGTTCGCCCGGAATCAGCTTCGTGAAGCTGCGCCCCTCCCGAGCCAACCAGGCCTCGAGCGCACGGAACCATTGAGGGTCGCCGTAGTTCCGGTCGCAATAGTTCCATGCCGAATCGTCCAGACGGATCGTCCAGCGCGGATCGACCGCCGGCCCACGTCGTTCCGAACGACTCGCCCCCGGAGCAGCAGTTCCTGAAGCCGACGGCACGGCTCGAAACGGCGATTGCGGTGCGACCGGTGCCGAGTCGTGCGTCGGGGCGTTTCCGTCGGTTCGTTCACGGACGTTCGTCTCGCCGGACGGCGGACCGAGTTCCGCAGCCGGCGATTCGCGTCGGGGCGATCGAGGTGAGGTCGCTGTCGCGGCCGCCGGATTGTCGTGCTCCCCCGCCGCCGTCACCGGAATCGCCGATGCGGAACGCGGGTTCGCCGGGTGGTCGGTTCGGGCCTCGTCGGCCGCGGCCAAACGGACGGCATTCCCCGGTCGAAACGCTCCNNGGCGACTCGTTCGACGACGGCAATGACGCCGGTCGGATCGGATTGGTACGCGTCGAAGGACCATCGACCGTTCGCGGTGCGGTTCGGGTCGCTTCGCTCGATCGATCGGCGACCGCCGTTCCGCCGGCATTTCCCGACGCGGGTTTCGGCAGTCGGGTGAAGACCTTGGCCGCTTCGACCGTGCGAGGCCGAGCGGGAGCATCGAGCACGCCGAAACGACGCGTCAGTCCATGCACGATCAGCGCCAGCAGACAAGCGACGACGACCAGGCCGATCGTCGCTTCGCGAACGAACTGCTTCCCCGGATCGCGACGCTTGGCGACCGCGCGGCGACGTGCCGGCTCGGCTCCCCCTGATGACATCGACCTGCTCCTTGGTCTCGGACTCGAGGGGCTTCCCGCCCTTCGACCACCGCTCCGACGGCGACGTTCCCGGCCCGTTCAGGAACCGAGGAAGCGTTTCGGAGCGGCCGGCATTTCGGCCGCTCGTCGCTCGGCCGCCGCATCGCGCCGCGCCGCCACTCTCAGTCGTGCCGTGCGGCTCCGCGGATTGAGTTCGACTTCCGCGTCCCTCGGCCGGATCGGCTTGCGAGTCACCACTTCCCAGCGAGGGTCATCGCGAAACGCCTCCTTCACCCGCCGATCCTCGAGCGAATGAAAGCTGATGACCCCCAATCGGCCTCCGGGTTTAAGCAGCGAAGGGGAATCCCGCAAGAGCAGTTCGAGCGACTCGAGCTCGCCGTTCACCGCGATCCGGAGCGCCTGAAAGGTCCGCGTCGCCGGATGGATGGCGTGTTGAGGGGAACGGGGAACGCAACGCGAGACGAGTTGGGCGAGACGATCGGCCGTCCAGGCGACATCAGGCCGACGCTGTCGCACGATCTCGCGCGCGATCCGACGACTCGCCCGCTCCTCGCCGTACTCGAAGATCAGATCGGCCAGCCGCCGTTCGTCGAGCCGATCGAGCATCTCGCCCGCCGACTCACCGGTCGAAACGTCGAAGCGGAGGTCGAGCGGGCCGTCGGTCTGGAAACTGAATCCCCGTTCCCGATCGGCGAGCTGATCGCTCGAAAGCCCGAGGTCGACCAGGATCGCGTCGACCCCCGCGATCCCCCGCTCGCGCAACACTTCGGGGAGGTCGCGGAAGTTGGCGTGGATCGGTTCGATGTTCTTTCCGCCGATCAGCCCCGCGGCTCGCTCGATCGCGCCGGCATCGGCATCGAGAGCAAGCACGCGCCCTGTCGGGCCGACCTGTTCGGCAAGCGACAGCGTATGCCCGGCTCCTCCCATCGTCCCGTCGACCACGAGCATTCCGGGGCGCAACGCCAGCGTCTCGATCGCCTCGACCGGCAGGACCGATCGATGAACGGTCGGTCCGAGGCGATTCGGGGGCTCGGGCTCGGCGGCAGATTCCATCGGCGCTGACTCGGGACGGTTCGAGAACGAGGGGATTCGGGGGGCTCGATCCGGACGGGGACGAGAGCGATTCGCAGCCCATCGCTCGGTCGACCGGACAGCAGGTTAGCCGATCCTCGGGAAACGAGGTCAGAGGGGGAGGGGACCGGCGCGATCGCTTCGCCCTCCTCGCGCTTCTCCCGGCCGAGCATTCGGTGACTTGGCCGAATCGATCGCCCCCGACGGCACATCGTCACGTCACGTTGCCGAGTCCTGCCCGGCGGCGCCGATCGCGCCCGCTCGACCGTCTTCGCAAACGTTCGCCCGATCAACGAAAAACGCCTGCCGGCACGAATCCGTGCACCGGCAGGCGATTTGAGGAGCCGAGCGTCCATGGGCGCGACGCTCGTCCCCTCGGTCCATCGCAACCGGAGCGAATCCGTGCTCCAGTCCACCAACCTGCGATCGGTCACCTGTGGCGGGTGGCCGAAAGCGAGTCGTGCCAGGCGATCGGTCGGACGGACGTATCGTGAGTNNTCGGCTTGTCGAGTCATGCGTTCGAGGAACCGGGGAGCTCGTCGAGATCGAAGGGGCGAGCGGCCGATTCCGGAGTGTTCGTTCGGTCGTCGTTCGTACGGCGAATCATCAGCGCGGTTGGCGCGGCGAATCGAGAGCGCTCTCCGAATCGTCGCGGCGGTCGACGACTGACGGCGGATCCGTCCCCGCCTCGATCGAGCGCTCGATCGGGGCGGCGAATCCGAAGTCATCATCACCGGCCGTGAGAGCCTGTTCGGCGATCCGGTCGAAGCTGTCCGCCAGCGACTCGCGAAAGCGAGCCCAGCGCGCCGCATCCCAGATCTCGATGCTGTCCCTCACACCGACCAAGACGATTTCCTTGCTCAGTCCTGCCCAGGTTGCCAGTTCGGTCGGGAGCCGCAGGCGCCCCTGACGATCGAACTCGCACGCTTGTGCCTGGCCGTAGAAGAGCCGACTGAAGGCCCGCACCGCCTTGCCGGTCGGAGACGCGGCGGCGACGCGGCGAGCCAGCTGCTCGAACGCCTGACGAGGGTAGAGGACGAGAGAACCATCCATGCCGGGAGCGAGAAACAAGCCGGAAGAGGCGTCGTCGGTCAGCTGCTGCCGGAGTCCGCGCGGGAACGCAAACCGAAGCTTGTCGTCCAGCGATCGCGGATAGGTTCCGGTGAGCACCATCGGGCCGCGTCTCCCACTTCGTCCCACGACGGCCCAAGCATACCCACACCACCCCCAGCGTCAACATGGTCCTTTCCCGACGTTCTTCGCACCCCGCGTGACCGGCCGATTCGTCGCGCATCGTCCAACCGCTCATCGGGACACGACTTGCGTCGCCGAACGCGGCACCGTCCGCCGTTGCGCGAGATTTTCCGTGATNNGCCGAGATTTTCCGAATCTCGGCGACTGCTATCAGACAAGCGAATCGAACAGGCAGGCGTAACGATCGAGGACCGTTTCCCACGCGAACTGCGTCTCGATCCGCCGCCGATTGGCCGCTCCCACTCGCGCCGCAAGCTCCTTGTCGGCAAGGACTTGAGTCAATCGAGCGAGCATCAGGTCGAGTCGATCGACGGGGACGATCTGCGATTCGAGGCCGAACTTTGATGGAGCGACGCCCGAATCGCCGCTCCCCGGAACGTCGCCCCCCTCAAGCACATCGCGAACCCCTTCGACATCGGTCGCGAGCACCACCTTGCCCGCGCCCATCGCTTCGAGCATCGCGTTGGCCATCCCTTCGAAACGGGACGGGACGAGCACGACCTCGGTCTCGCGCAGCGTCTCCCACGGTTCGCTCCGCCAGCCGTACCAGATCGGGACGTCGGCGATCCCGACTCGGCGCGCGAGGGCTTCGAGCCGTTCGCGTTCGCTCCCTTGGCCGACGATTCCCAGACGCAGACCAGCCGGTTTCGGCGGCGCCGCTCCCCAAGCTTCGAACAATCGATCGAGCCCCTTTTGCGGTTCGAGTCGTCCGACGACGGCGACGCGCGGCGCTGCGGTCCGACCGACCGCAATGTCGGCTCGTCCTTGCTGCCGATCGATCTCCGCCAGATCGACGCCGTTGGGGATCACGACGAGCCGTTCGGCGGCGAAGCGCAGCCGTCGTCGCGCCGCGTCGGCGACGGCGCGACTGACGCACGCGATGCGCGTCGCGCCGGTGAGTGCTCGACGTTCGAGCACGCTCCGCCAGCGACTGGGGTCGGCGACCCGCAGGTTCGCGACCCACGGAACCGTCCGGTTCGACCGTCGAGCCCAGGCGGTGACCAGGTTGGCGTGGAAGAGAAACGACGCCAGCAGATCGGGAGGATCATCGTCGAACAGACGTTTCAGACGCCCGACGGTCCGCATCAGCTCCGACGGTCGCGAAGCCTCGAGCGAACGGACCGGGATGCCCGCGGCCCGCAGTTGCTCGAGCAGTTCGGTCCGTTCGTCGGGGAGCGGCTTGAGCGAGACGACGGTAGAGCGGAAGCGATCGGCGGGGAGTTCGCGCGCCAGTCGCGTCAGACACCGCTCGGCGCCGCCGGTCCGCAGCTCGGTCGTCACCCAGATCAGATGGCGCGGTCGGTCAGTGGGCGATCGTTCCGTGGGGGAGCCGCCCATCGACAGGTTCCTGGGGTTCTGATCTATTCGCCGGTCGGTTTCGGGCCGAGCTCGTGCGTCTCGGCACGCCGCGAAGGACGCGGCGGACGACCGAACCGCAACAGCGACTTGCGCCGCCGTTCGGACGATCTGCTCCGTTCGGCCGCTCGGGTCCGAGGGTCGACGAGGGAGGATCCGAGAGCGAATGTCCGAGGGGGATACGACCGACATTCCGGCCGACACCGGCTCGTCGCCCGAGATCGCGCAGTACGACTACGATCTTCCCAAGGAACTGATCGCCCAGCAACCGTTGGCGACTCGGACCGACGCGCGGCTGATGGTGGTCGACCGAGCGCGCGGGACGATCGACCATCATCACGTGCGGGACCTTCCCGAGCTCATCTCGGCTCGCGACGCCCTGGTCCTGAACAACACGCGCGTCATTCCGGCGAAGCTGGTCGGTTACCGGACGTCGACCAAGGGGCGTTGGTACGGCCTGTTTCTCGAGGCGGACGAGCACGGCGTGGCTCGGCTGCTCGGCAAGACGCGCGGCGCGCTGCAGCCGGGCGAGACGGTGACGCTCCAGAACCGGAACGGCGTCGACGATTCGCGACTGGTCCTGCTGGCGCGACTCGCCGGAGGGCACTGGGCCGCCCGACTGGAGACCCCCGAGCCGTGGCCGCAGCTGCTCGAGCGAGTCGGCCGCGTTCCGTTGCCGCACTACATCCATTCGGATCGCGAAGACGCTCGCGAACGCGAGATCTATCAGACCGTCTTCGCCAAGCATGCCGGGAGCGTCGCGGCGCCGACCGCCGGACTGCACTTCACCAAGGATCTGCTGATCTACCTGAACGACATGGGAGTCGAGCTCTGCAGCGTGACGCTGCACGTCGGCATCGGGACGTTTCGTCCGGTGTCGGTCGACAAGCTGGACGACCACCGGATGCATGCCGAGCGCGGATCGATCTCTCCCGAAACGGCATCGCGACTGCGCGGCGTGCGCGAACGGGGAGGGCGGGTGATCGCGGTCGGTACGACGAGCGTCCGCGTCCTCGAGACCGCCGCTCGCGGCGGCTCGATCGAAGCGTGGCAGGGGGAGACCGACGTCTTCATTCGCCCGGGGCACCGGTTTCAGGCGATCGACGGTCTGCTGACCAACTTCCATCTGCCGCGCAGCACGCTGCTGGTTCTCGTCCGTACCTTCGGCGGCGACGAACTGATGCGCGAGGCGTACGCGACGGCGATCCGCGAGCGCTACCGCTTCTACAGCTACGGCGACGCGATGCTGATCCTGTAGCCGTTCGGCCGCTTCGATGAAGGCCGCTTCGATACGGGCCGCACGCTCCGCAAACGAAGCGATCGCCGCGGACCCGATTCGGTCGGCGGCGATCGCCTGGTTTCGTCGTTGATGCGTCGCGCGTCGCGAGCGACTCGCGCCGTGACTCGCTTCGGCTCAGCCGCCGAACTCGACTCGGCGGCGGCCGAGCTGACTCTGCAGACGCTGCACGATGCTGCTGTGCATCTGGCTGACGCGGCTCTCGCTCAGATCGAGCGTCATGCCGATCTCCTTCATCGTCAGCTCTTCGTAGTAGTAGAGGATGATGATCAGCCGCTCGTTCCGGTTGAGCCCCTTGCAGACGAGCCGCATGAGGTCGGCCTTCTGGATCCGGCGCGTCGGATCCTCACCCTTCTTGTCCTCGAGGATGTCGATCTCGCGGACATCCTTGTAGCTGTCGGTCTCGTAGTACTTCTTGTCGCNNTGAAGTTCGCCGCGTTGGCGTCGGCCTGCATCCGCTCGAGTTCCTGCAGGCTGATCTGCAGATCCTGCGAGAGCTCCTCGGCGGTCGGCGTCCGGCCGAACTTCGCTTCGAGACGCTTGGTCGCTTCGCCCAGCCGGCTCGCCTTGGCTCGCACCAGACGCGGGACCCAGTCCATCGTCCGCAGCTCGTCGAGCATCGCGCCGCGGATTCGCGGAACGCAATACGTCTCGAACTTGACGCCGCGGTTCAGATCGAACGCGTCGATCGCGTCCATCAGACCGAAGATGCCGGCCGAGATCAGGTCATCCAGATCGACCCCCTCGGGCAAACGCTGCCAGATCCGTTCGCCGTTGTAGCGCACCAGAGGCAGCTAGCGCTCGACCAGCCGGTTCCGCAGTTCCTTGTTGGTCTGGTCCTGCTTGTAGTCCAACCAGATCTGGGCGATCTCTTCCGCAGAAGCGACGGTCGTGGCCATGCAATCCTCCGTGATTGATCTGCCGTGCCGGTTCGCGATTCAGTTCGCGTCCCTGCGATCGGGCTCCGCATCCCGAAGCCTTCTCATCCGCGTCCCGAACCGGATCCGTCCGGTTTCCCGATGCCGAACTCGCGTCGAAGCCGAGTGCGCACCGAGTCTCGAACCGTGGTCGCCGCGATCCGGCCTATCCAATAGCCGATACCCGCGAAGACGCACAACGCCAAGATGGCCGACCGCACCGTTCCCTCGGTCCCGAATCCGTGAACTGCGCCGCGAAAAATGACGATGACGAACGCGAGCGAGCCCAGGATTCCGGCATACCGAGTTTCCATCCGGCGTTTCCCCGACGGGAAGGCGATCGACCGACTCGACACGGTCGCGCGACTACGTCACGCGTCCGGTTCTATCGGTCGTGCCCCCGGTCGCGATTGAAGTCAAGTCGACGGATTTCGGAGCGAGTTCGGCGCGGCGCCACGAGTCGAATCGCGCCGGCGCAACGCCGATGAATTCGCTCGCATCGCGCCGCTCGACCGCGCTTGCCCCATCTGCCTCGACCTCGGTCCTTCGTTCGATCCGTTCGGCCAGCCGCAGTGCGGCGAGACGCGAAGAGAGTCGCTCTTCGGCGCCGAGCCGCGCGGTCGGTCGATCCGACGGCAGCTCGCCGAGATAGTCGTTGGGTTGTCTCAGGAAGCGGCGACAGCTCTCGTCGAACCGCTCCGCGAATCGTCGCGCCTCGTCGGGCGACTCCGGTGAGTCGATGACCAGCGACAGCGGAGCGCGCCCCGCGACGCGCAGCCAATGCTTTGCCGCACCGTAGGCCGCCGTCAGCGATTCGACTTCCGCGCGGCAGACCCGCACCACGCGATCGGCTCGCTGCCAGTGTCGCGCGCTCCGTTCCCCGCGCTCGGTTCCCAGCAGGATCACCAGCCGCTCGCAATCGGCGTCGTCGACGAAGGTCGTCGCTTCGGAATCGACCGGACGACGCGTCGCATCACGACCGATCCGCCGCAGCGTCTCGTGGCCGCTCCGCTCGGTCCTCAACA
>DMPQ01000100.1 GCA_003455945.1 Planctomycetaceae bacterium
ACGAGCCTGCGGACGAAACGGACGAGCCGACGTCCGACGCCGTCCGACCGTGATCGGTTAACCGTCTTCGCCTCCGATAGGCTGCCGTGCCTCGCATCGCGTACCGCTCCCGCTGGATCTTCCCCGTCTCGGCGCCGCCGATCGAGAACGGCATCGTCGAGACGCAAGCGGGACGGATCGTCGACGTTCGAGCGGCACACCGCGGCGAGCCGGCGATCGACCTCGGCGAGGTCGCGTTGCTGCCGGCACTGGTCAACGCCCATACGCATCTCGAGTTCTCGTCGCTCGAACGACCGCTCGGTCGCCCCGGCATCGGGTTCGCCGACTGGATCGCCGAGGTGGTCGCCTGGAAACGACGATCGCCGGTCGAAGGGAGCTCGCTCGCCAAACGGTTGTCGATCGCTGCGGGATCGAGCGAGTCGTGGCGATTCGGGGTCGGAGCGGTCGGAGAGATCGCGACCGAGCCCTGGGAACCGGACGTCTACGACCATCCGATGCTGTCGTGCGTCCTGTTTCACGAACTGCTCGGACTGGCTCCCGAACGAGCCGCCGCCGCGTGGGAACGGTTCTCCGAGATCGCCGAGTCGGACGCGTCGCTTCGCCCTTCGATCGATGAAGTTCCTGCTGACGGTTCGTCGGCCTCCGTCACCACGGCGCCGCTCCATGAACTCGGCGTCTCGCCGCATGCCCCTTACACCGTCGGCCTCGAACAGACGAAGCGGGGGGTCGAGTGGGCCGCTTCGAGACGACGTCCGTTGGCCATGCATGTCGCGGAATCGATCGACGAGCGTGAGCTGATGACCGAGGGGACCGGACCGCTGCGCGAGTTGCTCGAACGAGTCGGCGCGTGGGTTCCTCAGGCGTTCGGACGCCGCGACGGATGGCGCGCGTTGCTGACGCTCCTGTCCGGCGCTCCCCGCGTCGCGCTGGTCCACGCGAACTTCCTGTCCCCCGACGAGTTCGATCTCGTCGCGACGCATCGCGATCACTTCACGATCGTTCACTGCCCGAGGACCCACGCCTTCTTCGGACACGCCCGGCATCCGGTCGATCAGGCGCTGCAGCGAGGGATTCCGCTGGCGCTCGGTACCGACAGTCGCGCGTCGAACCCCGATCTTTCGATCTGGCGCGAAGCTCGTCATGCGGCAATGCGACATCCGCAGCACGCGGCCCACGGCTGGATCGACTCGATCACGACGACCGCGGCGGCGGCGATCGGTGTCGCCGATCGATTCGGGTCGCTCGCCGCCGGTCGCTCGTGGCTCCCGTGCGTCATCGAACTCCCGCGCGATGCGCCGGATCGTCCGAACGCCGAGTTCCTGCTGCAGGAATCGACGGCCGAGCCTCGTCCGTTGATCGAGCCGCCGAGCGGGATGCCGCGATTCGCCTGAATCGAGGCGGAAGAGCTCGCCGAGTTTCGTCGCTCGACCGCTCGCTGCGGTTCGGTCGGCCCGACGTCGCGTTATCGCTCGGATCGATCGGCGACCGGCACCTCCTCGAACGAGCCGTCACCGACCGGCGCACGACACCGTTCGGCCAACGTGACGACCGTCTTTCCGCCGGTGCGATAGACCAGAGCGGCCAATGGGCGCGTACCGGTTCCGGTCAGATCGCGGACCTTGTCGAGCCAACTCGCCGGGATCCCTCGCTTCTTCCATTCGATCGTCCCTGCCTCGAGTTCGCGGACCGCTCGGCGGAGACGTTTCGTATCGAGCCCTTCGTTGCGCAGGACGCGGAACCAGGCGCCGCACCGTGACGCGATTCGCGCCGCATCGGTCGATCGCGGTTCGTTCGATCGCGGTTCGAGAGCGTGCGATTCGAGGGATCGCTGGTCGCACGTCAGGTACCCCCCTTCGCGCGACGTGCGCGTCGCCTGGAGGGCAAGGCCGAGCGCGCCGATCCCCTCCGCCGCGAAACAGGCCGCATGCGGCTCGAACAGGTACGATCCCGGTTCGGGAGGAGCATGCAGGACCGGAAGCTCGGCGACCGAGGTCGGCCGAAAGCGAAAGATGACCGGTTCATCGCGATCGAGCAGCGTCACCTGTCGCCAAGGCGAATCGCACAGCGACGGCGCGCACCAGACCAGTTGCTGCTTGCATTCGCCATCGTCGCCGATCCACTCCCGNNAAATCGCTCGAACGCCGTCAGATCGGAAGCCGGCGCCTCCTTCAGACAGCCGATCGGCAGCACCGTCCTCAGCCGTCGGAGCCAGTCGAGCGGCGGCGAATGATGCTCGACCCGAATCGAGCGCCGCTCGTCGACGCGACGATCAGGATCGCAGTGCCATGCCGTGATCGTCGCTCCGACCGGTCCGAGCAATCGCTCGGCGTCCGAGCGAGCGGCGTCTTGGCATTCGCCCGCGACGGACTCCTTCCCACCGAGGTCGATCGACAGCAACTCGATCCGCTCCGCCAACCGATGGTCGGCGATCGTACCGCGGAGGAGTTCGACCAGCAGCGGGTCGCGTTCGACGGCGACCGTCGGCACGCGCTGAGCCAGCGCGATCAGATCGCCGCCGATCCCGCACCCGAGATCGATCCATCGCCGCTGAGGAGCCGGGTCAAGGCGATCGAGGCGTTCCGCCTTGTAGCGCGCGATCCGCGACGAGCTCGCCTGCTGAAGGCCTCGTTCGGTCAGCCACCAGCGCTCCGGTTCGTCGAGCTTTCGCGCGGCGCGGCGACGCAACTCACGCAGTCGCTCGATCAGGCCGCGCCCCTCGGCCGGATCGCGCCGCAAGTCGAACGACGCCTGACCGTCGAGCACCAGGCGGCCGGCGGGCGAGAGGGCCCAGCGGAGGGCGAGCAGTTCGGCCGAATCCCGGTCGCTCATCCTGCCGCTCCTCGGCCTGACCGAACGAAATCCACCCGCTCGAGGCGCCTCGCCCAAGGGGACTCAATCCGACAACCCCTGCTCTCGCTTTCGGTTTCGCCGTTCGTCATCATTTTCTCGAAAGTCTCTCCGTCCGATCGACACGCGTCGCTGGGGGTTGCCGAACGTGCCGAATCGCTCATCCGTTCGTCTGGCGGTCTCGCTCTATGCGGTCTCGACCGGAGCCGTGCTGTTCAGTCTGGCGATCTTCCGGCTGATCAGCTTCTTCATCATGCCGTCGATCTTCTTCGACCTGCTGTTGATCTGCTTTCCGATCGGTGCCGTGGCGGCGGTGCTGACTCGGACCGAACCGGAGCGAGGCTACGGCCGAGCGATCCCGCTCCTGCAGCTGGCGATGATCGCCACGTTCGCGGCAACGCTGTCGCTGAAGTACTTCGACTCGATGCGAGGCAATCTGCTCTTCGGTCAATCGCCGTTGTCGTTGTACCTGCAGATCGCCGCGTTCGCGCTGATCTACTCGCCGTTCTTCCTGGTGTACGGCGGGACCGAGTATCTGGGTTATCTCGCAGGTCGCGCGGCTCTCGAGCGACGGATGAACGGCGTCTATGCCGTGGTCCNNGGGTCCTGTTCGGAGCGGCGACCGCCTTTCTCCTCTCGCTCGCTCAGGAGTTCCTGGGAATCACGCGACTGCTGCTGCTGGCGATCGGTCTGCTGACGGTCGCCAAGGGAGCCCTCTATCCCGAGCGGCCGATCCGCCGGGCGATCGAAGGAACCGCTCTGCTCGCGCTGCTGGCGCTGCCGTCGGTCGACGGCTACTTCATGCGCCAGTTCAAGAGCGACAAGAGCTTCTCGGTCGCTGCTTACGTCCGGAATCACGCCGGCCGAGTCGGTTCGGACGGTCGGCCGACCGAAGTCCGCTCGCTGCATGAAGGGTGGGGACGCTACTCGTACTTCGAGGTGCTGGAGGTCAAGGACCGCGACCACCATGTGCTGTGGGGCTTCTACAACGACATGAGTCAGTGGGCGTATCATCCCGGCGCGACGACCGAACGGGGTTTCCGTGAAGCGGTGCTGCAGCCGTTCGTCGCGGGGGCGGACAGCGTCGCGATCATCGGCGCGGGAGGAGGACGAGACGTCAAGCTGGCTCGCCAGGCAGGAGCCGAGCGGATTCTGGCGGTCGAGGTCGAGCCGGCGGTACCGGCGATCCTGCGCGGCAAGCTCCGCGATGCGTTCGAAGGGGTCTACGATCAGCCCGGCGTGACGCTCCACGTCGGCGATGCCCGCACCTGGCTCGAACGGCATGACGATCGGTTCGACGCGATCTTCTTCTGGAGCGTCGGCGGTTATCCCCAGCTGATGCTCGAGCCGGGAAACATGATCCGGACGCGGGAATCGCTGACCGAGATGCTCGCGCATCTGACTCCCGACGGTTGTTTCTTCATGGGGTACGACCAGGCGCTCGACCCCGACATGGTCCTGCTGCGGCAATACGCCACGACGCTCGAGCAGGCCGGCGCCGAGGTCGTCGCCTTTTCGTACGGCGACCCGGGACTGGAGTTCGCGCTGATCGCGTTTTCCCCCGCGGCCACGGCCGAACGGAAACTGGCGTGGCGTGAACTTTTCCAAAGGCTGCCGACCGAAGCGATCGGCCAGCCGATCCGCAGGATCCCCGCCGCGCAGCTGGTGCAGCCGAACTTCACGCCGGTCACCGACGACCGGCCGTATCTCGGCGGCAATATCCGGAACGTGCTGACGACCGAGGGAATTCGCCAGCTCTTCTATCTGATCGGGACGAGTCTGGCGATCGCGATCGGCGTCATCCTGTGGTTGTTGCCGACCGACGAGACGAATCGCCGGCCGCCGCCGAGCATTCAGGGGATCTCGATCCTGCTCGGCGCGAACTTCATCCTGCTCGAGCATCTGCTGGTGCTCGAGATCTTCCGCTCGAAATACATGTACGCCGATTCGCTGATGCAGGGGATGGTCATCTATCTGACGATCACGGCGCTCGGCAGCGTCCTGCTGACGGCACGGCGCGTCGGACCGCTGATGGCGATCAGCTGGATCGGGCCGGTCCTCTGGCTCGTCGTGCCGTCGATCGGCGGCACGCTCGTCGCGATCGGCGCGCTGATCCTGGCGACGCTCGTCACCGGCTTTCTCTTCCCGTCGATCTTCGAACGCCATTCCGAGTCGCGACTGAATATCTTCGCGCTCGATGCGTTCGGAGCCGCGATCGGGGCGCTCGTGTCGTTCTTCGTGCCGCTCCTCTTCGGCCTGACCGCCTTTCGGACCGTGGCGCTCGTCGGCTACCTGATCACCTCGATCGCCGTGCTGCTGATCGTCTTTCCCCGGCGGGGATCGCTGCCGGACCGAGCGCCGCGACGGGAACGCGAGACGTCGGCGATCCCCGTATCGCGAGCCGAAGGGTGACCGCTACAATTCCGGCTCGCGGTCGGACCGATCGCCGCCGGTCAGGCGCGGTCGACCTTCGCTCGGAGTCCTCCGGATGTTCGCTTCGTCGTCGCTGACACGGTTCGTGACTGGTCCCCTTCCGCATGCTTCGCGGCAGCTCGCCGCCGGTTTCGGCCGGCCGATCCGCATCGCGATCGGATCGATGGCCGTCGCCTGGGTCACCACGCTGTCGCCGCTTCGTCCCGTGACCGCTCAGGAGCCTGCCGATCTGCCGGCGCTGATGAGGTCGGTGCGAGAGGTCGACCGATTCGGCGAGGGGCATCGGGAAGCGAGCGAAGCGGTCGCGGCTCTCTCTCGCCTGCCGTCCAGCCGGATCCCTCAGGTCCTGTCGATGATGGGAGAGGTAACGCCGCTTTCCGCCAACTGGTTCCGCGCCGCGGTCGAAGCGAGTGCCGATCGCGATCCGCAAGGGGTGCCGGTCGAGGAACTGAAGCGGTTTCTCGACGACCGAACGCAAGGAGATGCCGCGCGGCTATTGGCGTTCGACCTGATCGTCGATCGACAGCCGGAGTTTCGCGAGACGGTTCCGAACTTCCGAGACGATCCCTGCCTGCCGCTCCGATTCATGGCGATCGAGCGCGGGATGAAGGAGGCGGCCGAAATGGTCAAGTCGGGCAAGAACGAAGAAGGCTCGTCGGCCTACGAAGGGCTGCTCCAAGCAGCTCGGAATCCCGATCAGATCAACGCGATCGCCGACGCCCTCGAGAAGCTCGGGAGCCCGGTCGATCTGACGGCGCACTACGGCTTCATCACCCGCTGGCATCTGATCGGCCCGTTCGACAACCGGGAGAAGATCGGCTTTGCCGCGGTCTATGCTCCGGAAAAGTCGATCGACCTCGCGGCGTCGCTCGACGGCAAGGAAGGAGTCGTCTCGTGGATCGACCACGCCTCGAGTCTGCCTCTCGGCGTCGTCGATCTGAACGTGGCGATCGGCAAGCACATGGGAGCGGTCGCGTATGCGTTCACGACCGTCGAGGTCGACGAACCGACGACGCTCGACATCCGTCTGGGGACTCCCAACGGCAACCAGGTCTTCGTCAACGGTCAGCAGGTGATCTCGAATCACGTCTATCACGCGGGGAACGCGATCGACCAGCACCGCGCCACCGTGACGCTGAATCCGGGGAAGAACACGATCCTGTTGAAGATCTGCCAGAACGAACAGACCGACTCGTGGGCCCAGGATTGGAACTTCCAGCTCCGACTGTGCGATGCCAGCGGCAAGGCGATTCGTCTGCCCGAGTAAGGGGACGAGCAAGTCGCTCGATCGCTCGCGACGAGGTTGACTTGCGACACCGATTTCGAGCGTCCTTGTCTGCGAGCGACTCCGTCCGCCAACGACTCCGTCCGCCAGCGACTCGCGCCAGTCATTCCGTTCGACCATCATCCGACTGCTGACCGATCCGAGGAGACCTGCTCCGATGCGATCCGATCGATCGAGCTTCCTGTCCGTTCGCCGTCCCTGGCGTTTCGTCTCGGTCGCGCTGCTTGGTGCGGCGTTCCCCACGGCGGCCGTGGTCGCTTCGGACTGGTTGCAGTTCCGCGGCCCCGACTTCGCCGGGAATGCGGCGACCGAGAAGCTGCCGACCGAGTGGGGGCCGGACAAGAATGTCGCGTGGCGCGTCGATCTGCCGGGGCGAGGGCCTTCGAGTCCGATCGTCGTCGACGGCCGAGTCATCGTGACGTCGAGCGGCGGCGAGGGGCGGCAGGAGGACCGGATCTACGTCGATGCCTACTCGGCCGAGACGGGCGAGCGGCTTTGGACCCGTCGGTTCGATGCGACAGGGCGGCCGTTCTCGCACCCGAGCAGTTCCAACGCGGCTCCGACTCCCGTCTCGGACGGCGAACGGGTCTACGCCTTCTTTTCGAGCAACGATCTCGCCTGTCTGTCGGTCGACGGCGATCTGATCTGGTACCGCGGTCTGACGTACGACTATCCCAAGGCGGCGAACGACGTCGGCATGGCCTCGTCGCCGGTGCTCGCCGTGGATGTGGTCGTCGTGCAGATCGAGAATCAAGGGGACTCGTTCGTCGCCGGAATCGACAAGCGAACCGGCGAGACGCGTTGGCGCCACGAGCGAGCGGCCGAAGCGAACTGGGGATCGCCGATCGCCTTCCGCAGCGGCGAGGTCGACTACGCGTTGGTCGTCAGCCGCAAGGGAGCGACCGCCTATCGCGCCGATGACGGGACCGTTGCCTGGGATCGTCCGGGAGCCGGAAGTTCGATCTCGTCGAGCGTCGTTCTCGGNNCTCTCGAGCAGCGGCGTGCTGACCGGAGTCGATCTGTCGACCGGCGAGCGGGCGTGGCAGGCGCGCGTCGGCGGGAGCTTCTGGTCGACGCCGGTCGTTTCGGGAGACCACCTGTACGCGTTCAGCGAAGCTGGCATGGCGATCATCGTCCGACTGGACGGAGCGAACAGCGAGAACGTCGCGGAGTACGATCTGGGAGCGCCGATCCTGGCGAGCCCGGCCGCCGCCGGCGATGCGCTCTTCGTCCGTACCGATAACGCTCTCTGGAAGTTCTCGACGAAGTGACGCGACGCGAATCGATCGACATCATCCCGTGCGGTCCGATCGTCGGATCGATCCGCCCTCCCGGTTCGAAGAGCCTGACCAATCGAGCCCTCGTCTGTGCGGCGCTGGCGTCCGGCGAGTCGCATCTGGACGGGGTGCTCGACAGCGAGGACACGCGAGTCATGATCGACTCGCTCGGGCGGCTCGGAATATCGGTCGCTCATGATCCGCTGGCGCGCACCGCGATCGTGCGCGGCTGCAGCGGCTCGATTCCCGCTACCTCGGCCGATCTGCACGTGGCCAACAGCGGGACGACGATCCGGTTTCTCGCCGCGATGGTCGCGCTCGGTCATGGTCGATTCGTGCTCGACGGCGTCGAGCGGATGCGACAGCGTCCGATCGGCGATCTGATCGAAGCGCTCCGGCAATTGTCGGTCTCGGCCGAGGCACTCAGTCCCGGCGGATGCCCTCCGGTCCGGATCGAAGCCGACGGACTTCCCGGCGGCGCGACGGAGGTCGCGGGGAGCGTTTCGAGTCAGTTCCTGAGCGGATTGCTCCTCGCCGCGCCGTACGCCTCGGGGCCGCTGACGATCCGTGTCGTCGGCTCGCTCGTCTCGCGCCCCTACATCGAGATGACGTTGGCGGTGATGCGACGATTCGGAGCCGAAGTGGCGGTCGCGCCGTCGGGCGATTCGTTCGTCGTCTCGAACACCCGGCATTATGTCGGACGAAGCGAGTCGATCGAGCCGGACGCCTCGGCGGCGAGCTACTTCTGGGGTGCCGCGGCGATCACCGGCGGGCGCGTGACGGTCGAGGGGCTAGGGCCGTCGGCGCTGCAGGGAGATGTCCGGTTCGTCGACGTCCTGGAGCGGATGGGGTGCACGGTCGAGCGGCACGACGATCGGATCACGGTCGTCGGCGGCAAGCTGACCGGCATCGACGTCGACATGAACGCGATCAGCGATACGGTCCAGACGCTGGCGGCGGTCGCTCTGTTCGCCGACGGACCGACTCGGGTTCGCGGCGTCGCTCACAATCGGCACAAGGAGACCGATCGGATCGGCGACTTGGCGACCGAACTGCGACGTCTGGGAGCCGAGGTCGAAGAGCACGAGGACGGCCTGACGATCATGCCTCGTCCGCTGCGCGGCGCTGCACTTCGGACCTACGGCGATCACCGGATGGCGATGTCGTTGGCACTCGTCGGCCTGCGAGTCGCGGACGTCACGATCCTCGACCCGGAATGCACGTCGAAGACCTATCCCGAGTACTTCGACGACCTCGAGCGTCTGACCGGTTCGGCGCGAGCCTGAGTCGCGTCGTAGAAGCTGTCGATCGAGGGCCCCAAGCCGCGGAGCGAGGAGGTGCCCCCTGCAACCCCGCGGCCGATCGACGAGCGCGACGCTGCGGTCGCGAAGGCGAAGTCGTTCAGCGAATGCCGGGCGATCCCGGCGGCAGCGGCTGCGGATTGATGGCACCGGCTCGTCCCGGCGGCAGCGGCTTNNGCACCGGCGCGTCCCGGCGGAAGCGGCTGCGGGTTGATCGCTCCGGCGCGTCCCGGCGGCAGAGGCTGCGGATTGATCGCCCGGCCCCCGAAGAGCGAGCGAACGAAGCTGGCGAGATCGAAGAACGCCCAGTCGTCGGAGGTCGCCGCCGCGACCGAAGCGACCGACCTTATCGGACCGGCGGCGCGGACCGAGGTGGCCTCTCCCATGGCCATGACCAGCACCAGTCCGAGCATTCCGCTTCGCCACGAAGTTCGATTCATCAGATCGACTCCCGAGATGCGCGCTGCGGGGATCGAGCCGCTCGGCAACCTGCCGAGCCGGAGGTCGTTCCCTTCTCGACGACATGCGAAAGCGATCGAGAGATCGCGCAACACCTTTCCCGAAATTTCTTCTCGCGGGTACCGCAGGGAAACGGGCCTCAGTTCCCCGCGTCGCCGGTAATGTCTCCCGCGATCCGGATCTGGAGCCAGCCGCGGGCGTACCGCCACATCCGATCGGCGGTCGAGGCCGAGACGCCGAGTGCCTGAGCCGCTTCGTCGGACGACAGGCCGCCGAAGAATCGCAACTCGACCAACCGCGCGTGATCGGGGCGTTCGAGCGCCATGTCGCCGAGCGCCTCGTCCAACGCCAGGAGTTCCTCGCTCCGCTCCGGCTGGGCGACATCGTCGAGCGTTTCTCCTGGCGTTCCACCGCCGCGTTTCGCCGCGCCGCGGCGCCGTGCATGATCGACCAGGATCCGGCGCATGCAGACGGCGGCCAGCCGCAGGAAGTGGTTCCGGTCGTTCCAGACGACCGAGCCGGCGGCGAGTCGCGCCCAGGCTTCATGAACGAGCGCGGTCGGGCTGAGCGAATGTCCCGCCGATTCGCTCGCCATGCGGCGAGCCGCCAAGCGGCGCAGTTCGTCATAGACCGCTTCGAGCGGATCGGGCTCGTCGCTCATCACCGCTCCTCGCGAGGCGACTGGGGACTCGGCGCTCGATCCTTCGGTGCTCCCGGCGGTTCGCCGGTCGGCCGATCCGCCTTCGTGGGTCCTTCTTCGCCGAAGTCGTCGTTCGTCTCCCCGCGTGCCTCGCCCGACGCGGCGTTCGGATCGTCGAGTCGTTTCAGCAGATCTGCGGCATGCTGCAGACGATGGATGTGCTTGGGGTTAATCGAGGCGCGGCGATCCGACACGCCGCGATATCCTTCCGTCAGTAACACGGTCGCCTGGTCCCGTCGCCCCAGATCGAGCAGCACGCTCCCGCGCAGACTGCGACAGTACCACGCTCGCCAGTCGTTGGGATCGCGGGCTTCGAGAAGTCCGATCGCGCGCTCCAGCGTCGGATCGGCCTCGGTCAGCCGACCGAGGCGATAGAGACCGATTCCCAGCAAGCCGATGATTTCGCCGTCGATCGGCAGCGAGCGATCGTTCAGCTCGGTGACCTGACGATCGTACGCTTCCGCGAACTCGACCAGTTCGCGGATCAGTCCGGCCGACTCGAGGGTCGTGCAGGTCACGGCAATCAGACGATCCGCATCGAGCACCGATGGCCGTGAGTACTTCGCGACTCGCATCGCCTCGAGCGACGACATCATCGCCGCACGAAACGCTTCGGTCCCCTCGTCGTTCCGTTGCAGCACGACAAGCATCGTGCCGCGGTGCTGATGAGCCCACGCCACCAGTCGATGCAGGTGATCGTCGTCAGGAAAGCGGTCCGACAGCGCCGACCGAAGTGCGAGCAGCTGATCGTCGATCGCAAGCGACGCTTCCGGCTGGCCGATCTGAGACAACCGATAACCGATCTTAAGCACCGTATCGCTCAGATTGAGCAGCGTTTCGCGATCGGCTTCGGGCCAGGCCATCAGCTGCTCGACGATCGGCTCGACCTCGAGACCCATCGCCGCTGCTTCCTCCCCCTTCCCCTCGTCGGCCAGCGTCTGACAGAGATTGTGGACACTCCACGCCTGCTGCATGACGAACCGCGGCGATTCGGGACGTTCTCGACACAGACGACGACGCAACTCCCTCACTTCTCCGAAGACCCGTCGCGCTTCGAAGCGATACCCCTGAGTTCTCAGCCTCCCCTCGGAAAACTGGTCGTACTCGTGCGCCAGACTCTCGAGAAAACCGACTCGACGGTCGTCTGCCGGAGCGATCCCATCGAAGGCGGCAACGGCAGCGCGAAAGTCGGCGATCCCCTCGTCGGTCCGCCGCAACTCGAGCAGGACCCGCCCTCGATTGCGACGACTCCAAGCCACCTCTTCGGCCCTTCCGAGATCATCCGGTCGGGCAAGCAGCCGCTCGTCGCGAATCGTCAGCGCTTCGGTAAATCGAACGATCGCCTCGTCGAGTCGCTTCTCGCTGACCAGACGGTCTCCGTCGTCATGTCGCGTGCGAGCCGCTCGCTGGAGGACGTCGTCCCGTTCGGCTTCCTGTTCGGCCTGTCCCGAAAGTTCGAGCGCCAGCTGATCGAACATCTCGAGCGACTTAGCCAGTTCCTGCTCCGCCTCGGCCGATCGCTTCGCCGAACGCAGCACGAGCGACAACATCCGCCTTCCTTCGGCGATCGCCACCCGATGCTCCGGACGTTCCGCTTCGGAGGCTTCGTCGAGCATGCGTCGTCGCGTCTCACCGGCTCGGACGAGCAGCGCCGCTGCCTCGTCGTATCGTGCCTGCTTCGTCAGCAGATCGGCCGCCAGTTCACGGTAGGCGGCGATCGTTCGGAGATAGTCGGCTTGCGGTTCGAGAAGTTCGAGGTGCGTTTCGCGGTAGTCCGCGAGAGTCTGCAACGTCTCGATCAGCTCGTCGTCGCTCCCTCCGCCCGACGAGATCATTCGGGCCAGATCGTCCAGCCACCAGGCACGCAGCCGAATCGATTCCGGTTCGTCTCCGACCGACTCGCGCCATCGCTCGATGTCGGCCAGCGCCGATCGCAGATCCTGCACTCCGTCGGACAGCCGTCCGAGACGCTCGTAAGCCTTGGCACGTCGTTGGTGAGACGCGGCCCGGTTCTGCCACAGATTTTCACCGCCGAAGTGTCGTATTTCGCCTCGCGCAGCTCGTCGCTGTGAAGCTTCCAGCGATCGGGTGTAGGCGTCGACCGCTTCCTCGGGGTGATCGTTCTGCATCAGGACATCGCCGAGCGATCGATGGATCGCATCATCGTCGTACTGCAAACACGAAACATCGGGGAACTTCCCCCCCTGCAGTTCCTGCACGATGTCGGCAGCTTGCCGAAGCGACTGCTCCGCTTCCTCACCGCGCTCGAGCTTCATCAGGACGATTCCCATCCGTTCCGAAACCTCGGCCATCAGGATGCGAGGTTCGAGATCGTCCGGCTTCTCGGCCAACGCGAGTCGACAATCGTCCAAGAGGCGTCGTAGCCGCGCCACCGTCGTTTCGCTCGGCCCGAGCTCGTCCAGTCGGCGAGCCAGGTCCCAACGAATCGCCATGACGACGGCATGACTTCGCGAATCGTCCGGAAAGTCGCGGCGAATCCCTTCCGCCTCGGCCAGCGCGTTCTCGGTCAGTTCGATCGCCTCCGATTGGCGACCGAGATGGAACAGCGACTCGGCTCGGTTACGCATGGCCCAGACGATCTCGACTCGGGTGTCGAGATCGCGAGTCGGATCGATCGTTCGTTCACGGAGCGTCGCCAGCAGTCGCCCCAGCGAGCGTTCGGCCGAGTCGTAGTCGCCCATCCGCATCTGCAGTTCGGTGATCCGCCAGTAGCCGCCGGTCTTCAGATCGGCTCCGGCCCTCCGGTCGTCGTCGATTTCAGCCAGTCGTTCGTAGATCTTCAGGACGCGATCGGTGAAGGCGAGCTGCTCGTCGGTCAACCGCGGCGATTGGGAGAGGAGCGATCGGACGACATCGCCGGTCACCGTATCGAGCGACTCGATCGCCTGACGGCGCGCCGCGATCGCCTTGGCTTCGTTCCGCTCGGCCCGCTCGCGTTCCTGCTCCGCTTCGCCGCGCAGCCGCTGCTCCTCGTTCCTCGCTGCGACCGCCTGACGTTCGGCGCGGATCGCGCGGTTCATCTGCCACAGACTGGCGATCAGACCGATCGCCAGGGACAGCAGCAGACCGACCGCGACCGTCACCTGGCGACGGTTGCGCCGCAGGAACTTGCCGAGCAGATAGCCGGCGGTCGGCGGACCGGCGAGGACCGGTTCGTCGGCCAGGTAGCGCCGGACCTCCATCGCCAACTGATTGGCCGTCTCGTAGCGTCGATTGCGATCCTTTTCGAGGCACTTGAGCACGATCCAGTCGAGGTCTCCGCGCAGGAGTCGCGCCAGTTTGGCCGGATCCGAACGTCGCGCCGCTGCGATCGTCGGCCTCGCGTCGGACGACGAAAGTCGTGTCGACGGCTTGCTCGGCTCCTCCTCGCGAATGATCCGGAGCATCTCGTCGATCGCCGCCTGTCTGAGACGCTGGCCGTCGAACGGCTTCATCCCCGACAGCAGTTCGTACAGGATGACGCCGAGCGCATAGATGTCGGCGCGAGTGTCGATGTCGTTCCCCGAGTAGCCGGCCTGTTCGGGAGCCATGTACTCGAGCGTGCCGACGACGGCGCCGAAGCGAGTCATCGTCGCCCCTTCGATCGAATTGCCGGCCAGCACCTTGGCGACGCCGAAGTCGATCACTTTGGGAACCGGCCGCCCGTCGATGACCGTCACCAGAATGTTCGCCGGCTTCAGATCGCGGTGGATCACCCCTTTCTGATGCGCATGCTGCACGGCCGAGCAGATCTGAGCGAACAGGTCCAGTCGCTCGGGAGTCGACAGCTTCGCCTCGTCGCAGTACTTCGTGAGCGGCAGTCCGTTCACCAGCTCCATCGCGAAGTACGGATGACCGCTCGGAGTCCGTCCGGCATCGAAGACCTTGGCGATGTTCGGGTGCTCCATCACCGCCAGCGCCTGACGCTCGTGCTCGAAACGAGCCAGGATCTCGCGCGAATCCATCCCCTGCTTGATCAGCTTAAGCGCCACCCGCCGCCGTACCGGTTCGCGCTGCTTCGCGACCCAGACGGTCCCCATTCCTCCTTCACCCAACGGCTCTTCGAGCTCGTAGGGTCCGATCACCGCACCCGGGCGCTCGACTCGCAAGACCTCGATCGTCCGGTCGATCACGAAATCGTCGCTCGGCGAGACGACAGGAGAGCGCGGCGCGTCGAGCGCCTGCCGGAGTTCGTCGGGAGTCGGCGGGCGATCGAGCAGATGACTTCGCTCGCTCCCCTCGAGCAATCGTCTCAGTCGACGAGCCGCCATCGGGTCGCTTCGTTCGAGATCGGCCAGTTCTCGCTCGCGTTCTTCGATCGTCAGGCTTGCCAGCCGCTCGAAGCGTTCTTCTTCGGACATCACTGTCGCCCCCCGTCGGCAACTCGTTCCGCTCGTTCGGATCGGTGGTCTCAGGTTCACGATCGCCTTGGATCGGGATCGTGTGAGCCTGATCTCGACTCAGTCGTCCCGCAGATCGGCCGCCAACCAGGCTCGACCGTAGGCCCACCAGCCGTCGGCGGTCCGCGGCGCGATGCCGAGCGTCTCGGCCGCTCGAGGAATCGTCATGCCGACGAAGAACCTCAGACGGATCAACTCCGCGACGTCCGGTCGTTCGGCCGCCAGGCGCTGCAACCCTTCGTCGAGCATCAGCAGGCGTTCGTCCTCGACCGCTGCAGCCGGATCGAACTCTCCCGCGTGTCGTTCGCGATCCCCTCCGCGTTTCGCCGCCCCGCGTCGCCGCGCGTGATCGACAAGGATCCGTCGCATCGCTTCGGCGGCGGCGCCGAAGAAATGCCGACGCCCCTGCCATCGTGGTCGATCCTGGTCACCGATCAGACGCAGGTAGGCCTCATGAACCAGCGCCGTGCCGTCCAGCGTATGAGCGGACGATTCCCGAGCCATCCGCGCGGCCGCCATTCGACGCAGTTCGTCGTAGACCCTCGGCAGGATCGCCGCCGCCGCAAGCCGATCTCCGGCCGCCGCCGACTCGAGCAGCACCGAAAGTTCCTCGTCCATGGCGTCGACATCCTCCCGGATCGTCAGCGCAGGATCGAGCCGGAAGGCGTCAGGGAGAATGCGGAAAATCGACGATCCGAACCTTGCGACTCGGTTCGCCGAGCTCTTCGCAGCGAGCAGGAGCCGAAACGACAGCTCAGGCGGGGCGCGGCGAGTCGGTGTCGGCGGCAGGGGGAGCCGATTCGGTCGACGATCGATCGCCCGGCGGCGTTTCGATCGTCTCGGCCCCCGGCGACTCGGTAGCGAGTCGGTCGGACGACGCGGAACGAGGCTTCTCGGACGGCAACGGCGGCGCGGTACCGGTGGGCTTCGGCTTCAGTCGCATGCTGACGGTGGTCAGCTCGCCGTCCGACGAGAGCTCGCGGACGCGAAAGCGGACCTGGTCGGCATCGATCGCCTGGCCGAGTTCGAAGCGTTCCTTATCGGAATGACGTTTGAGCCACTCCTCGAGCGTCAGATCGGATTCACCGCCCAGTCGGAGGTCGTACGCCTCCTCGACATCTCCGACCCGGACTCGGGTCCGCAGCGGGAACTCGACCTCGGCTTGCGGCGTTTCGCCGCTCACCGCCCGCTGCGAACGGGAGAAGATCCGATCGACCGCCCGTCGGACGTCCCGGTGGACGACGACGATCACGTGATCTCCTGCCTCGATCCGAAAGCTCCCCTTCGGCAGCCGACTCTCGTGATTCCGCACGATCAGCGCGATGACGACGTCGCTCGGCAACGCGAGATCGCGGATCGCCTTGCCCGCCGCCATCGTCTCGGGCTCGATGTAGTAATCGACGATGTCGGCGTCGACGTCGTACAGCGAGCTGATTTCGAGCGTCACCGGCGGCTCGCGCCGCGGAGCCACATCGAGCCCGAGCCCCTTGGCGACCGGCTTGAGCGTCGAGCCCTGCAGGACGGCCGAGATCAGCACGACGAAGAAGACGACATTGAAGATCGTCGAAGCCCCTTCGATGTTGGCCATCAGCGGAAAGATCGCGAGCGTGATCGGAACGGCCCCCTTGAGACCGACCCACGACAGGAGCAGCTGTTCGCGGAAGTCGAATCGCGACCCGATCAGACACAGGAAGACCGAGATCGGTCGCGCGACGAACATCAGCACGGCGGCGATCGACAATCCCTCGACCCAGACCTCCGCCAGGCGACTCGGAAAGCTCAGCAGCCCGAGCAGGATGAACATCAGGATCTGGCCGAGCCAAGCGGTCGCGTCGTGAAACGCCTGAATGCCTCGCAGGAACGGCGTCTGGTGATTGCCGATCACGATCCCCGTCAGATAGGTCGCGAGAAAGCCGCTCCCGCCGAAGTCCGCCGCCAGTCCGTACGAGATCAGCCCGAAGGCGATCGCCATGATCGGATAGAGCCCGGCAACCTCCAGGCGGATGTTCTTGAGCGTCCAGACCGCACCGAATCCGACCGCCAGACCGACGGCGATGCCGAGCACCACCTGGTTCACCAGCAGCATCGAAAGGTCGACGATCGACGTCACCTTGCCCGAGAGGATCTGCACCATCCCGACCGTCATGAAGATCGCCATCGGGTCATTCGAACCGCTTTCGACTTCGAGCGTGTCGGCGAGCGAGCGGCGGATATGAACCCCTCCGGCTCGCAACACCGAGAAGACGGCCGATGCGTCGGTCGAACCGACGATGCTGCCGAGCAACATCCCCTGGCCGATCGGCAGACCGAGAATCCACGACGCCGCGCCGCCGGTGATCACCGCGGTCAGCAGCACGCCGACCGACGCGAGCAGACCGGCTCGCCGCCAGGTATCGCGCACCGCCGAGATCGGCGTGCCGAGCCCGCCGGCAAACAGGATGATCGCCAGGACCACCGTGCCGACCGCGTTCGCGAGCGAATAGTCCTCGAACTCGATTCCGCCGATCCCCTCGGATCCGGCGAGCATGCCGAGTCCCAAGAAGGTGGCGAGAGCCGGCATGCCCAAGCGGGCCGAGATCTTGTTCGACAGGACTCCGAGCAACAGCAGAACGCTGCCGGTCAGGATCGCCGTGTCGACCAGGAAGTTCATGCGAGAGCCTCGGGCTCGAGGATCGATCAGGGAGAGGTCGCCCCGAGGAACCGGTGGGCCCACGACCCGAGGTACTCCGCCCTCTCGGTCTGCTTCAAGCCCCAATGTTCCTTGTGGCGGTTCCCGACCGCGGCGTCAAGCACGCTCGTTCCTCGTTCCGTCGACCGGCTCGCTCGGAGCGAACGTCGCCGGACTCGAGGGGGCACGCCGAGCGATCGTCCTCGTGTCGACCTCTCGAAACCGGAAGGAAGAGTCGCCACCCTTCCGGTCGCGCGAGGGCCGATCGCCTTGCGCTCACGCGCCTCGAACGCAGGATCGGGGCGGTCGTCACGATCCTGACGAGGGGGAACGAGCCGCGATGGGGCCGTCAATTCAGGGAGACTAGGGTGAAGCTTGACCCTGGAAAAAACGCGTAACTATACTGAACCTCGTCTTGTCGGCGGCCGGTCCGAACCGCCCCCTTCTCGTCTGCCAAGGATTCCCGATGCGGAAGCTGCTGCGATTGATGTTGGTGTGCGGAGCCGTCGTCGGCGTATCGGGGCTGGGAGCCGTCGCTCAAGAGGCGACCTTGCCGGATGGCGACGCCACGATCGCGTCCCCTCGTCCGCTCGCTCCGGGCGTGCTGCGAGTCGTCGCGCCCGACCGGCGTCCCGAGGAGGCGGTGGGCCCCAGCGAGCCGCTTCCGGACCTGGAATTCGAGGCGTTTCAGCCTCAGTTCGGCCCCGTCTCGGATACCGGCGCGGTTCGCGCGTCGTCGGTCGTCTTTCGCCGCGACATCTGGGGAGTCGAGTTCTCGTACCTGCCGCTCCGCCATGCCGAGGTCGACGTGCCTCAGCCGAGCGGCAAGATGCAGCGCAAGGTGGTCTGGTACCTGGTCTACCGGATCCGTTTCGACGGCCAAGTGCTTCAGAATCAGGAGCGAACCGACGCTCAGGGGCGAGTCAGCTACCAGCCGACGCTCGAGCGAGTCGATCTGAGTTCGCTCGATGAGATCCGCCTGTTCCCCGCGTTTTCCCTTCGTGCCGCCGTGGTCGATCCGATCACCGGCAACGTCACGGTCAAGGAATACCTGGATCGCGTGATGCCGACGGCGGCTCGCCAGATTCAGCAGATCGAGGATCCGAATCAGCCGCTGCTCGATTCGGTCGCGATCTCGACCGAGCCGCTCTACAGCCGCAACGGCGAGGCGCCGAGCGCCGACCGGGAAATCTGGGGCGTGGCGACGTGGGAGGATGTCGACCCGCGAACCGACTATGTCTCGGTGCAGATCCAGGGGTTGACCAACGCCTTCGACGTCAAGCAGACTCCGGCCGGCAAGCAGTTCTCGTACAAGACGCTGAACCTGAACTTCTACCGACCGGGTGACGAGATCGACGAGACGCGGGATCGGATTCGGACCGGCGTGCCGTTGGTCGACGACGTTCAGGAGCAGCGTGAGATCCTGACCTTCTATGAGCTGCCGGGCCCGCAACTGGCGGTGGCTCGGTACGACGTTCAGCTGAATGTCGGAGTGCCGCTCGTGAAGGTCGACACCACGACCGATCGGAACTTCGATCCGGCCGAAGGAGCGGAGCTCGAAGCGGGCACGATTCCGGCTCCGCTGGTCGCCGCGCTCGAGCCGCTCGGCTACGACCTGTCGAGCGCCTCGGCCACCGTCTCGATCCCCGGCAACCGCTGGCTCGTTTCGGCCAGTCGCAACGGCGAGTCGGTCGATCTCGAGGTGACTCTCGCGCCGCGGTTCTGGCGAAAGAAGGGAAGTCACTTCGAGTTCAACGACCGGCTTGATGCCTTTTGGTCGTATCGCTAGAATCCTCGACTTGGTCGACGGATCCGAGCACGAGGAATCGAGAGATGGCACATAAGAAGGGTCAGGGCTCCAGCCGCAACGGACGCGACTCGAATGCCCAGCGACGTGGCGTGAAGAAGTTCGGCGGCG